>CAYPIM010000115.1:0-18905 GCA_964410795.1 uncultured Lewinella sp. | reverse complement strand
AAGGCATCAACGATGCTATTATCCACTCTAACAAATACGACAAAACCCCACTAGTCTTTGAGTTGAACAAGCGCAACAATTTTGCATTGCTTACCGTCAACACCTTTCAATATCGCTTGATGATAGAAAAGGGCATCGATTTTCATAAGTTCTTGAAAGACAGTTTTGAGAAAATAAGGAAAAATAAAATTAATCGCCTTATTCTTGACCTTAGAGAGAATTATGGCGGGGACAACATTCTTGCCATCGCCCTGTATTCCTATCTGACCCAAGGAACGTTTGAAGCGATGAGTCCAAGTTTAACGAAATTGGGAGATACAATTGCTGTCTCTAGCTATTCAAACTACCCCAAAGGCAACTACCCTTTTCTCAAAACACATAAAGTAAAGTCCTTAACGAACCTTTTTTTTGAGCTCAAGGATGGCATAGATTCCAAGAGTAATTACAATAGTGACTTCATTTACAAAGGGCCAAAAAATAAGCCAGAGAATATTTCAAAAAACAAATTCGCTGGTGATGTTTATTGCATTACATCAGGCTTAACATTTTCGGCGGGGGCTAATTTAGCGACACTTCTAAGAAGGAATAACAATGTTACATTTGTCGGACAGGAAACAGGTGGCTCAAGCGGTTACTTTTGCGGAGGAGGCTTCTATTCTATTACGCTACCAAATTCAAAATTCGTGCTCCAAATACCATACATGAAAAGGTCTGTATCGCATTCAGCAAAACACAAAAGCGGTTTGACCCCAGACTTTCTGGTTGACAAAGACATCCGTTATCTGCAGACGGGGCAAGATCGTGAAATGCTCAAAGTAAAAGAGCTCTTGCAGGTATTGAAACTCAAAGGCCGCCAATAAGCTCTGAAAAGCAGAAGGAAGAATTTGATCATTAAAGAAGTGGTTGGCTTATTCGGATAATAGGAATTTACAACTCCTGCCCCGGCACCCCCTTCCCTCCAATAATCTTTACCTCCGCTGGTTCGAACCGGAACTGGGTGTAGGTAATCGTCTTTCCCAGGCCCTTGTGTAATTTTTCGTAGTAAGTCTCAGTGCTTAGTTCGGGAATGGGTAAGGGCTTGCTGTAAATATCGTGATCGTGGTAAAGCACTTCTACGGCGGGTTGCTCAGCGAAGGTTTCCTGCGTCCATTCGTAGAGTTCCCGGCTGTCGGTTTTGAGGTGGACAAGTCCTCCCGGCTTCAGAATGTGGCGATACTGCTTCAGGTAGCGAGCGGCGGTGAGGCGGCGGTTTTCTTTCCCTTTCTTGAGGAAGGGATCGGGGAAGGTGATCCAGATTTCGTCTACTTCGCCGGGGGCGAAGAAGGTGGAGATGATCTCGATGCGGGTGCGAAGGAAGGCGGCGTTGTCCAGCTTGCGTTCTATGGCGATGGTTGCCCCTTTCCAGATGCGAGCGCCTTTGATGTCTACACCGATGAAACTCCGATCGGGGTACTGCCCGGCCAGGTCTACGGTGTACTCTCCGCGGCCGCAGGCGAGTTCTAGTGTGATGGGATTATCGTTTCCGAAATGTCCCTGTGCCCAGTTGCCCTTGCGTTCTACGGGCAGGCCACCTTCGCCAACCAATTCAGGGTTGCGGGGGTCGAAGTTTTCGTAGACGTTGGGGAGCTGGAGAATCTCCGCGAATTTCTGCAGTTTGTTCCGGGTAGCCATGGGGTTGTACTTTGGGGGCGCAAAGTTAGAGACTAGGAAATAGAAACTAGTAGCTGAAAGACCAATCACTCAAAGAAACATCAGAGTATGAACATTCTAATCACCGGCGTATCCACCGGCATTGGTGCTACCACAGCAGAATTATTGCTGAAGAGCGGGCACCACGTTTACGGAACGGTTCGCCGGGCTAACGATGCCGAAAAACTCGCCTTGCACCCTGCGTTCAGCGCCCTGATTATGGACGTTACAGACCGCCCGAGTATTGCTAAAGCGATGGCAGCCATCAAGGCCACAGGTAAGCCACTCCATGCAGTAATCAATAATGCAGGTATTGCCGTCTCCGGCCCGTTGGAGACCATTGCTGAGGAGGATTACCGTAAGCAATTCGACGTAAATGTTTTTGGCAATCTAGCCGTAAGTCAGGAAGCGCTACCGCTCCTTCATGCCGCCCGCGAAGCGGGCGAGACCAACGTGAAAATAATCAACGTGAGCAGCGTCTCTGGCTACGTAACCGCTCCTTTCACGAGTCTCTATTCCGCCAGCAAATTTGCCGTCGAAGCCCTCACCGACGGGATGCGACGCGAGCTTACCCCTTTCGGCATCGACGTACTGAGCGTTGCCCCCGGCCCGGTAAAGACTCCAATCTGGCACAAAGCTAAAAGCCAGACTAAGGCCTTTGAAAACAGCCGCTACTCCTACATCCTTAACAAACTCAACGCTTATACCGACGCTGCTGAAGCCGGTGGAGTAGAACCAACAGTTGTGGCTGGCATCATCCAAAATATGCTGGAAAAGGACAAATCTCGGCCAGACCGGCTAGTCATGAAGAAACGAGCCTGGCTCGTTCGCCTGCTAATGCTTGCCCCAAAACGCTGGCAAGACAAGGTTTTTTTGAAAAACATAGCCTCTAACAAGCGGTATTGACACTAATTGACAACCATATGAACAACCACTTCCCCCAAAGCCCGTTCTTTAGGTTACAATGACGCCCCGCCACTACTCCCAAATCTACCGCCAACTGCGCGATCTCGACCCCCACGATTACCAGCGGGTGATCCGACGCTATGAGGAAAAAGAGGACGAACTCGGCAGGCTCGACGCACTGGAGCATTTTGAAATAACCGTATATTATGTAGACGCATTGTACCAAACGGGCGCTTACCGCCAACATCAGCTAATGGTTGATTTGGTTATCGAAGCCAGCATCCGGGAATGCTTTGAGGTTGTGGATGGATTCAGTCAGGATATTTTCCAGTTTATGCTCTTCCGCAAAGCCGCTGCGGCTTATCGCCTGCGAGACTTTGACACTGCCATTCACGTCGGCCGCGAACTGGTAAGGATCGATAATGAGCGAGACCTCTACGTCCGTTTTTTGCGAGCGGCACTGTTTAAACAACAAGTTGGAGTGCTTCAATTCGGGCGGGCAGCATTCATCTTTTGCATCTTGATTACCGCTCTGATTATCACCATTAATCTTTTGGTGATTACTAACTTCTACCCTGCGCTAGAACATTCTTTTCAGTGGGCCATCGGGCTCGTTTTCGCTTGCGGATTTCTGGTTTTAACCGGCAGCTACGGCTTCGCCGCTGGCCGGGCACACCTGCAAGCTTTCGGTTTTCAGCAGAGTGTTTCGAACAAATAGGCCATTTTACTGCTGATTTAATCGGTTATTAACACGTAAAAGGCGGTTAAAGGCGTTCTTTGCGCAATCACACTTACCTTTAGCATTAAACAAAGCATCCAAGTATGACCAAGCCAACATTAGTAATCCTAGCCGCTGGAATGGGCTCCCGTTACGGTGGCCTGAAACAAATTGATGGCGTAGGCCCTAGTGAAGAGGGCATCATCGAATACTCCATCTACGACGCCATCCGCGCAGGATTTGGCAAAGTAGTCTTCATTATCCGCAAAGACATCGAAGCTCCGTTCCGGGAAAAATTTGACGGTAAATTCGGCGACCAGATCGAAGTAGCCTACGCCTTTCAGGGCATGGACAGCTTCGTCCCTGCCGACGTAGACCACGCCAAGCGCGAAAAGCCGTGGGGTACGACCCACGCGATGCTCGTTGCCAAAGACGTTTGTGACGAGCCATTCGCCGTTATCAATGCTGACGACTACTACGGCGTAAAGGGCTTCCAGAAAATGGCAGATTTCCTGAACAACGAAGCTTCTCCCAAGCTCTTCTCCATGTGTGGCTACGTACTCCACCGAACGCTCTCCGATCACGGTACCGTGAATCGGGGCGTAACCGTTGTGACGGAGAACCACATGCTTCAGGACGTCAACGAGCGGCTCAAAATCGAGCGCGGTGCCGACGGCAACGTGACTTACCTCGGCGACGATGATGGCCTCCGCCACGGCCTGAAGGACGACGACGTGGTCTCCATGAACTTCTGGGGATTCCATCCTTCCATCTTCAAAACCATCGAAGAAGGATTCGCGGTATTCGCTCGCGAGAACACCGCCAACCCACGCGCAGAATACCTGATCCCCGAACTCATCGACGGGATGATCAAAGACGGTGCAGCAGAGGTAAAAGTGCTCGTTACCGACGATAAGTGGTACGGCGTGACCTACCAGGAAGATAAGCCCCGCGTACAGGAAGCCTTCACCAAACTGGTGGATGATAAGGTTTACCCCACGCCTCTTTTTAGCTGAATTCAGTTTGAATCAACGCTTAAAATTGAGAGCGCCGGGCGGGATTCCGCCCGGCGCTCTTTGTTTTTTTTGGCGCGGCCGCAGGTGCATGGTGATGGACAAGGAAACAGACAAGGCTGAGCTTACTTACCTTAAGGCCCGTGGAATGTCAACACTAAATAGTGACGGGTCACTAACGGCAAACAACTATCTTTGCCGTAAGAAACCATCCCCAAAGCCCAATGGCCACAAAAAAGACGAACAACGCCCGCCTCGTCCCCTTCATCATCATGTCGCTACTAACCCTGATCTTCCTGATCTGGGCGATGCAGCAGTGTAGCCGGGACGACGGAGACTACGCCATGATCGCCGAGCGCGAAGCGCGCGAGACCTACATCGACACCATGCGACGCGCAGAACAGGAGCGTAAGATTCAGGCCCAGATCGATGTTGAAGCCGAAGCCCGCGCCGAAGCCCTACTCCGAGCTCGTACCCAACCTCTTCCGGGAGACAGTGTGGTCCGCGTCCCCGCAGCAGACGTTGTAGTACAACGAGTCACGCCACTGTATTCCACCATCAACGGTCTCAACGTCCGGACCGGCCCCAGCATCAAGAACAGCAAGGTTGCCCGACTTGGGCTCTACGAAGAAGTAATGTTTGCCGGAGAGGTGACCGACTCGCTGTACACCATCGACCTGGGCGATATTGAGCCTACAGCTCCCTGGGTAAAGATTAAGATGAAGAATGGCAAGGAGGGCTGGGTATTTGGAGCTTGTGTCTCGTACTATAAGTATCAGTTGAAGGGCGTGAATACAGACTAATTCTTTACGATAGGCCTGGGTTTGCTTCGCAGGTAGTTGCGGTGGTCAGCCGGAGCCTTAAAAATTTAATCTTCAAGGCTCCGGCTGAAGCCGGGCCTACTAAACACAAGCCATGCGCCTCCGCCACCCCACCACCGCAGCCAAACTCGCAAGTCAAATCAAAGCGACCCTTATCGGTGATGGAAACTTACCCATTACCGGGATTAATGAAATTCACCACGTGGAGCAGGGAGACCTCACGTTTGTAGATTTCCATAAGTATTACGACGTAGCCCTAAGCTCGGCCGCATCCGTGATTCTTATTGACCAGGTCCGGCCTTGCCCTTCGGGGAAGGCGCTTTTAGTTGTCGACGAGCCGTTCAAAGTCTATAATGGGTTGGTACTAGCCGAGCGGCCCGAGCAACAATGGTCAGAGCGCGTAGACCCTTCAGCCGCAATCGGTGCCGGCACCAGAATTGCCGCCGGAGCGATTGTTGGCCCCAACGCCATTATTGGAGCAAACTGCCGGATCAACGCTAACGCGGTCATCGGCGAAGGGGTCGTCATCAAAGACAATGTCATTGTTGGCGCGGGAGCAGTGATTGGCGAAGAGGCCTTTTACTTCAAAAAAACGGCCGAGGGCTTCATTCCGTGGCGAAGCGGGGGCAGCGTACTGTTAGAAAGCGAGGTAGAAGTAGGGCCCAACTGCACCATCGCCAGGGGCGTCTCTTCGGTAACGACAATTGGCCGAGGGACTAAGCTCGACGCTCAGGTACAGATTGGTCATGACTGCCGCATCGGCACGCACTGCATCATCGCTGCCCAAGTTGGCATCGCTGGTAATACGACGGTCGGAGACTGGTGCCTGTTTCAGGGCCAGGTGGGGGTTGCGCAAAACCTAACGATTGGGGACCGCACCATTATTTTGGCAAAAAGCGGCGTCTCAAAAAGCCTTGAGGGAGGGAAGGAATACTTTGGCTACCCCGCTCAAGAGGCCCGTACAGCCTTTAAGGATCTGGCAGTGCTACGGCGGTTAAGGAAGAAGTAAACCGCTAAAAACGGTGTGCTTTACCCTGCGCTTTTATGCTGACTTTGCACCCGCGGCCGCGCCAAACAAAAGACTTTAAAGCAAATATCTGAAATTTTCCTATCCACCTGACACAACTATTCCCGCGTAAAATCTTTTCTATTAAGCGCAACCGCTTGATTAATGTTACAATCTATCTGGGACGACGTCCGCCGCGAATTCAGCTTTGGCAATATGATCAACAGGATCATCATTGTTAATGTAGCCGTGTTTTTGGTGGTAAACATCCTTTGGATGATTTTTTCCGTCGCAGCTGGCCACGCTGAAAGTTCGGCATTCCGAACCTTCATGCAATGGATTTCCGGCTCCAGCGACTGGTGGCATATGCTTACCCGACCGTGGACACTCATTTCATATATGTTTCTGCACGAGGGCTTTTTCCACCTGTTGTGGAATATGCTCTACCTGTTTTGGTTCGGTCGCATCTTTGGAGATTTACTAGGAGATCGCAGGGTACTCCCCTTATATCTTCTTGGGGGTATTGCTGGCTTCCTTGCTTATTTTATCGCTTTTAATGTCGGAAACTTCGGTGCGGGCGGCAGTTTAATTATCGGTGCCAGTGGTGCTGTATTCTGTATTCTTACCGCCACAGGAATCTTTGCCCCCGACTACGTTATCCGACTCTTCATCCTCGGCAATATCCGACTGAAGTACATCGTATTTTTCGCGGTGATGGTACAAATAATCGGTCTCGGCAGACTCGATAATATCGGTGGCACTTTCGCGCACATTGGTGGCATCATCATGGGTATTCTTTTCGCCTTTTACCTTCGTCGCGGTACAGACCTTACGCAGGGGCTACAAAATTTCCTTGGTTGGCTTCAGAATAAGTGGGCAGACCTACTGGCCCCCAGCAAGGAACACAAACAAAAACCAGGTCCGCGCGCTGCCTATCGTAGTGGCCGTTCGGTGAAAGAGACCGCTGGACCCAAAAAACGACCTTCCTTCATGCGCAAAGCTGGTGGTTCCGCACCTAAAGGGAAAGCTGCTTCTGACAATGCCGCCCGCCCAACGTTAACCCATCAGGAAGAACTGGACGCGATCCTGGACAAGATCAAAGAACGAGGTTATAACAGCCTGACCAAAGAAGAGAAAGATTTCCTCTTCCGTGCCTCCAACCAGAAGTAGCGTATTTTGATCCGTAAGCTTATCTCTTTTCTAGGCAGCCTCCTGGCACTTGTTACCGGAGCTGGCCTCCTTGCCCGATTTTTACCCCCTGATATTTGGTGGCCGCCATCTATTATTGCCTTGTTATTGCCCGGCCTATTATTCCTCACGCTGATTTTCTTTCTCTTTTGCCTCTACCGAAAGTGGCTTAAGGCTGCCATCTTTCCGGGTCTTATCCTAATCGCGGCACTCCCCATCACCACCCGGCTTTTTTCCTTTAGCTCAGGAAAGGCCAGCGCGGCAAGCCAGAAGACAGCCACCATAATTACGACGAACGTACGTGGTTATAAAAATGACCTCTGGGAAAACGTTGATTCCGAACTTGCGTTTCGTTTCCTCCGTGCCCGTAAGCCGGACGCATTACTCCTTCAGGAAACCCGAAACAACAGGCACAAGGAGCCATATTTTGATAAAATAAAAGCAATTTCCGAACTCGAAAAAAGGCACCAGCCCAAAATAAAAACGATAGCGACTTACGCCGACCAACCAACTTTCATTGCGGATAAATTCCCCAAACGAACAAGTTTCAATGGCTTTCTTGTAACCGATGTAGAAACCAAGCTCGGTACAATAAGAATCATCAACGCGCACCTTCAATCTAACCAAATTAGTGGGATGGCAGGAGAAATCGGTAAAGACAGTGACGTGACGGAGGAAATCGATCGCGCTGAATCAATGCTGCGCAACTACGGCGCGGCAGCCGCCATCAGGGCCAATCAGGCTGAAGCAATTCGCCGCTATGTCCGGGAAAGCCCTCATCCGGTTATTGTAGGAGGCGATTTCAACGACGTTCCTTCTTCTTATACTTACCAACAAATCCTGACGCCCCGTTTGCGTGATGCATGGGCGGAAAAAGGCTTCGGTATGGGCACGACCTTTACTGGCCCACTTCCGGGACTACGAATCGACTTTTTGCTAGTCGACACGAGTTTAACGGTTCAGGAAATTGAACGGTTTGATACCGGATATTCCGACCACCGGGGGCTTAGGGTGGTGGTGCAGTAAATGTAGCCTGGTAGTCTTTTAGTAGGGTTCGACGACCAAACAACATTACTACAAGCTAAACATGCAATGCCCGGTTTCCTGTTGCCGCCAGCGCAGCTTCCTTAAAGGCTTCGGTGTACGTTGGGTGAGCATGGCTCATCCGTGCTGCATCTTCGGCAGAAGCGCGGAATTCCATCAGAGCAACGGCTTCAGCAATCATATCTGCTGTGCGAGGGCCGACCATATGCACCCCGAGTATTTCATCGGTTTCAGCATCAGATAAGACTTTAACCATCCCTTCAACATCCATACTGGCACGAGCACGACCGAGGGCTTTGAAGGGAAACTTGCCGGATTTATACTTTACGCCAGCCTCCTTAAGCTCTTGTTCGGTTTTACCGACGGCAGCTACTTCAGGCCAGGTATAAACGACGCCGGGAATCAGGTTATAGTCTACGTGCGGCTTTTCACCAACGATGGTTTCGGCTACAAATACACCTTCTTCCTCAGCTTTGTGCGCCAGCATGGCTCCGCGTACTACATCGCCAATGGCGTAAATGTGAGGTACGTTTGTTGCCAGGTGATCATCCACGGCAATACGACCACGTTCATCTACGGCAACGCCTGCTTTGTCCAGACCAAGTTTATCGGTATAAGGGCGGCGACCAATGGCGATGAGGCAGTAGTCTGCATCGATCTTCATTGGCTCATCACCTTCTTTTCCGTCTCGTTTTTCGACGGTTACGGTACACTTTGTCTTCAGGCCCTTTACGTCGGTTACTTTATGCTTGAGGTGAAATTTCACCCCCGTCTTTTTCATGGCGCGCATCAGTTCTTTGGAACAGTCTTTGTCCATCGTCGGGATAATCCGGTCCTGGAATTCAACGACCTCCACCTCGGTCCCAAGGCGGGCGTAGACACTACCCAACTCTAGGCCAATCACACCGCCGCCAACAATTACCATGCGCTTAGGCAGTTTGTCGATATTGAGGGCTTCTGTACTGGTGATTACCCGGTTCTTATCGTAGTTCATCATCGCCGGAGTGATGGGCTTAGAGCCCGTGGCGATGATGAAGTTCTTACCGGTGATTGTCTTGTCTTTGCCTCCGTCCGAAGCCGCAACGTGAAGCTCCGTTGGGCTGACGAAGGAGCCATGGCCATAGTGCACATCTATGTTGTTCTTCTTCATCAGGAACTGGACGCCCTTCACGGTTTGGTCTACCACTTCATTCTTCCGCTTAATCATCTGCGGCATATCAAGACCTAGGTTCTTCAGCTTGATGCCGTGCGCTTCAAATTTATGGGCTGCAGCGTGGTAATGCTCGGAGCTATCGAGCAGCGCCTTAGAAGGAATACAGCCAACATTGAGGCAGGTACCGCCAAGGCGGTCGTTGTAGCGTTCAACAATGGCGGTTTTCAGGCCGAGTTGAGAAGCACGGATGGCGGCAACGTAGCCGCCGGGGCCGGAACCTATTACTATTAGATCGTAAGACATAAATGTTGTTGTTGTTGGTCAGGTTTGGTAACGCCTCAACTTGATTATTGTTAGTTGGGCGCGGACGCGGGTGCAAAGATAGCTGTATGACTAAGGAATCTCCCGCTAAAAAGAGGACAAACTCTTACAAACAGTGAATTCGATTGGCTAAATTGCTACATACTTAAAAAAGGCTATCTTTATTCGACCTGCTACAAAGTCATTTCATCCATCTAAAAAAGTGGCTCACCCTTCGAAGAACACTAAAACACACCCACACTAATGGCAGATTTTCACATCGCACTCAACAATACATACGCCGAAGTACTCAAATCTACAGAGCTTGCCTCCAAGGCAGTCGGAGGGACGGACTTATCAGCACTGGCCGAAAACGCACGGATGTCGATTCGGTTTCCAGCAGCAACGATCAATCAATTCATCACTGATATAGACAATATAATGTTTGGACGTGATGAAGTTGAAATTTTTGTTTTCCCAATATTGAAGGAAAGCCGAATTACAGTACGAGCAGGAAGTCCAGGTATTTCAGGTTATATAGATGCAACTGAGGTTAGCTCTCCAGACTTAAGTTTTTTAGCCGATCTAGCAGGCCTTCACAATAAAGGCCAAGGTATTCTGAGAAAAGTACCCTTCAAGGTAAATGAGATTAGGAGATTAATAAATGACCCTTTGGGGAACTTGACATTTCACCTCACCAGCCTATCCTATAAGGATGATCCTAAACACCATTTTACCTTTTCAGCGGTATTTGAGGATGAGCAAGGAACCCCTGACACAGAAGGATTAACAAGCGCTTTGCCTTGCCCCCCTAATTGTGGCCCTGACAACCCGTATGAAAACCGAGGCCTCCAAATAGTGAAACTATAAATGGTACTCAGAATTGCCTGTTGTTTCTTGTGTTTTGGTATTTCACTAGGCATAATTCAGGCGGCCGATATAAAGTGCACCTTCCATCAACTAAAACCAGAAGACGGCCTTTCACAAGGCAGCAATGCCTTTGTTTACCACGACACTAAAGGTTTTGTGTGGCTAAGCTCCTTAGATGGCGTAAACAGATTTGATGGAAAAACAGTAAAGGTTTATAAGCCTGATGTAGACAATGGGCTGAGGGGAAACATCATCACCAGTAATTTTTTCGAGGACGATGCGACGAACCTTTGGTTCACGACCTATGAAGGAGTTCACTGTTACCTCCGCGATGAAGATCGTTTTGCTTATTACCCTATAGTCGACGAATCAGGTGATACCATCAGAAAAAACTACTACGCTTTTTATCTTGATACAAATAAACATTTTTGGTTAAAGACGGGCCAAGGGAGAAAGGGCAGATTGCACTTGTTCAATATTGAAACACGTCAAGACAGTATCGTCGGCCCGCTGGATGGTCAGCGAATTATTCCCTTAGCTGATAGTTTAAAACAAGTAAGGGCGCTTATTTCTACACAACTATTCCGGAAGCCGGGATTTGAGATCCACCGAATAGAGAATGACGCACTCATAAAGAAAGCCTTTACCTCAAGCAACGGAAAATATAAGGCTCCGCCTTTAACCTATACATACGGCGCATACGCCGAAACCGATAGTTTGATTTGGTTGGCAACGGAAGAAGGGCTCTTAGCCTTCTTCCCAAGAAATAACGATGCCCGTTTTTATAATTCCTTCAATGATCTTCCTGTAGGGGTTGTCTGGGCAGTCACTAAGCTGAATCAAAATTATTTGATCGTAACCTCCTCACAAGGAGGAGTTCTTTTATTTGATGTAAAAGCCAAAGCGTTCACCCAACAATTTTCCCATGCCCCTGAAGAAGAGTATGGCCTTAAGCTAAAAGTCATCAACGATGTATATGTAGATAGCCAAGAAAATATTTGGCTATCGAGTCCTCGTGATGGCCTGGCTTTTGGCAACCTCGTCAAACGAAAAATGGCATCAGTACTTCCACTTAAAGGAAAGGCTGTAAAGGCTGTTTACGAATCTTCAAGTAATGCTGTATGGTGCAACGGCGCAAAAGGGGAAGTATACCGGTTTAACAATTCGGGAGAAGATTATGATAAATACCTGCTTTACAGTAAAGACCCTCAAGTACCGTCAGGCGTGATCAGTTGTTTCTTTGAGGACAACACAGGTACTCTCTGGGGCTGCTATGGCAAGTATTTGTTCAGATGGAATGCTGCTAAGAACAGATTCGACCATTCGGGGAAATTACCAGCAACCTATCTCGCCTATTACAAGCTGGCTTCCGGAAAATCTTTGGTAGCAACTTATGGCGGTATTTATTGGGTAAATGAGTACGAGAAAGGCTTAAGTTTTAGCCCGGCTGAAGAACTCGGGGAATTCCAAGTTCAGCTAACTACCGCAATTTATGAAGACAAGCTAGGGAGAGTTTACCTGGCATTAGACGCAAGCCGATTGGTCATCCTGGAGAAGAAAGGTGCGCAATACCAATTGATAAGGAGCATTGGCCAGATTGGATATGCTAAGTCTTTTCATGAAACAGAGAACACATTATGGGTAGCAACCTCGAACGGGTTGCTTAAAGTTGATCTTGATCATCTATCCTCACAAATGCTGAACGAAGCTAATGATGGTATCCCCCAAGAGTTTTATTACGCCGTAGTGCCCGCTGAAGATGGCAACCTATGGCTCAGTTGCAACCAAGGAATAATTCAATACAATCCGAAAGGAAAGTCTTTTTGGCGCTATACCCTGGCGGATGGCATTCAAGGCCTTGAGTACAATACCAATGCCTTCTTGGGTAGTAGCTCCGGCCACATCTGGATGGGGGGAAACAACGGGCTCAACCTATTCGACCCTTTAAAGATCCAAAAGGTGCCGAATCTACCAGCGGTACAGTTCACTAATCTACTGATTAACGACGAGGCCTTCTTTACAAAAATCCAAATTGGCGAGTTAGAAAGCTTAATCCTCCCCTTTAAGAAAAACACGATTTCATTAACGGCCCTGGCTCTAGAGTACAGTGACCCAGCCAGAAACGCTATTCGGTATCGGTTAGAAAACTACGATGATGAATGGGTTAATGCTAAAGAGAATGGCTTCATCAGGTACCCTAATCTGCCACCAGGCAGCTATCGACTTCAGGTTGTTGCAGCAAATTCAGACGGTGTATGGAGCGAGGCTATTCGGCAACTCAATATTTCTATCAAAACGCCTTGGTGGCGCAGCTGGTGGTTTTACCTATCCTGCTTGTTAGGCATCACTACCCTAGTGTACTCGGCTTTTCATTACCGACTCCAACAGGCTTTAAAAATTGAGCGGATGCGCGTTAAAATATCAAGTGATCTTCACGATGATGTGGGTTCCATATTAACGGGGCTAGCGATGCAATCAGAAGTCATGGAGATTACGGCCTCCAACGATAAACGACCACAGCTGGCACAAATAAGTAAAATGAGTCGAGACGCTCTTTCCCGCATGCGGGATACCGTTTGGGCAATTGACGGAAGAAAAGACAAGGTCGAAAACCTATTAGACCGTATGTTGGAACACGCCGAAGAAACCCTTACGCCAAGGCGAATAAGCTTCGCCATTATCAACAAACAAATAGCCCCCTCAACTAATCTACCCTCCCATATCAGGCAAAACTTATACCTCATTTTTAAAGAGGCAACCACCAACGCAGCCAAACATTCAACGGGAAACAAATTAGTGGTAGAGCTAAAAAAATGGAAGCAGGGCCTCGAGATGATCATCCATGACAATGGCGTTGTAAAAATAAAAACCTACAAAACTACAGGCTTGGGAATGGATAGTATGCGTGCCCGTGCAAGCCAAATCAACGCTCAGTTCAAGGTCGATTCTTCTGATGGTTTTCAAATCAAGCTTCAGCTTCCAAAGATCAACTAGTGCTTTGTTGGTTTAAATCTCTCCGTCTATAGATTTGCGGACTACGCCCATGCGGGTATTAACGTCAAGTAAGCGATAGATTCTTCGAATATGGTCTCTGACGGTGTCTACTGAAATGTTATAACTGTCAGCAATCGCTTGATAAGTCAGACCTTTAACCAGGCCATCAACGATTTGCTGCTGACGGGGAGTCAATTCATGTTTCTTTACTTGTTTTTTGGGCATGAAGTGCTGAGCCACTTTACGAGCAATGGAAGGGGACATGTAAGATCCTCCCCGATGAATCGTAAACACTGCATCCCTGATTACACTCAAGGATGTTCGCTTCGAGATGTAGGCGCAAGCGCCAGCACAAAGAGCGGGGAAAATCTTATCGTCTTCCTCATAAGTCGTAAGCATCACAATATCCGTCTTCGGGTAATACTCTCTGATATGGGGTATTCCTTTTATCCCAGACATCCCCGGCAGGCCAATATCTAACAGAATTAGATCTAATTGAGGCCTACTCGTATCACTTACTTGCTCTAAAAAATCTTCAACACTACCCGCTACATTTTCTACTTTAATAGAAGGATTAACCTGTAGGTAAGTTATCAGATTTTTCTTAATGACTTCGTCATCTTCAATGATTCCCAAGTGAATGTTTTCCATCTCTAAAAATACAAGATTTTCTAATAAACTATCCAATTGAGGCAAAGTGCTATTCCGTTTTCGGCGGCCCACCACCGGTCTTCTTCCGCCGTGGCGTACGCTTCTTCCGCTTAGCGTTTCCAGCCTGTCCTCCACCCGTAGGATTAGGAGTTGAGGGCTTCGCCGAAGAGGAGTCTCCACCAGACTTTGCTCCACCACCTGGCTGTGTACCTGCGTTTGCGCCACCTTGTTTTTTACGGTTATTTGAGCGGCTCTTGCGGCGCTTTTTATTGCGGGAACCTTCCTGCTTTTCTCCACCAGGCACTGCTGGTTTCCCGGAGGCTTTCGCTTTTCCTTCTCCGGACTTTCCTTCTCCGGCGGAGGATTTTCGGCGAGCGCTGGAGGAGCGGCCTTGTTGCTTGCCGCCGGATTTTTTCTTCCGTCGCTTCTTCCTCTTTTCCATTGGCTTCAGATCAACAGCACCGGTTACATCTTCGTACTCGAAGATTTCTTCCGTAGGCGCTACGATCAGCTGATGGCTATGAAGATCCGCAGGTAAGTTTCCGGCACGGTTAGACGCAATAAGCTCGTGCACCTTCGCTACCGGGATGGGGTAAAGCTGGCCCCGGTTCTCTTTATAAGTATAGAACATGATGCCCTTAAAGATGTCCGTCTTGATCAGAATGGCCAGCCCGGCAGCAGTCTTAATTTTATCCGCCTTCTTGGGGAAGGCTTCGAGCGCCTCCATGTAAGTATCCAACTCGTAGTTGAGGCAGCACTTAAGGCGGCCGCACTGGCCGGAGAGCTTCTGCTGGTTGATGGCAATGTTCTGGTAGCGGGCGGCGGCGGTGTTTACGGCCGAGAAATCACTTAGCCAGGTCGAACAACATAATTCCCGTCCGCAGCTTCCGATACCACCAAGGCGCGAGGTTTCCTGCCGGGGGCCAATTTGCCGCATCTCGATCTTCACCCGAAACTGGTGGCTGAATTGGCGCACAAGCTCCCGAAAATCTACCCGATCATCCGCAGTGTAGTAGATTGTCGCTTTACGACCGTCCCCCTGGTATTCCACATCGGAGACCTTCATCTTTACGTGGTTCTGGCGGGCAATGGCGCGCGCTTTGACCAGGGTCGTTTTTTCCAGCTCCCTGCACTCCGTCACTTTTTCAATATCGCGCAGATTCGCCCGCCGCAGGATGGAGCTTGTAACCTTTGCTTCCGAGACCCGCTTCTTCTTCATTTGCAGACGTACCAGTTCTCCGCTCAGCGTGATACGCCCGACGTTAAATCCGTTGTCGGTTTCTACCGCAACGTTGTCTCCGGTGAAAACCTCAAGGTCTGCCGGAGCATGATAAAAACCCTGGGAGGCGCCGTTTTTGAAACTCACCTCCACGATGTTATTCGCGTAGGGATCGTCTATTCCGAGGTCTGCCAGCCAGTCGTAAGAACTGCGCTTATTGCAAGAGCTGGTGCCGCAGGCACCTTTGCTACCGCAACCCTTCGGGGTTCCATCTTCGTTTGTTCCTGTTCCACATGATTTGCAGGCCATGTTTTTAGCGTTTAGCTTTTAGCGTTCAGCTTGCGGGGTAGGAGCCCTGAAAGCTGAATGCTAAATTATGATGACGCCGTCTGAGCCTGGGGCTGCGGTCGGCGGAGTGTTTGGTGAATGCGGATGCCCGCGTCGAGGAAGAGAATCTTAGGATTCGCATTGCGCTCAACGTATTCGGTACATTCGCTGATGATGTTGGTGATATCTGCCAGCTGATCATGGTTGATGATCGGCAGCATTTTACGTGCGCTCTTCAGCTCGTTTTCGGGTAAGCGGACGTTACCGTCCGCATTATCCGTAACGCTGAGCAGGAGAAACTCCCGCCAGAAGTGGAGGGCGTAACGCAGGAAGTGTTTTTGGTTTTCGCGACCAATTTTGGCGAAGTCTTCCGTCCAGGCGGTAAGTTCGGCGGCGCTGCCTTTGAAGCAAGCCCGCATCCAGGTGAGGAAGCGGGGGCCGTGGTCCATGGCTTCGTTATCCGCCAGTGAACCCGCGAGGTTGTAGTTGCCGTTAGCAAGTCTGGCGGCGGCGGTCGCGGCGGTCAGGGGGATGCCCTTTGCCTTCAAGCCTTCGGTCATCTCCGCTGCGGTGGGTGGGCCCAGCTTGGTGAGCTGGCAGCGGCTCAGGATGGTGTTCAGGATGAGCTCCAGCCGTTCGGAGACCAGCAGAAAGATGGTTCGTTCCGGTGGCTCTTCGATCATCTTCAGCAGGCGGTTGCCTTCTACTCCGAGGTACTCGGGTAGCCAGATCAGCATGATCTTATAATTGCCTTCGAAGATTTTGAGGTTGAGCTTCCGGATGATGTTGGCGCAGGCATCACGGGTAATATTGCCCTGCTTGTTTTCCGCTCCGATGCGCTGCAGCCAGTCGTTGGCTTCCAGGTAAGGCGCTTCGGCCAGGGCCTCCCGCCACTGGGGGAGGAAGGGGTCAGAATTTACTTTGGAGCCGACGGTAGGGAAGGCAAAGTGCAAATCCGGATGGACGTATTTCTCCGTTTTTCGGCAGGCGCGGCAACTTCCGCAGGCGGTGTCTTTTGCCTCGCCCTGGCGGTTTTCGCAGAGCAGCAGGCCAGCAATTGAGAGGGCCGCAGGCAAACCTCCACCCCCCGGAGCTGCCAACAGGATATTGGCGTGGGGCAAGCGGTCAGCAGCGGCCATTTGCCGCAACTGCGCTAAACCCTGAGGGTGATGTATAAGTTGGTGAAAACGCATTACCTGGTACCTGAAGCTGTTGCATAAAACAAGGCATCAAGACGCTTACATGGGCGTCGGGACCGGTAGGCACCTGCTCTTTATCACCGCGCCCAGAACCTGGGCGGAGCGACAAAAACACTGCTCTTCAAAAGACCTTTCACTGCATCCTGCGTCCGCGCCGAAAAAGCACAGATCACCGGTAAAAGGCTGATTATAAGGCGGTTGTTACACGCCCAAAAGAGCTATTTTATATGTAGAACTCCCGGAGGAGGGCTAAATTATTGGACTGGCCCGAGGGCCGCTACCGGAACCGGCCGCAGTGCGCGTGTCTGATTCCTACGGAGTAAACGTGGGATGCTAAGCCCTACGTATCTCCGTTGGCCAAAGGTAATAAGAAATTTTAAGAAGGTAACTTGCCACCAATGACCGAATTATACGATCAAATACTCGCCGCCGGACCGCTCGACTGGCTGGCCCTGCTCACCTCTCTGGCCTACGTTTGGCTGGCCGCACGCGACAACAATTGGTGCTGGCTCTTCGCCGCCGTAAGTACCGCCGTTTGGGCCTGGCAATCCTTCTTCGTTTACCAACTCATTTCCGACGGATTTCTACAACTCTTCTACCTGGTGATGGCTGGGGTGGGAATTTGGCGCTGGCGCAGGTACAAGGTGGGGTTGATTGAGCAAGGCGTGAACCGGGAAGACTTAATCGGAGACGTTGAAGTGAAGCCCACTGACATTAAAAAAATGACGGTCTCCGAACACGTCTACGTTCTCCTCTTCGGGCTACTTACCGGAAGCTTGATGTACCTCTTTGTAAGTGGCCTCTTTACCTCCGCAGCCACCATGCCGGACGCCCTGACTACTGCCTTCAGCATCGCCACGACCTTCCTCCTCGTCTGGCGACGGCTGGAGAACTGGCTGTACTGGATCGTGATCGACGCGGTGTACGTCTGGATTTACCTCAACACCGGTGCCGTACTCTTCGCCCTGATGATGGTCATCAACATCGGGATGGCCATTTACGGCTACCTCAACTGGCGGCGCCAGCTCAAACAGGCTCACGTGTAGTAGTCGTTTGTATAACGAGATGCCCAGGCGGAAGTCGACAGGCCAACTTTTATCCGGCTTCGCCAGGCTAAAAGAATTGGACTAGCGACCCGCCATTAGCCTATTCGTGCATTTGGTTATACACACAACAAGACTACATGACTATCTTACGCCCTCACACGAAAGAAAAATCCCATCATGGAATATGTATACCTCGCTGCCAAACACGCTCACTCCGGTCTTCGGTGGGTGGTCCTGGTCTTGCTCGTCCTCACTATCGTAAATGCCCTTGGAAAAAGAAACGGAGGCACTGTTTACCCCGCTAAAAACAAACTGGCCCTCTTCGGACTTATCTCCGTTCACGTACAATTGCTGCTGGGTTTGGTGCTTTACTTATTCCTCAGTCCGCTCGTAAGTTTTGAGGAAGGGGTCATGAGCAACTCCGTTACGCGTTTCTATACCGTAGAACACTTCGTAGGTATGATTCTTGGCATCATCCTGATCACCGTTGGTTACTCTAAGGCAAAGCGCCAGGCGGGCATCAATAAAGGCTGGAAGACGGTTGGCATTTTTTACCTGATCGGTCTGGTCGTAATCCTGGTCTCTATCCCCTGGCCATTCCGGGATTTGGGAGCGGGGTGGTTTTAGAAGTTAGGGGATTAAGGAGCTAGAAGCTAGGGAACTAGCTTCTAGCTCCTTAACGTCTAACCCACACTACTGATTTTCTGCCTCTCCCCCCGCCCTCTCCCACACGTCTCGCCCGAGGCTCGACGGAGAGGGGG
>CAYPIM010000114.1:0-18985 GCA_964410795.1 uncultured Lewinella sp. | reverse complement strand
AAGATACGAATCGCTACATCGTTACCTGAAAAAGTCAGCTTGACAGACCACTAGATCTAAGTAATAAATAACAATTTGCCTTTGGTGGTTTTTTGCAGTCGAGAAGTTTTTTTAGGTAGAAACCTGTGTTTTTATTGAGGATGCAATAGGAGGAAGGCGTTTAAAACGGCATATTCGGCTGCATAAGCTTTTCCATAAAGCTCTGTAGGATCAGTGGTTCCAAGGAAGCAGCGAGGGCGACGAAGACGATCAAACCGAAAATAGCTCCCCAAAGGTGAGCGTTGTGCCCTATGTTGCCGGTACCGCGCATGTCCGCATAGTGGCTGTAAGCGATGTAAGCTGGTCCAAGAATGATGGCTGGGAGTGGCGGGAATATGAACCAAGCCCAAGGCTGAAAGAAGATAAAAGGCCACATCACTGCAGCTACCGCACCAGATGCGCCTAGTGCAGAGTAGGCGTAGTTGTCAGCATGCCGGGTGTAAGTAATATAGCTAGATGCCGCAATAGCCGCAAGGTAAAAAAGAAGATATGCAGCACCACCAAAGGTGGCGCCAAACATGATCCCGAAACCAGCCTCAGCGTAGGGGCCGAAAATATATAGTGCCCACATATTAAACAACAGGTGCATGAAATCTCCGTGAATGAAACCGTGGGTAATAAAGCGATAAGTCTCCCCCCGTTCTTTCACGGCTGCTGGCACAAACAGCATCTTGGCGCGCAAGGATGGGTCATTGAAGGCCAGGTAAGACACTACGCAGGTAATGCCCATAATGAGGTAAGTGATAATTGGTTGCATTCGTTAATTTATTTATTTCTGGTCCCTTAGTTTAAGGTGGCAACAGGTAAACGCTTCACCAACCGTAAAGATGGCTTACCTTTCCGGCCAAGTTAAACCAAAGCTAACTGACTATGACCATTGGCATGCTCCATACTGTTTATTTCTGGCTCACCCCTGATCTTTCTGCCGCTGAGCGAGAGAACTTTGTTGCCGGCGCAAAAGCCCTGGCGGAAGCTCCGACCGTAGCGGCCTGCTACGTCAGCGCGCCTGCTTCTACGCCTGAACGGGACGTAACGGACCATTCCTTTGATTATTCCCTTCTACTGATGTTCGCCAACGTAGCCGATCATGATGCTTACCAAATTAGCGATGTTCACCTGAAGTTTGTAGCGGAACAGGCGGCTAAGTTTGCCGTGGTTAAGGTATATGACGGAGAAGTAGCTTAGTCGTTAGTGATTGGTAGTTAGGTCAACCTTGTTTCTTGCTATGACCGACAACCGACAACCTGAATAGTCCTTATATTGGATTCAGTCTTCGAAGTCTCTAAATTTTCCGTTTTTAAATCTTGGTCTCATGCTCCACCACCGTGTTTGTAACTTATGCGAAGCCATGTGTGGCCTGGAGATTGAGCACGATGGTGAGCGGGTGCTCAAGGTCCGAGGGGATAAGAATGACCCTTTTAGTAAGGGGTTTATTTGTCCCAAAGGAGCTCGAATCGCTGACCTGCACGAAGACCCTAACCGACTGAAAAACCCCTTGCGGAAGCAAGCAGACGGAAGCTGGGAGGAAATTAGCTGGCCGGAAGCAATTGCTTATGCTGGTGAAAAACTCAATGGAATCCGGGAGGAACACGGCCTTGATGCTGTTGGTCTTTATTTCGGTAACCCAACGGTACATAACTACGGGATCATGAGTTATACGGCGGATTTTCGCCGGGCACTAAAGTCGAAAAATGTCTATTCAGCTACAAGTATGGATCAGCTGCCGCACCAGTTCATGGCCCATCAGTTTTTTGGTCATTCGTTGCGGGTGGCTATTCCTGATATTGACCGGACGGATTACCTCGTCATCATGGGGGCGAACCCCAGTGTGTCTAATGGGAGTTTGATGAGCGCCGGAGGCGTGAACCCTAAGCTAGATGCAATTCGTAAGCGTGGAGGGAAGGTCGTTGTTATTGATCCTCGCCGCACGGAAACGACTCGCCGCGCTGACGAACATCATTTCATCCGGCCCGCAACGGATGTTTACTTTCTGCTTGCCTTGCTGCATGAGGTTCACCGGAACAATTGGATAAATACCGGTCATCTTAGTGATAATCTGGAACAACTTAATGAAGTGCTGGCGCTGGCGGGAGATTTTACTCCGGATCGCGTCGCCAGTGTATGTGGTATAAAAGCAGAAGATATTCGGCGGATCGCTAAAGAATTTGCGACTACAGAACGGGCTGTACTGTACGGTAGAATGGGCCTTTCTACCCAGGAATACGGCACGCTTTGCAACTGGCTATTGCTGGTGCTTAACATCGTAACTGGCCACCTTGACCGGGAAGGCGGCGCTATGTTTACGACACCTGCTGTAGACCTGATCCGACGTAAGAAACCCCGAAATACCTACGGGCGTTGGCACAGCCGGGTTCGTTCCTTGCCTGAATCCGAAGGGGAGCTCCCCGTGGCTGCATTAGCGGAAGAAATTCTTACACCTGGAAAGGGACAAATCCGAGCCATGATTACCCATGCTGGAAACCCTGTACTTTCCAGCCCAAACGGCAAACAGCTGGAAACGGCTTTTGATAAGCTGGAATTCTTGGTTTGTATCGATGTGTTTCTCAACGAAACAACCCGGCATGCAGACTTGATTCTACCTCCGGCGGCTTTCCTTGAAGTGGATCATTATGACTTCATTTTTAATCACCTGGCTACCAGTAATAACGCTAAGTATTCCCAGGCACTATTTGCTCCTCAACAAGGGCAGTGGTACGACTGGCAGATCGCTAAGGCGATGATTGAATCGCTAGCGCCGTTATCTGGTTTCAAGTTGAGCCGGATGTTTCGCTGGAGTACCCCGCGCCGTTTGTTAAAGCTTGGCCTGCTGACCGGACCGTACGGCAAGCTTAGTAGCTTTTCGAAGCTGTTTTCCGGACTGAGCTTAAGCAAACTGGAGGACAACCCTCATGGGCTTCATTTCGGGCCATTACAGCGGAGATTGCCCGAAGGTCTCATCACTAAGAATAAAAAGATTAAGCTTTTGCCTGATTGGGCTCCTGGAGCTTTGCGTCCACTAAAGGAAGTGCTCGAAAGCGCTAAAGATTTAGCTGCCGGCCCTAATGATTTTCTCCTCATTGGCCGTCGCCATTTGCGCAGCAATAACAGCTGGATGCACAATTCTCCAGGCTTAGCGAAGGGGAAAAACCGGTGTACCGTTATGATCAACAAGACTGACGCCCAACGACTTGGTATACTTGAAGGGCAGGAGGTCGAAGTTTTGTCTCGTACCGGAACCATTACCCTCCCCGCCGAAATGACCGATGAGATGATGCCGGGCGTGATCAGTATTCCACATGGCTTTGGTCATCATCGGGCAGGAACGAAGCTTCCGGTAGCCGAGGCGAACCCAGGCGTTAGCGTGAATGATATTACGGACGAACACCTGTTGGACCCGATCACCGGCAATGCTGCTTTCTCCGGGCAGGGTGTACGGTTGGTGGTGGTAGGTGCCGAAGTGATGCATACTCCGGAGGGAAAGGAATTGATATAGTCACTGCTTGTTTTTGTCGAATTGAATTGATTCCCGAATCTTTTAGAACTTAATTAAGGGGAAAGATCATTATGGGTTATGTAGGAGGTAGTATCCCCGGGCATACCGGGACACAGCAAAAGCATAAGAGGGTTTTTGCCCGCAGGAAACAATGGGCAAAAGGAAGGCCGCTTTATGATTCCGAGGAGATTGGAAAGAGAAGGGTAGTTGGGGAATACCAATTGCAAAACACTAGCGGTGAATTATCAAATTGGATATTCCTCTTGCTGGGACTCTTGCTGATCGGGGCGGGTTGTTGGTGGGGAACTGCTATAAACTCCAGCTCATACGGTAACCCGGTAACTATTGAACAAAAGCCAAAGAGTTTCACGAAAGAAGAGACCCATGCGTATAACTTCTTGGTTAAAAGTGGTCATAGGTCTTTAGCGGTTAAAGACTACCGTGTGGCGGCTTATGAATTCAATCAGGCACTAAAGATAGTTCCCTACGGTAAAGAAGCCCGGCTTGGACTCGTTAAAGTATTGACTTTGAATTGTGCTGAATACCAGGAATTTTGCGATAAGATTGAGGAACAAAAGACCTTTGTAAAACAAATGGGGTGGTAACTAGAACCGGGCTTTGCTTTATGGGTAGAATCTCCCCTGATTTCAGTATCTTTATTTCTAAATTTATTACAATTTTTAGAGGCTTAGATCATCATGAAGGAAATAAGAAAAATCATTGACTTTTACGAGCAGATTGACTGGGCGAAAGAGAAAGTTGCCCTGGCCTCGGTCGTGAATGTAGAGGAATCTTCCTACCGACGCATCGGAGCCAGAATGCTTGTACGTAGTAGTGGATTGTGGATTGGTGGGATTAGCGGAGGATGCCTGGAAGGCGATGCATTACGGCGCTCCCAGCAAGCTATTTTCAAAGGTGAATCTTCGAGAGTTGTTTATGATACGATGGAAGATGATGCTAACCAGATTGGAGTAGGACTAGGGTGCAATGGCCGACTTGAGGTGCTGTTTACCCCAATTGACCCAGAGGATGCTCAAAATGAAATTGAACAGCTGAAAACGATCAGGGCTGCAGAGGCTCCGTCAATCATGCTGAAAATCATTGATGCGCCCGAGGGAAGTGATTTGCTTGGACAGCGGAAATTGCTGGATAAGCAGGAGGTGCCGAATGAATTTTGCGGCATCAATAATACCAACCTTCGGGAAATGGTGGAAGAGGTTGTTGCTCGAAGAAAGCCAAAGGTTTTCGTAGTTCATACTGGTACGTTTGAAGTTAAACTTCTAGTAGAATTCATCCGCCCGGAAACCAGGATGATAATTGTAGGAGACAATTACGATGTAGGATCAATGCTGGGTATCGGTAAAGAACTTGGCTGGGAATCGTACATTGTAGGAAGGGCCAAGAAACTGACCAAGGAAATGTTTGAGCAGGCCAGTGAGGTTGTTGAATACGAAGAGGCGGATTCGCTGCCGGTGAACGATTATACTGCTGTTTTACTGATGTCTCACGATTACAATTGGGACAAAACGGTGTTGCCCATCTTTGCGCGTAAAAAACCAGGCTATATTGGGATGCTAGGCCCTAAGAAGCGTTACCGAAAAATGAGGGACGAGCTTACGGAAATAGATATGGATGGTATTTCGTTTTTATACAGCCCCACGGGCTTGGAAATCGGGGCAGAGTCTCCTAACGAAATTGCGCTGTCCATTGCCGCTGAGATTGTGGCAGTAATGCGAAACAAAGCGGGAGGGTTCTTAAGAACAAAGGAAGGGACGATCCATGAGCGGGAGTATGCATAGGGACGCCGTATAAAAAAGCGTATACTTTTTAACCGCTTAGGTTCTGCTCTCCCCCCGCCCTCTCCAACACGTCTCGCCTAAGGCTCGCCGGAGAGGGAGCCCAAACCTCGAAGCCGCGAAGCGAAATGTCCAGTAGTGTGGTTCTGCCCTTATAACGTTTAAACTTTGGCCATGTATTTTTCTGGCTCCTTCTCGAAACTTACTTTGCAGCCGTCACAGCAGAAATAGACCTTCTCTCCGGCGTGCTCTAAAACGTGTTTTGCAGATGACTTCTGGACCGGGATGTCACAAACGGGATTGATGTAGTAGTCCTCGTTTTTCATTTCTACCTTAGGCATTGGTTTCATCGTCTGGCCCTCTTCGTCATTCTCTTTAGGTTGGCGGAAATCCTGAATGATTTCAGCCAGGATACTAACGGCAACTTCGTAAGGTGTCTTGGCTCCCAGATCGAGCCCTGCAGGTGTCTTAATATTGGCCATTTGGCTAAACTCGAAGCCTCGGTTTTTTAGTTCACGGTAAGTGGCGTTTGCTTTTTTACGACTCGCTACGAAAGCGAGGTAAGGTGCGTTAAGATTGAGCGCTTGCTCCATGGCAACGGCATCTCCCTCGCCCTGGGTACAAACGATCACGTAGGGAGTCGCACTAAGTTCAGCAGTATTGAAACTTTCCGTTGTATGGACTTGGGCCGCTTCCGGAAAAAGACTGGTGTCAATGGTTGACATTACTGCCTGTACCCGATACTCCATGGCATCAGCTAGCTTAGCCAGGGCCATGGCGATGTGCGAGCTTCCAAAAATAAGTAATTGAGGCTTGGGCATAATTGGCTCTATGTAAACTTCCACTTCTCCGCCACTCTGGCAGGTCATGTTGTAAATACGGGTTGAGTCGTTGGTTGATACTGCTGCATCCGGGCTTATGAAAACCATCCTAGGCTTGCGATCCTGCATGGAAAGGAGGGCTTCTTTTAATACGATACCTCTAGTACAACCTCCTCCAATCCAACCAAATATGCTGCCATCCTGGGTTATGATCGCTTTGTCTCCAGGCTTGCCTGATGACGGGTTTTTACGCCGGACGATGTGTGCCGTGGCAAAGGGCTGATTATTAGCACTCAGGCTAGACGCTTTATCAAGAAAGGACTTATGCATTTACTAATATGTTTTCTAAATCCAGTAGGCTGTCAAAATTATGGGCGGAGCCAAAGTGACTCAAGGCCGGTAAGGCAGCCTTCATCCCCCTTTGAATCGGTTCATAGCCTTGCATCCCTTTTAGAGGGTTTAACCAAACTAACTTTTTGCTCCTCAGCTTGATTTTGTTTATGGCTGTTTCCAACACCTCGGGGGCTCCGGTATCTAATCCATCACTAAGAACAATAGTAATGGTCTTTCCGTTGAGGTGGCGCTGGGCGTAATTGTCGGTAAAGTCTTGCAAGCATTCCCCAATCTTGGTTCCACTAGACCAATGTGTTGCGTTTTGGGAAACTAAACGGAGAGCCTGGCCAAGGTCTCGGTCTGATAATAAATCGGTAATTCGCATCAGTTCGGTACTAAAGGTAAAGGCTTCCAATTGTTGGAAGTGGTGCCTTAGCGACCAGAGAAACTTAAGGAGGAAGAACGAGTATTTATCCATAGATCCGCTAACGTCCAGCAAAACGAGTAGCCGGAATTTCTCCCGTTTCTGTTGCCGATGGGAAAGGCTGATAATCGTGCCACCGTTTTGCAGGTTTTTACGGATAGAATCTGCTAGGTGGACGCTTCCTTTTTTTGCTTTTTTTCGTTTTCGTTTGATGCGGAGACGCATTTCCCGAATAAGTTTCTCGGCTATTTCTTCAAGCAACTCGCTTTGCTGGTTGGTCAACAGGCTGAAGTCGGTCTTCTTGGCAATAGACTTAGCATTTGCACCTGAGGTGTTCTTGGATTCTTCAACTTGTCCGTCCTTTTCGGACTTTCCTGTGCCCAGCATCACGGCTGTGTTTCTGGAAGACTGAACGACCTGTTTCTTGTTTTTGTATTTCGATTTTACGGCGATCCGATGCCCTCGGGGCATCCAGAAGTTTTGGTAAAGGTGTCTAAAGGGCTTTCTTTCCTCCTCCGCTTGGCAATAAATGGCCATTAGGGCGTGCAGGAAGAGTGTACGATCGAGCCATAAACCTTCCAGGGCAACCAGAGTGATTTCCTGGCTGCCCTGGAGGCCGGTCATGAAACCAACTTTACGGGCTTCCTGACTAAAGCCGACCAGGGCTTCACTGAAGGAGTTATATTGGGTAAAGTGATCCAAAAGGAGCGTGCAATGCTTTAAGAACGGGAATTAAATAAGACGGTCGAAAATCATAGCTTATTGATTTATAGTCCGTTAATCAGCAAAGAGCTCTTGTTATTGAATAGGATTGTCCTGGCCTGCCGCTTCTCGCTCTTTAAGCATTGCTGCAATACGTTTGCGGGCGGCTTCAGCGTCAGCGTTCAAGGTTCGAACCCCAGGCACATTATTACCGGCATAGAATTTGCGACTCTTTTCACCTTCCGCCAGGCGTTCTTCATCTAATTTTTTGATCTCTTTGTTAAGGGACATAGTTTTTTATTTTTGCTTTGTGATTTTAACATCTAAAGATGGAATGATACTTCAATCTTCAGGATCGATGTTATGTTTCGAATAACTCTTGACTTACCAACCGGATATCGTGATCCGATTTAAGTAAGCAAGAAAGGCTGTTGTAAATGGCCTGATCGTCTTTTGTGCCAAGTGCGGCGATGCCTTTGGCCCAGTCAATGGTTTCGGCAATCCCTGGGGATTTGTCTAGTTTTAAGTTGCGCATCTTCTGTACGTAATCCGCGATCTGTTCAGCAAGTCGTTGTTCGATATGTGGGATGTGCTTACGAATTATTTTTAGCTCTTTTTCCATGTTAGGGTAGTCAACCCAATGGTAAAGACAGCGACGCTTCAAGGCATCACTTAGCTCCCGTGTTCGGTTAGAGGTTAGTACTACTATTGGCCGATGCTTGGCTTTAATGGTGCCTAACTCTGGAATACTAATCTGGAAATCAGATAATAACTCCAGTAAAAAGGCTTCAAATTCTTCATCAGCCCGGTCTATTTCATCAATGAGCAAAACCATTTTATGGTCCGAAGTGATGGCATGTAGCAAAGGCCGTTTCAGGAGGTAGTCTTCTCCAAAAATCATCTCCTCTTTTTCCTTCGCAGAGATATCACTTTCTTCATGAATTTTAATGGCCAGCAATTGCTTCTGGTAGTTCCATTCATAGATGGCGTTGTTGACGTCAAGACCTTCATAACACTGCAACCGGATTAGGTCGTAGCCAAGATATTCGGAGAGCAAGTAAGCTACTTGCGTTTTGCCTACTCCCGGGTTTCCTTCTAACAACAGTGGCTTCTCCAACTTGAGCTGGAGGAAAAGGACGGTGGCAAGTTCTTCTTCAACAACAAAGCCTAACTCATCGAGCAGCGGGATTAAGTCCTTAGGTCCATTTACCATTAATCATCGCTTTTCTTTCCACCGAGTATTCCGCGGAAAGAACTCCCAATACTACCAGCAATACTTTTGGCTACGGTACCAATCATTTCACCGGTATCCAGTGAATTATCGACTTCCGCCGCGGCCTCACCTCCGGATAATTTGGCGCGGAAGTTTTCAACGAACTGGTTCAATAGCTGATCAGAAACATCATTGATCAAGCGGGAGCCAAACTGGGCTAACATACCGATAATGGTGATGTCCATGCTGAAATCTACGTGAGTAATACCGTCCTCATGAGACAGAGTGCCGTTCATGACCATGTCGGCACTTCCTTTACCCTTACTGTCTAAACCCCGGCCCTTAAGGACCATTTTACTATTAGCTTCGTCGAGCTCCACGATTTCAATGTCGCCGGCATAAATGGCTTTAATAGGGCCAAATTTTGAGACCACTTCTCCTTTGTAATTCCGGTCATCGATCTTTTCAGTGATGGCTGCGCCGGGTACACAAGTAACGACCTCTTCCGGGTTGGCTAAGGCCGCCCAGACTTTGGCAAGCGGTTGCTCAACGTCGAATTTTTTGGTGATTATTGTATTCACGAATTTTGATTTTGAGGTTACATTTAATAATTACGGAGTAAACACTCGGAGGTGCCCGCTTTGACGGGCACACTCCGAATATTTGTTTCCAATTTAGTCGAAATACCCTACCTTCTTCAACTCTTTATAGAGTTTGAAGGGGGTGACAGGAATTTCAAGGTGCTCAATACCGAGGTGATGAACCGCATCAACGATGGCATTTACAATGGCTGGAGGTGCGCCCACCGTTGGGGATTCTCCTACACCCTTTGCCCCGATGGGGTGGTGGGGGGCTGGGGTAACCGTATGGCCGGTCTCCCAATCCGGAGATTCCACGGCGGTTGGTACGAGGTAATCCATGAAAGTACCGTTCAGAATATTACCGGCCTTATCGTAGATCAGTTCTTCGTACATCGCCGGGGCCAGTCCTTGCGTAAGGCCACCGTGTACTTGCCCCTGTACAATCATCGGGTTGATGATGTTGCCACAATCGTCGATTGCCACAAAGCGGCGGATTTTGATGTGACAGGTTTCAGGGTCGATATCCACCACGCAGATATAGGCACCAGAAGGGAAGGTCAGGTTGGGCGGGTCATAGTAGTGAGTAGCTTCAAAACCGCCTTCCATACCCGGGGGGTGGTTGGTGTAGGCCGCAAAGATGATTTCCTGAATCGTCTTAGCTTTTTCGGGAGCTCCCTTTACGTAAAACTTGCCTGGTTCCCATTCCAGGTCTTCTTCACTTACTTCCATTAGGTAAGCAGCGATCTTTTTAGCCTTGTCCCGGAGTTTTCGGGCGGCCATCGCTGCGGCAGCACCAGCAGTAGGCGTACTCCGGCTGGCGTAGGTACCCAAACCGTAAGGAGCGGTATCGGTATCCCCTTCTTCGATCTGGATGTTTTCCATCGGAATACCTAACTCCTCGGCGATAATCTGCGCGTAGGTGGTTTCGTGGCCCTGGCCTTGCGACTTGGTACCGAAACGGGCGATGGCTTTGCCCGTAGGGTGTACCCGAATCTCCGCACTGTCAAACATCTTGATCCCCAGGATGTCAAAGTCTTTAGATGGTCCGGCTCCAACCACCTCCGTAAAGGTGGAAATACCGATGCCCATCAACTTACCTTCCTTGCGGAGTTTAATCTGTTCCATGCGTAGGTCGTCGTAGCCAAGGGTATCCATCGCCAGTTTTAGACCGGCGTGGTAATCTCCACTGTCATACAGCCAACCCGTTGGTGAAGCCCAAGGGAAGTCATCTTTTTTAATGAAGTTTTCCATTCGAAGCTGCGCAGGATCTTTGCCGACTTTCTTGGCAAACATGTCCGTCATCCGCTCAATGGCGTGTACGGCTTCCGTTACCCGGAAAGAACAGCGGTAGGCTACACCACCGGGAGGCTTATTGGTGTATACTGCATCTGCTTCCATGTAGGAGGCTCCGTAGTCATAGGAGCCGGTTCCGATAGAGAACAGACCCGTCGGAAATTTCGAAGGGTTAGCTGAAGCGTCAGTATAACCGTGATCGGCCAGTACCTTGAAGCGGGTTGCTTCTATTTTTCCATCCTTTGTTCCCGCCATTTCTGCCGTGATGTGGTAATCCCGGGCGAAGGAGTCTGCCTGGAGGTTCTCACTACGGTCTTCAATCCATTTGATCGGCGCACCGGTGAGGAAGGAAACGGCAATGGCAATAACGTAGCCTGGGTAAACGGGGACTTTTCCGCCGAAGCCGCCACCTATGTCGGGGGAAATGACCCTTATTTTTTCTTCGGTAAGACCAACGTGACCCGCCACTAGGGCGATGACCGTACGGATGGCGTGCGGTGCCTGCGTGGTCATGTACATCGTTAGATGGTTGTTCACCTTGTCGTAAGAGGCTACACATCCACAGGTCTCGATCGAGGCGACATGTATCCGAGGAATGTGCATCTGTTGTTTCACCGTTACTTCCGCGTTCCGGAAAACAGCATCCGTTTTGTCTTTGTCACCAACATCCCAGTGCCAGATATGATTGTCCGTTTTGCCTTCCTTATCTGAACGGAGTACAGGGCTATCGGGCTCCATGGAGTCGAAAGGATCCATGAGGGGTTTCATGGGTTCGTAGTCTACCCTGACGGCTTCTTTACCATCACGGGCGAGGTAGCGGCTGGTTGCAATAACGGCACATACTTCCTGGGCTTGGTACATTACCGTATCTGTTGGTAGTACCATCTGGGTGTCCGACATCAGTGTCGGCATCCAGTGTAGGTTGTACTTCTCGAGGTCCTTGCCCGTAACAACGGCCACTACACCGTCTATTGCAAGGGCCGCAGAGGCGTCAATGCTTTTGATTTTGGCATAAGCGTAAGGACTTCTAACGATGTCCATATACAGCATGCCCGGCAGCTTCACATCGTCTACATAGTTGCCTTTACCTTGGATGAAACGAGCGTCTTCTTTCCGTTTTTTGGAATGCCCCATTCCACCGATCTCTTTCGATGTTTTACACTTTATCATCTTGATTTTTTTAGGAATGAGGAATTAAACAAATTGGGGTTCGGTAGAGGGAAGCTCCTTGCCTTGCATCTTTGCCGAGGCCCAATGAATTGCTTTTACGATGTTGTTGTAGCCAGTACAGCGGCAAAGGTTGCCTGAAATGCCCCAACGAATTTCCTCATCGGTAGGGTTGGGGTTTTTCTCCAATAGTTCCACTGCACGTAACATTACGCCAGCCGTACAGAATCCGCAGTGGAGGGCGTGGTTAAGGTGGAAGCCTTCTTGAATTGGGTGTAACCCCTCAGTAGTAGCCAAGCCTTCAACCGTTATGATCTCAGCCCCGTTGGCTTGAACTGCTAACATCGTACAAGACTTGGCAGACTTCCCATTTACGAGAATAGTACAGGCTCCACAGCTAGAAGTATCACAGCCGATATGTGTGCCAGTCATGTTCAAGTTCTCACGGATTAGGTGTACCAATAAGGTTCTTGGTTCTACATCTACGGTATGTTCCGTACCGTTTACTTTGAGTGTTATGGTCATTATTTAGATTATTTGGCGCGCGAAATCGCCTTGTTCAACATTCTTTTGGTAATCACTTTCACGAGGTGACGTTTGTAGTCTACGTCGCCCCGAAGGTCAGCAGAAGGATTGCAATCTTCGGCAGCCATGGCGGCTGCAGTCGCAATATCAGTTGCCGTTAACTTGCTGCCTACAAGAGCTGCTTCAGAGCGCTCGGCCCGCATCGGGAGAGAGTTTACGTTCGTCAGGCCAATACCTGCTTTCGTGCAAACACCGTCCGCATCTATTTCTACAGCAACGGCAACACCGGCCGTAGCATAATCGCCAACTTTACGTTCTTCTTTGTGGTAAGCAGAACCAAAACTGTTTTGGGGAATCGGAATACGTATTTCGGTCAGTATCTCTCCGTGTTGTACGGCGGTGGTGTAGAAGCCGTAGAAGAAGTCATTGATGGATACCGAACGCTTGCCTTCCTGGCCCGTAATTTCAACTTCAGCCTTCAATGCTAGCATTACAGCAGGGTGGTCATTAGCAGCATCGCCGTGGGCTATGTTACCTCCAATCGTACCGAAGTTGCGCACCTGCGGGTCGGCAATTAGCTTCGAAGCATCTGTGAAAATTTGGTACTTACTGATGATGATCTCTGATTCCTCCAGATCAACCTCTCTCGTCATGGCGCCGATTTTCAGGTGCCCATCTTCTTCCTTTATGTAGGATAGGCCTGGTATGTTGTTGATGTCTACCAAGTGTGCAGGGGAAGCAAATCGAAGCTTCATCATTGGAACAAGGCTATGGCCTCCGGCCAGAATCTTGGCATCGTCTCCGAGGTCGTGCAAAAGCTTGAAGGCTTCCTGCAGCGTACTCGGAGCGGCGTAACTAAAGTTTTCCGCTATCATAGTTTGTAATGGTTATATATTTTTTAAAAGTTAGAAAGAACCTTTTGAAGAAGTAGATGAAGCTTCCGTTGTACCAGATGCCGAAAAACAGCAAAGTCACGCCCAGATAGTAATTGGACATGGAAATGATCATGAACTGGCTGGTGAACAGTAAGAGTATGCCTAGACTAGTAATAGCCAAAGCAATCCAGGTTCTTAGGCCTCTGCGGTTAAGTAGAATACTCAGCAAAACAAATGCCGCAAGGCCAAGACTAAAATAAGCGTTCCATGAGCCGATGTTTGGGTACTTCATACCGCTGCACATTGTGACTGCTCCGGAATAAGCCATTACGCAAAATGGACACTTAGGTAGCACCGCGACAATGACTGCTGGGAGCCAAGAGTAGTTGCGCTTCTTCGTAACCGAATTACAACTTCCTTTTTGGCAACCTTTAACCTGCATTCTTATTGATTTCACGCCAATGTAGTAACTTCCTGCTCGGATAATAGAATTTTAGTTCGTTTAGTTTGTTAATCTCGGTGTTTTTGTTGGTCTTTTTGTGCCATGCGCTTTATCATACTGTATTTTAAACCTGTGCCCGTAGACTTGTTGGCTGCTGCTAGATTGGGTGAAGAAGATGCCATAATGACGAACTTGTCACCCATTCAAATAACTTTGACAGCAGATTAACCTATATCATATAGTATTCCTCGTCCTCCTAAATTTGCCCTACATTAGCCGGTAAATCAAACAGGCTATGCAAAAAACACTACTTTTCATATTTTTCCTTTTTACCCTCGCCAACTTCACCAGTTGTACTCAGGAGAAAGAGGAGGTCGTTGAGGTCGAACGCGTTATCGATGCAGACATGGAGCCCGGCCTAATGCACACCGTCTATTTTTGGCTTAACGATGAGGTAGACGAGGCTTCAGCAAAGAACTTTGAAGACGGTGTTTGGAGTCTGGAGGGCATTCCTACCGTAAAGCGGATGTTTGTCGGGCCAGCAGCGTCCACCCCTACCCGTGGCGTTACGGATAACTCTTTCGACTACGCTTTGATCATCTGGTTCGACGATGTTGCTGGCCACGATGTGTACCAGGAACACCCGATCCACCTTAAGTTTGTAGAAGAGCAGGAGGCGAAGTTTAAGCGGGTGCAGGTATACGATAATGTGCTCTCTAAGTAAGAACAGGTTTAAACTTTTCGTTCACGACCTTATCCGCGGCCTGATGATCACTAACTTCGTTGCAAAATCCTCATTGCGCTTCGCGGCTACTACGTGGTAGCTAGGGCTAAACTCCGGTTTTCGCGCCTCGCCAGTAATCATCAGGTCTGCAGAGCGGCCAGTTCAGAAAAGTTTAAACCAGTTCTAATTCGATTCTGAATGCTTACTGCCGACTTACTTTATCTCGTTCCGATTTTCTTTCTGATTGCGCTAACGTACGCTACGGCGGGTTTCGGTGGTGGTAGTAGCTACCTGGCGGTACTGGCCCTGGCGGCCTTGTCTACCGGAGAAATGCGGGCTACGGCCCTGGTTTGTAACCTGATTGTTGCCGGTGGCGGTGTCTTCCATTTCTGGAAAGCAGGGGAGATGCCTTGGAAAAGAGCACTACCGCTGGTGCTGCTCAGCGTACCCGCAGCTTACTTAGGCGGCCGAATAGAATTGCCACGGGAACAGTTCCTGGGCTTGCTAGGCTTAGTGCTTTTGTTTGCAGGTTTGGCGATGTGGTGGCGGCCTGGCCTGGAGCGAGCGCTTTCCGAGCGCATACCACTGCCGGAGGCGGCAAACTCCGGGCGTGACCAACTAAAAGCAGGCCTTCTGGGCGGAACACTTGGCTTTTTGGCTGGTCTGGTCAGTATTGGCGGCGGAATTTTTCTGAGCCCGGTTTTATTTTTACAGCGTTGGGCAGCTGCCCGAGCAATTGCTGCGGTTACCAGCCTGTTCATCTTCGTTAATTCCTTGAGCGGATTAGCGGGGCAGCTAAGCCTTGGCATTGAGCTGCCTTGGCAGCTGCTCAGTGTGCTGGCCATCTCGGTCCTGATTGGTGGTCAGATCGGGACGCGGCTTACGCTCAAAAAATTGTCGGCAACCGCCATTCGGCGCATTGCTGCAGTACTGATCATTGCTGTCGGCATCCGGTTGCTGATACAGGTGAGCGGTTTATATTAGGGACGGATCCACACTACTGGAAATTTGATTTTCTGCCTCTCCCCCCGCCCACTCCCACATGTCTCGCCCGAGGCTCGATGGAGAGGAAGCTACTCCTCGAAGAAGCCGCACGGCGAAAGTATGGGACAGGACATAAACAAACCATGATTTCCGACCGCTTTATTTAGTTCCCGTCCCTTAGCTTTGCCGATAATGGAAACCTTCACTTTACTCTGCTTCGGCGTTGCTCGGGATATAACCGGTGCCGGAAACGTTTCTTTGCACCTGCGGCCGCGCCCTTCAATCGCTGATGTTCGCCAACAATTGATTATTGATTATCCCGCATTTGGTGAACTGGTCAGTTTTGCCATCGCCCGGAATGAAGAATATGCCGCTGATGACGAGGTGATTGAAGTTGGTGATGTTTTGGCGATTATTCCTCCCGTAAGCGGGGGCTAACTTTTGCATATAAACATGTTTATATGTGAATGATGTAGGTACAATAAAAACTACCCCAAACCATGCCCCAAATACTACTATCACCGGACCCACTAAGCATCGACACCGCCTACGCTTCCGTTCAGGATCCTGCCTGCGGCGGTATCGTCCTTTTTATTGGTACAATCCGTAACCATAATAAGGGCAAAACGGTGACCCACCTGGATTTTGAGAGCTATGCGCCTATGGCCATCAAGGAGATGACCCGAATCGCCGAGAAAGCGAAGTCAGAACACAGCCTGCAGGCCGTTACCTTACATCACCGAGTAGGTAACCTTGCCATCGGCGATATCGCCGTCATTATCGCCGTCAGTAGCCATCATCGCAAAGCGGCCTTCATAGGCTGCGAACAAGTGATTGACGAGTTGAAAGAACACGTTCCGATCTGGAAGAAGGAGTTCCTGGAGGATGGAAGTTACTGGGTAAATGCGAGGCCTTGAGTGGTCTTGTGGTAGCTACCGCGCGTTGGAGTCTACCGAACCACAAAACCACAAAACCACAAAACCACAAAACTACAAAACTACCCCGGCCTCCCCGTCCGCAAACTAAGCGCCTTAATCGAAGCATCATGCTTCCGGATTTGTGAAGCCAGCATGAGACTGAGCTTTCCTGAATTACAGTAGATCAGGTATTTGCCGCCGGGTTTCATCCTTTCTATACACTGACCAAAAGGGTTGCGTTTGGTGAGGCGAATGACGCCTGCGGGAAGCTCTGGTTCGCGTTGCTCGTCGAGCATACTGAAGACCAAATCGTATGCTGGTAAATCAGCGATGGTGGCGTCGGTTTCGAGGTCAGCGCGGGTAAGCTGGGCTTTTTTCCAAGGCTCAGCTACCGGCTTAGTGTAGCTTTTTCTCAGTTTTAGGCGGTGCTGGTGGTTGTCTAACGCGTTGTAAGTGAGCAGTTGACGGATGGGGGGATTCCCAATTTGCAGCAGGTAGCATAAGGCTGCGTTGGCCTGGAACATCGCGATGATACCGACGGCGGTGGGTAGTACGCCGACAGTAGCACAGTCAGGCAGCGTAGGGTCGGGGGCAGGAAAGAGATCGCGGAGGTGGATGTCATCCTGGCTTTCGTTTGGGAATACCGCCAGGTAACCCTCGTACTTGTGCACGGCAGCGTAGATGAGCGGTGTGTTGAGCAGGTGACAAGCATCGCTGACCAGGTGCTTGGTCAGGGCATGGTCGGAGCATTCAACGACCAGGTCGGCCGCTTCAATGAGGGCTTTAGCGTTGCCTGCTTCTAAGTAGCTCTCGTGGGCGCGGACGCGGGTGCCGGGGTTGAGTAAAGAGCAATGTTTGGCCAGTAGTTTTGCCTTGTTTTCTTTTGCGCCTGTTTGAAAGAATACCTGTCGGTGGAGGTTGCTTTCCTCGGGGCTGTCTCCGTCAACCAGCGTCATTGTCCCGATTCCTGCGCCAGCCAGGTAGGCCGCTACGGGCCCGCCCAAACCGCCACAGCCGATCACCAGAACGTGGGTGCCGAGGAGCTTCTTTTGGCCGGATTCACCTATTTCGGGAAGGACGGTTTGGCGTTGGTATCTTTTCATGGGGGATTCAGTTATCCGTTGTCCGTTGTTTGTTGTCGGTCGTAATCACTCTTCCCCCCAACCTTAGAGACCAACCGGAGTCCGGTAATCTCGATCGCATGGCTCATCGCCTTGCACATGTCATAAATCGTTAGTGCGGCAACGGAGGCACCGTGCAGAGCTTCCATCTCTACGCCCGTCCGCCCGGCGGTCTTGACCTTGCATTTAACCTTCATTGCACCTGCGTCCGCGCCCTGAATATCAAACTTGACGGAAGAAATATCCAGCGCGTGGCAAAGTGGAATTACCGACCAGGTCTGCTTAACCGCCATGGTCCCTGCAATAACTGCCGTCTGGACAACGGAGCCCTTCTTGGTGGAAAAATTGTTAGCGCCCAGCTCCGCCATGATTGCTTCGCCTAGAACGACGGTGCATTCGGCCTCCGCAATGCGGGTCGTTACGGCTTTGTCGCCTACGTCTACCATTTCCGGGAGGCCGTCTTTGTTTAGATGTGTTAGTGCCATAGAAATTGAATCTTACGCTCGGCGGAAGTACTATCCCCCGATAGAAGTCATACTGGCAAATATATCACCGGCCTGTTCTAAACGCTGGGTATCGTGCCCGGTTTTGTGTTTTCCAAGGACGAATTCCGTGATCAGATCGGCCAGGTCTTGTTGGCCAATGCCCTGCCGTAAAAGCGGTAAAAGCTCGATCCCTTTGGTAGAGTAAAGACAGTTGAGCATCGTCCCCTTCGGGGTCAAACGGAGTCGGTTACAACTACCGCAAAGACTGCGGCTGTAGGCCGGTATGATGCCAACGGTACCCATGAAACCGGGCACCCGGTAAGCCACCGAACTGCTGTTGGCTTCGCCTTGCTGTGGTACGATCTCCGGGAAGCGTTCTTTGATGTTGGCAAGCATCTCCCCGTGCGAAAGGTAAAGATGGTGGTTGCCGTCGTCATCGTTGAAAGGCATTGCTTCGATGAAGCGGACGTCGAGGTTTCTGTCTTTGGTCAGGGCGACGAAGTCGCCGAGTTCGTCGTCGTTGGTTCCTTTCAATACCACTACGTTGATCTTGGTTCTAATACCTCGTTCCTGAAGCGCTTCGAGTGCATTCCAGGTGCCGGCGAAATCGTCGCGTCGGGTAATCTGAAAGAAGCGATCCTCACGAAGTGTATCCAGGCTGAGGTTGTAGTGTTTTAAGCCATAGCCTACAAGTTCGTCGAGCACCGGAGGTAGAAGAATTCCGTTGGTCGTCATGGCCATTTTAGGGAAGATTTTCCCTAACCCTTTAACTAATATGGGCAGGCCTTTGCGTGAAAGTGGCTCCCCACCGGTTAGGCGGACCTTGTTTACGCCTAAGTCCGCAAGTACTTCACATAGGAACAGGATTTCCTCAAAGGTGAGCAACTCCTTGCGCGCAGCAAAGTCGATTCCCTCCGCTGGCATACAGTACCGACAACGCAGATTACACCGATCTGTTACCGCAAGGCGGAGGTAGGTGGTCTGGCGGCTGTGTTTGTCTTTTAGCATACTGGTTGCAGGATTCAGGTTGCAGGTTACAGGTTGCAGGTT
>CAYPIM010000113.1:5246-19231 GCA_964410795.1 uncultured Lewinella sp. | reverse complement strand
AAAAAAGCGAAGCAATATTTCTCGCTGCAAACACCTACAAACCCGCACACTTTAAACTCATTTACTTTCTCTAAACACATAACCGCCAGCCTAACTACTGAGCGTTAAGCTGGCGGGAGAACATCCAAAACCTTGAATGTTTCTTTATAAAAGATTGAAGAGAACTCGTGTTGTGCTTAGTCAGGAGAGTAAATTCACCGATTTCGCCACCAACCAACAGTAATAGCCAGCAGCGCGAGGTCAATCAGTAAAGTCCAGGGGAAGCGTCTCTTCGCCGTAGAAGCTTCTCCGGTGGATGCCCTTCATTTCCGAGAAGCTTTGGCTTTAACGGCAGCGACCTCCACGTCCCAATCAGGGCAGCCGTTACAGTAACTATCAAATCGCCACTTCGTCCAACTACCACCACTGTAGTCGCTGATCCAATTGTAGGTAGTGATCGGCACCTGGCCGTCACTGTCTGTGTCTTCAAAGACTGCCCAGGCAGCTACTTTGCGGTATTTCCCTCCGGTGAGTCGGTAGGTGCTTTCGGTCCAGTCGCGACCTGACAAGCCAACAAGGATTGGCTCTTTGTTTAGTTGATTGGCGAAAGCGCGGCCCAGGTCCGTGATTAGCCTGGCTTTATCGCTACCAGCCCACTCGTCCTTAGGTAGCGGAGGTGCGTATTTGAAAGCGAAGGAGCGCTTATCTGCATCGGTTAATTCGAGGCTAAATTTACCACTTGCAAGCACGCCCGTTTCGCCATCGCCAGCCATTTCCCGACTGTACATTTTCAATTCGACACTGTGGGTCCCTGCTGGTTGATCCATTAATGCAAGGACAAAACAGCGGGCCATTGTATTAACGCCACCATACTTTAAGTCCTCATCAGTTTCACGGGGCAATAATGTGGGTCTCCAGGTAGTCCATACATTAAGGTTGGCGTCCTTAGTGATCGATTCCATGTAAAAGGTCCTTTCACTGTCCGGAACATGCTCCGCCATTCCGAAGTACTTCTTGAAGGGGACTTTCTGGCCATTAATGTATAGATCGTACATATAGATAGCAGCGTAGGCCTTGTTTCCTCCGTGCGGTGTATTACCGACACTCTTCGGAAGGTAGAGACGGGCATAAATAGGGTCTGAAGCCTTAAAAGAGTCCGCAAACCTGGACGCTTGTTCTTTTTTGAAAGCGATAGCGTTGAGGTCCTTGGCAAAAACGATTTTGCCCGTGTGCGCTCGATGAGCGGCGGAGGTCATGCCTTGATCCTGAGCGTCGAGTCCAAGAAGGGCAAATAATAAAAGTGTGATAAAAGCAGCAAAGCGCATAGGTATGGGTTTTGTTTGCTACTTCATCGGTTTCATTTTAGGATTCTTAACAGCAAGCTTGCTTTTTCTAAAAATGAGCATGTCCGGGTATCAATTTTTGTAAAAAATGAAAGCCCTGGAGAAATTATAAATTGTCTTGACCTCAGTGTATTCTTACACACCTAAAGCCATCTTCCCTGCATCCTTACCTTCCAAAACCGATTCTCCACCGGTCAAGAAAGCATCTACAGAGCGCGCGCACTCGCGCCCTTCTGATATTGCCCATACGACGAGGCTTTGCCCCCGACGCATATCTCCGGCAGCAAAGACCTTAGGCACACTGGTTTGGTATCCATGCACTGGGTCGGCAGCAACGTTGCGGCGTGGATCTAGGCCAACTCCTAGCTTGCTCAGCAAGCCCTCGTGCTGTGGATGAAGGAAGCCGGCCGCAATGAGCAGTAGTTCACAGGGAATTTCCTTCTCGGTTCCTGGGACCTTAACGAAGGTATTCCGTCCAGTAGCATCTTTGCTCCAGCGAATTTGGGTAGTTTTGATGGCGCGCAGGTTTCCTTCTTCATCCCCCAAAAACGCTTCAGTAAGAATGGCCCAATCGCGCTCACAGCCCTCTTCGTGGCTGGTAGAAGTACGCAGAATCATTGGCCAGTTTGGCCAGTTGTTCGGGTCACGTTCAGTAGGTGGTTTCCCCATGATCTCAATCTGGGTAACTGAAGCAGCACCATGACGGTTGCTGGTACCTACGCAGTCTGCGCCAGTGTCTCCGCCACCGATAACGACAACGTTTTTACCCTTGGCATGAATTTCGGATTGATCCGAAAGATCGTCTCCGGCAACGCGCTTATTGTTCTGCTCGAGAAAAGACATCGCGTAGTGAATTCCTTTCAGTTCGCGCCCGGGTGCTGGGATATCGCGCGGAATGGTGCTTCCGCCAGCGAGCACAACTGCATCACTTTCTCTTACAACCTGCTTTGCATCTACGTTCCCGCCCACATTCGCGTTTACTTCAAAAGTGATGCCTTCCGCTTCCATCAACGCTATCCGTCGATCAATGACCTTCTTTTCCATTTTAAAGTCCGGGATACCATAGCGCAGCAAACCACCAATACGGGTATTACGCTCGTAAACAGTCACCGTATGCCCTGCTTTGTTCAACTGAGCAGCGGCGGCTAAACCTGCTGGCCCGGAACCGATAATGGACACCTTCTTCCCCGTCCGGTAATTGGGCGGATTAGGCCGTGCGTACCCCCTTGAGAAAGCTTCCTCGGCAATACTTTTCTCGATGTGCTCAATCGCAACGGGTGGTTGGTTAATACCAAGCACGCAGGCACTCTCGCACGGCGCAGGGCAAATACGACCAGTAAACTCCGGGAAATTATTAGTCTCGCTCAAAATGCTCCAGGCTTGTTGCCAATCTTCCTGATAAACTGCATCGTTAAACTCTGGAATGATGTTGCCCAGCGGGCAACCATTGTGGCAAAACGGGACACCACAATCCATACAGCGACTGGCTTGTTTTATGGTCTTCTCCTCTGCCATGGGCTCGTAGAGCTCTTTCCAGTCTTGCTTACGCTGTTCAACCTCGCGTTTTGCGGGGAGTTCTCTTGTTGTTTGTAGGAAGCCTTTAGGGTCTGCCATTTTATATATTTTCTCGGCCTTGGCCTAGTTTTAATTTTTCAGCTTCGCGGTTTGAACAGCGAACCTATGTGGATAACAGATTTACTGGAAGTAAATCTTTAGGGCAAGGGGCCTAAACCCCGACAGCAACTTTAACCTCAATATCAGGCACCATCTCCTTTTCCAGCAACACCCGCTTATAATCGCGCGGCATTACTTTAAGGAAATTACCCAGTTCAACGTCCCAGTTACTTAGTAACTTTTTAGCCATTCCAGAGCTGGTGTAGGTGAGATGGTTGGTCACCATTAGCTTAACGATGCCCTTGTCGAAGTCTTCAAGGGGCTCAATGTCGGCCATGTCTCCATTGAGTTTTGCGGCAAAGCTTTCATTAGGGTCGTAGATATAGGCCATTCCTCCAGACATGCCTGCACCAAAGTTTTTGCCCACTTCGCCAAGGATGACGGCAAGGCCACCGGTCATGTATTCACAGCCATGATCTCCGACGCCTTCCACTACTGTTTTAACGCCGGAATTCCGGACACAGAAACGCTCACCGGCCGTACCCTTTATGTACGCTTCTCCGGCGGTAGCACCGTAGAAAGCTACATTGCCAATAATAATATTCTCGTGCGGATCAAACTTTGAAATACGATCGGGAACAACAACCAGGCGGCCACCAGAGAGGCCCTTGCCGAAGTAATCGTTAGATTCTCCCTCCAGCAAGAACTCGATGCCCTTGGCGCCGAAGGCGCCAAAGCTTTGCCCCGCCGAGCCCCGGAAATTGAACTTAATCGCTCCGTCCGGTAGGCCTTCGCCGTGGAAGCGGCGACTGATTTCATTGGATAGCATCGTCCCGGTAGACCGGTCGGTATTTTTGATCTTGAACTCCCCGTGTACGGATTCGACGTTTTCCAATGCCGGCTTTGCAACTTCCAGCAAGCGACGGTCAAGCACATCCTTCAGGCCATGGTCCTGCACCGTTTTGTTGTAAAGCCCCACGCTTTCATCTGCAATCTCTTTGTAGAGAATAGGACTAAGGTCGAGCGCTTTGTATTTCCAGTGTTCAGCATCCCGGTTGCCTTTGAGGTGCTCTACCTTCCCCACCATTTCGTTGACGGTTCGGAAGCCGAGCTCGGCCATTATTGAGCGCATATCTTCCGCCAGGAAGCGGAAGAAATTGATGACGTGCTCAGGGTCTCCCGTAAACCGGGCCCGGAGGTCTGGGTTCTGGGTCGCAATACCAACGGGGCAGGTATTTACATGACACTTACGCATCATGATGCAGCCTTCGACGACGAGCGCTGCGGTAGCAACGCCATACTCTTCTGCCCCGAGCAAAGTTGCGATTACCAGGTCGCGACCGGTACGTATCTGGCCATCAGTTTGCAGGACGACGCGATCACGGAGTTTATTTCGAACAAGGGTTTGGTGAGACTCGGCAAGGCCAAGCTCCCACGGCAGGCCTGCATGGCGGATGCTGGAGAGCGGAGAGGCTCCCGTTCCGCCGTCATGACCGGCGATAAGGATAGCATCAGCTTTAGCTTTGGCTACCCCGGAGGCGATAACGCCTACCCCCGCTTTAGAAACCAACTTCACGTTGATCCGCGCACGGCGGTTCGCATTTTTAAGATCGTAAATCAGTTGAGCAAGATCTTCGATGGAGTAAATATCGTGATGTGGCGGTGGAGAGATGAGGTCTACGCCAGGTGTTGAGTTCCGAACACGGCCAATCCAGTCGTTTACCTTATGACCAGGCAAATGTCCACCTTCACCGGGTTTAGCTCCCTGGGCCATTTTGATCTGAAGTTCGTCAGCATTGGTAAGGTAGTAGCTCGAAACCCCAAAGCGGCCGGAGGCGACCTGCTTGATGGCCGAACGCATATTCTCTCCCTTTTCGTTGATTTCGAAGCGAACTTCGTCTTCTCCACCTTCGCCAGAATTGGACTTCGCCCCGATTTTATTCATCGCAATCGCCAGCGTTGTGTGTGCTTCCCAGCTGATGGAACCAAAAGACATCGCTCCCGTGGCAAAGCGTTTCATGATTTCACTGGCCGGTTCCACCTCTTCAATATCGATAGGATCACCTTTTCGGAAGGCAAGTAAACCGCGTAAAGTAAGCGCTTTCTCTGTTTGCTCGTTGATTTCTTTTTTATATTTATCGTAAGCTTCTTTATCGTTCTTACGGGAAGCAATCTGGAGATAATGAATGCTTTTAGGGTTGAACATGTGGGCTTCGCCACGGCGCTTCCACTGGAAAACACCACCTACTTCCAACTGCGGATTCGGAACGGCCTTAGCCGGAAAAGCAAGCTTATGCCGAACAAGCACCTCCTTTGCGATACCATCGTAGCCGATGCCTTCGATTCGGCTGATGGAGCCCCGGAAGCATTCGTTGACAACTTTATGGTTGATCCCTAGCACTTCGAATATCTGCGCGCCCTGGTAGGACTGAAGCGTAGAGATACCAATTTTTGACATAATCTTGAGCAGGCCCTTACCAATAGCTTTCTTATAGATTTTCAGCACATCGTCCCGGCTGACATCCTGGCCATCAAAGACGCCAGACTTGTATAGGTTAGACAAGGCAGCAAAGGCCATGTACGGATTTACCGCAGAAGCACCGTAACCGACCAAGGTAGCAAAGTGATGGGTTTCCCTTACATCACCAGCTTCGATGACAAGGCTTGTCTTGGCCCTCAGGCCAAGCTCGACCAAGTGGTGGTGTACCGCGCCGGTAGCCAGTAGGCTAGGTACCGGAGCATTGAAACTATCTGAGGTTCGATCACTAATAACAAGGATGTTGTACCCCGTACGAACCAAGCTCTCTGCCTGTGCTTTAATGTGCTCGATAGCGGCGCTCAACCTGCCCTCTAAACCATCGGCCCGAAAGACGGATAGTATCACCCCCGCTTTGAAATCTTTATGGTGAACCTCTTTGATACGAGTAATATCATCATTACTTAGCACCGGAGAATCAAGGTGAATATTCTGAGCGTTACCGGGTTTCATCTCCATGATGTTATCCGTACTGCCAAGCATAGCATAGAGCGACATAACGCTCCGCTCACGGATAGGGTCGATGGGCGGGTTGGTCACCTGGGCGAAGAGTTGCTTAAAATAGTTGGCCAGGTGTTGGCTCTGCAAGCTAAGCGCTGCAAGCGGAGTATCTGACCCCATAGAGCCGATGGGATCTTTACCTCCCTTGATCATGGGCTCCAAGAGGAAGTTGATATCTTCTTTCGTGTAGCCGAAGAGTTGAAGACGCTGGAATAGCGTTTTCTGATCCATGCTGATATCTGCTTTCCTCCGTAGGGGCAAATCGTCCAGGCGAATGCGGTGCTCATCAAGCCATTCCCGATAGGGAAGTCGTTTACAGATTGCTTCCTTCAGTTCCTCATCGCCAATCACTCGGTGTTCTTCGAGGTCAGCGACGAGAATTCGTCCGGGGGATAGGCGTCCTTTCTGGACTACTTTGGATTGATCAACCGGCAATGCACCTGCTTCCGAGGCTACAATTAAAACATTATCTTCCGTGAGACACCAACGACTGGGCCTCAATCCGTTTCGGTCCAGGGTTGCGCCAACTAAGACACCATCCGTAAAACAAATACTGGCGGGGCCATCCCATGGCTCCATCAAGCCCTTGGCATATTCGTAAAAAGCACGCTTGTAGTCGGGCATTTGTTCGTCGTCCTGCCAGGCTTCGGGAATCATCATCATCAGCGCATGCGGAATGCTGATCCCATTAAGAGTCAGGAATTCAAGAACATTATCGAAGTTAGCCGAATCGGATAAACCGGTGCCACACACGGGGTAAATCTTGTCCAGCTCATCTTTAGTAAAGTGAGCGGTTTCGCGAATCAGACTTTCCTTGGATTTCCACCAGTTTACGTTCCCCTGGATGGTGTTAATCTCTCCGTTGTGGGCTACCATCCGGAAAGGCTGGGCAAGTTTCCACTTCGGTACTGTATTCGTAGAAAAGCGACTGTGGATAAGCGCGATGGCGGATTTGAAATCCTGACTCTGCAAGTCGTTATAGTATCCAGGTAGCTGCCATGTAGTAAGCTGCCCTTTATAAACAATGGTTTTATAGCTAAAACTGGCTAGGTAAAATTGGTCCCGCGTTTCCGGGTAGGTTGAATGAATCTTGTGGGTAGCGAATTTGCGCAAAACATAGAGTTTTCGCTCCAGGTCTTTTGGATCCAGATCAACACGAGGCTTCACAAATACTTGTTGAAAACGAGGTTCTACACTTTTGCTGGTTGGGCCGATTTCCTCATGGTCCGTTGGGACTTTACGATAGTGGATCAAATCAAAGCCCATCTCGTCGGCATAATCTTCAAAGAGATAGAGGCAGCGCTGTAGTAGTTGTTTCTCGGCAGGTAGAAACATCATACCTACGCCGTATTTTCCTTTTTCAGGTAAGGTTTTTCCTTTTTCCGTCAGTTTACGGGCAAAAAATTCGTGGGGGATTTGAACTAAAATTCCAGCTCCGTCACCGCTATTCGGCTCACAACCGCAAGCTCCGCGGTGTTCCATATTAATGAGCATCGTCAGCGCATCTGTGACTAAACTATGCGATGGGTTTCCGGTAAGATTTGCGATAAATCCGGTGCCACAAGCATCAGATTCTGTGTGTGGGGTATAAAGTCCTTCCTGGCGGGGGGTATCAGCCTGATAACGCATGAAAAATCAAGTATGTAAGTTGACCCTGCGGCCCTTGGGGCCGCGGTGTTTGGGTTAAATCAGCAGTACTACTTGGTTAGGCTATTTTAGCATTGAGAACAGGAATGTGGTGAATTCGTCAATACTATTGTGTTCCGCAAGATAAGTTAGCTTAGAACCTAAAGCAAGTTTTGAAAGGTCAATGAAAAGTTGTTTTACCGGCCGCTAATTATTGCTTGACCTTCATTTCCTTCGAAAAAACGGAACTTTAAACTGCGAAATGGAATTATTCGGTAAAATATTTCACACATTTACATTCCAGGCAAATTAATAAAGTGAACCCTTGAGAGCAAGGCTAAAGAAGCCCCCTTTCTCTAAGCTCATCCCTAATGTCTGTTTTTTGAAGGCGCGGCCGCAGGTGCAAGAAATAACCCTTTGAAAGCAGTGCGGTAACAAACAGTTAACACATTAATTACGTTTGTTGAGTGCGTCGGCTTTAGACGGCGCGGCACTTTCACTTTTAGGTTTTCATCCTCACAGACCGTCGATTTTGCAAAAACTACTCTTCATACTGTCCCTTTTATTACCTGCATTCGGCTTTACCCAGATGGACATCCCCTTTGCCGATGGCCCTTACCTTAATTACGACGCTGAAGGCAACCTAATGGTACAATGGGCTTGGCCTGAAGAGAAGAAGTCAGGGTCTGCGGAGTGGTCAGATGATGTGGTTTCTAAATTGCCGCCTTTCCGCGCCTTTCGTACCGATGCTGTTTCGCCTGGACGTGAATTCGTTCGTGATTCCAAAATCTGTTTTAAAGATGTAGAAAAGGTTGCCGTGGTTAGCGATATTCACGGGCAATTCGATGTGATTCGCAAAGTGCTTATCAGCCATGGGATAATTGATGAGAATCTGCACTGGACATTTGGCAAAGGCCACTTTGTAGTAGTAGGCGACGTATTTGACCGTGGAGAACAGGTTACGGAAGCACTCTGGCTGATACACAACCTCCAGCAGGAAGCAACAGCTGCTGGCGGGCGGGTTCATTTCCTTTTAGGCAACCATGAAACAATGGTTATGGACCGAGACGTACGCTACGTCAACAAACGCTACATGATTACCTCGGGCTTATTAGAAACGCCCTACTATGAACTATATGGTCCAAACTCTTACCTCGGGCAGTGGCTGAGATCACTTCCGCTGACGATCCGAATCAATGACATGGTGTTCGTCCATGGTGGATTCAGCAAAGACCTACTACGTGAGGTAAGCGGTCTTAAAAGCATCAATAATCTCTACCACAAATACCTGATTGACGCTAAGCCAGCGCTCCCTGTAGAGAAAGCAGAGCAACTTGGTGTTCTTGGCGGTAGAGAAGGACCGCTGTGGTACCGAGGCTACTTTTTGGACCGGGAACTTGAAGAAAAAGATATCGACCGTATTCTTAGACGCTTAGGGGCTAAGAAAATGATTGTGGGACATACCTCCTTTCAGGCCATTCGCACCTTTTTCAACGGCAAAGTTTTAGCCGTTGACTCCAGCATGAAGTTTGGCTCTATGGGTGAAGTTCTCTTAGTGGAGGATGGGGAATTCATCCGGGGCGGACTCTTAGGTGAACGGCTTGATCTTTTTGATGAAGAAGAGTAGTTTATCCGCTTTGATTCATCCGAAATAAAAGGTAGCAGCAACCAACATCGCAACACAGATGGTAAGTACTCCTGCCGTTTTTCGGTAAAGGGGCTTCTCCTCTTTTGCTCCACTAAAGCTACGGTAAGTACTATACCCCAAAAGGCCGATGACCGCTGCCAGGGCAGGCAAGGTTAGTAGTTCGACAAAGACGCCAACCAGTACAAAATCCCAGTGAAAATGATTGATTAGTATCAGTAGGAAAAAGTAGGTCAGTAGGCCAAGGCTGACAAGGAGCGGCGCTTTATTCATAATCGGTTGTTTAGGTAGGAGCGGCGCCCCTCAGTAATGAGCCATCGCTTACATTAAACTTGTTTAAAAGTAGCGAAATTTGGCGGTTTCCCACGAAATACCGAATTTTGGCCCCGCTCAGATAAATCCGGGTCGGTTTGCATTAGGTAATCAGTAGTGTGTATGAGCCTTCTGAATTATGCTTCCACTCCGCCGGAGTTCAGATAGCTCACGGAAATCTGTTCGCAGCCGTTTTGCCAACCATTTCGGCAAAGACCGATCATCGCATATTTACACAAACATACTTTTACCCGCGAGACCGGCCTCAAAAACTCCACCCTGCACCTGCGTGCATGCGCCTTAACTTTGATAAGGCTCTGCACCTGACGGGGAGACTTGAAAAGACCGAACCCAAGCCGGGGAGAAAGCCGAAAGGTGCCACTACCCTAAAGGACAGGTTCCGTGCCGGAGAGAAAGCCGAAAGGTGCCACTGCTCTTGCTAAGTATTCGCCAGGAATTTAACCAACGCGTACTAACTTTTTCCAGTATTCCTCCTTATTGAATGCGCATTGATTTGCTTTCCAAAATTCATGGAAAAGCAGTGTGGAGATGTACGGTAAACGGGAAACCGACGGCAATTTTGCTGAAGGCCCACCTATAAAAATTTTACAAATGACTTTGACGCAAACAAGCACAAAGATGAAGTTGCACCGCATCTTTATTAAAAACGAATTGCCCGCTGCACTTGCCCCTCTCAACCGCCTGGCCCACAATATCTGGTGGTCCTGGAGCGCATCTGCACAAGAAATGTTCAGTTCTATCGACCCCGACAAATTTGTTGAACTGAACTACAACCCCGTTGCCCTGCTCGAAACCCTTGATCCCTCCCGCGCTCAAGAACTGGCGAAAGACAAGGCCTTTCTCAAGCAGCTGAAGAGTGTCGAAAAAGACTTCGATGCCTACCTGGCCGAGCCAATGAAGAAGGGGCCAAAAATTGCCTACTTCAGCATGGAGTATGGTCTTCACATCAGCCTCAAGCTTTACAGCGGTGGCCTCGGCGTTCTTGCCGGCGACTATCTTAAAGAAGCATCAGACTCCAACGTAAATCTCTTTGGTGTCGGCCTCCTTTACCGCTATGGCTACTTCAACCAGGGGCTTAGCATCAACGGAGACCAGATCCATAAATACCCAGCCCAGAAGTTTACTCAACTGCCCGTTGAGCCCGTTCGTAACGAAGACGGCTCCTGGCTAAAAATTAGCGTCCCGGTTCAGGGCCGCATCGTTGTCGCAAAAGTATGGAAGCTGCCAATCGGCCGTATTAACCTATACCTGCTCGATACCGACCATGAAGATAACCAGCAGGACGACCGTGCACTAACGCACATGCTGTATGGCGGCGACAATGAGCACCGCCTCAAGCAAGAGATTCTGCTCGGCATCGGCGGCGTTCGCGCCGTGGAAGCCATGGGCCTACAGCCGGAGGTTTATCACTTAAACGAAGGACACGCCGGTTTCTTGAGCATTGAACGCTTAAAAAATCACGTCCAGCAAGATGGTATGAGCTTCAACGAAGCCGTTGAAGCAGTACGCGCCAGCAGCCTTTACACGACCCACACGCCCGTGCCCGCTGGCCACGATCACTTCCCCGAGCACATGCTGCGCAATTACCTGTACAGCTATGCAGGAGAACTTGGTATTGACTGGCATGACTTTGTTGCCCTAGGCCGCCTGAACCCAGATGATGCCGGCGAAGACTTCAATATGTCTAAGCTTTCCATCCGTCTTAGTCAGCGCGTTAACGGTGTGTCCAAGCTGCACGGAGAGGTAAGCCAGGAGATGTTCACTACCTTATATCCGGGCTACACTGCCGAAGAGGTTCACATTGGGTACGTGACCAACTCGGTCCACTACCCTACCTGGATTGCGAATGACCTCCACCAACTGTATTCTACGCAGTTTGGCAAAGATTGGGTGCGTGATCAAAGCAATAAGGACATTTGGCGGAAGATTCACAAGATCGACGACAAAAAACTATTCGATGTTCGCCACAGCCTAAAGGTTCAACTTTTGGAATATGTTCGCGAAAAACTAGAGGTAGACATGCGCCGCCGTGGTGAGCGACCAAAGGCAATCATCGACATCGTAAACAATATCAACGACAACGCACTGGTCTTTGGCTTTGCTCGTCGTTTTGCGACCTATAAGCGTGCTACCCTCTTGTTTAAAAACGAGGAGCGCCTGAAAGAACTCGTCAACGATTCCGATCGTCCCGTCATCTTCCTGTTCGCAGGTAAAGCACACCCGGCAGATCAGGGTGGTCAGGATCTGATTCGTCACATCATTCACGTAAGTAAGAAGCCAGAATTTGCCGGTAAGGTGATCTTCCTAGAAGACTACAACATGGAAATGGCTAAGCTTCTGACACAAGGAGTAGACGTTTGGTTGAACACCCCTACCCGCCCCTTGGAAGCTTCCGGCACTTCGGGCATGAAAGCAGCCCTGAACGGCTCCGTCAACTTCTCTGTACTTGATGGCTGGTGGGCGGAAGGCTACCGCCCTGATGCTGGCTGGGCCCTCCCACTAGAGCGCACCTACGAAGAGCAACACCTACAGGATGAGCTCGACGCAGAGACCATCTACTCCATTCTGGAAGACGAGATCATCCCAACTTTCTACCGCCGCGACAAGAACGGCATCAGCAAAGACTGGATGGGCTTCGTAAAGCAGATCATCGCTGAAGTTGCGCCAACCTTCACCATGAAGCGGATGATGGACGACTATTACGACCGCTTCTATTTTCCCCTCGGCAAGAGCCAGAAAGCCGCCAGCAAGGGCGACTGGAAACCCGCCCGTGAATTCGCAGCCTGGAAAGACGACGTTCTGCACAAGTGGTCTGGTATCCAAGTGGTAGAAAACAAATCTTTCGACGCCCAAAACAAAGCTTTGACGATGTCCGGCCATTTTGAGGCTGAAGTCGTGATCGACACCAATGGTATCGACGCCAAAGGGCTGACGCTCGAGTACTGTGGCTACCGCCGGCTTAGTGAGGACAAACTTGAACTGATTCGGACCGAGCCCTTCAAGTTGGCGCGCCAGAAGGACGGGAAGGCCACCTTTAAGTTATCCGTTGACCCTAAGTATACTGGCGTTTTTGAGTACGGTTTCCGCCTGCGGCCTGTACACAAGCTTATGCCACACGCCCAGGATTTGAACCTCGTTTTCTGGGTTTAGAGCAGGTTGCAGGTTGCAGGTTGCAGGTTGCAGGTTGCAGGTTGCAGAAAGTTCGTTATCCCGAGTCTACATAAGTGTAGTCTCGGGATTTTTTATCGCGCAAGGAAACAATTCCCTCCACGCTGCCTTGCTTATCTTTGTACTTCCCCTTAAGCCTTTCCCCCTTTACCTCCCTTCCCCCTTTACCCCCTTACTCCATGACCGACGCCGCCACCGTACAGATGCTCAACCTCAAGCTCCCGACTGATCCTCGCTGGGTAAACCTTGCCGAGATGGACCTCGAGGAAATCCTAACCGACCACGCCTACTGTGAACAGAAAGCTACCACCAGTTGCATCAGCTTAATTCAGGGTTATCCGGATTTCCCGGAAATTGTAGCGGAAGTAGCACCCGTTGTAACCGAAGAATGGGGGCATTTCCGGATGGTACTGCACGAGCTGGAAAAGCGGGGGCTTAAACTTGGTCGGCAGCGGAAAGACGAATACGTCAACGGGTTAATGAAAGTGATGAAGAAGGGCGGCGGCCGCGAAGCGGCGCTGTTGGAAAAGTTGCTGCTCTGCGCGCTCATCGAGGCGCGCAGTTGCGAACGGTTTCGGCTGCTCAGTCTTTACTGCTCGGACGAAGACCTGCGAAAGTTCTACCACAAATTTATGGTCGCAGAAGCAGGCCATTACGTCCTGTTCATAGAGCTGGCCCGCAAATACTTTGACCGGGAGAAAGTGGACAAACGCTGGGCGGAATTCCTGGCCTTCGAAGCGGAGCTGCTGGCGAATATGGAGGTGCGGGGAGACCGGATGCACTAGAGGATTCTCGATATTTGATTCTCGATTCTCGATTCTTGATTTGGCTGCCGCATTAGGCAGGCGAGATTGATAAGGGATAAGGGATAAGGGAAATGTGATAAGCGATTTGGCTACCGCACGGCTCCGGTCCCCCCCCCCAGACCCAAAACTATGGCGGATTTAATTACATCTTTCCGAGACTTTGTTGATCGCGAAGAACTATTTACCAAGACGGACAAGCTATTGCTGGCCTGCAGCGGCGGCCTGGACAGTACCGTGCTCGCCCATGTACTGCACGCCGAAGGCTACGATTTTGCCATTGCGCACATGAATTTCCAACTGCGGGGTAAAGCTTCCGACGGCGATGCAGCATTTGTGGAAGAGTTGGCGCGGACGCTGGGTGCAAAGTTTTTCCTTAAGGCAGTGGACGTTAAAAAAGAAGCGCTCGCAGGCGAGAGCACGCAGATGACGGCGCG
>CAYPIM010000113.1:1200-5146 GCA_964410795.1 uncultured Lewinella sp. | reverse complement strand
AAGAAGGTGAAGGACTACATGATTGACGAGAAGATCCCAGTCTGGCTACGCGACCGGATTTACCTGCTCACTAATGACCAGGACGAGATCATGGCCATCCCCGGCTACTGCATCTCCGAGAAGTTCAAGGTATTGCCGGAACACGACGAGGTACTGAGGATATCGGTGGGTTAAATACCGTCTTCCGGACATGTTGAGGAGTTGGTCGCATTCTTTTTACAGATTGGTTAACCAATTTTGTACCTTAGCAACCTCATCAATTTATTCCCCTTGAAAGACCAACTTCGCTTCGCTTTGCTCGCCTTTATGGTGTGGCTCCTGTCAGCACCTCTCCTTGCCGCCACCATAATCGTCGACTCACAAGCGTCGTTTAATACCGCACACGCTAACGTTGCTGCGAACGACACCATTATATGGGCTGACGGCACCTACGAAAGTATCCGAATGGACATCTCCAGGGACTCGATGACCATCATGTCCGAAACCCCAGGCGGTACCATTTTCAACGGCACCTCGCGAGTACAAATAGATGGCGACTACATCAATTTTATCGGCTTCCAGTACGTTGGTGGCAACATCGGCCCCTTAGACGTGGTGAACATACGGGGCAGTAACATCCTCTTTACCCAGGTCAACATCCGGGCCTACCGCTGCTACAAATACCTGCGGGTACGGGAGGAGAGCCAGTACGTAGACATTACCTACTGCAACTTTGAGAACCGGCTGACCGTAGCGGACCAAAACATCCTTTCGCTCCTGGTTGCCCGCGACCAGCCTGGTTACCACCGGGTCCGCTATTGTTCGTTCAAAAACTTCCCCGGAGGCGGTAACGACGAGGGCGTGGAGCCGATCCGTGTTGGGGTAAGCTCCCAGGCCGAATTCAACAGCCGGTCGGTAGTAGAATATTGCTATTTCACTCAGTGTGACGGCGACGGAGAGATCATTTCCAGCAAGGCCAGCCAGAACGTTTACCGCTTCAATACCTTCGAAAACAACTCTAAGGCTGAACTGGTGCTGCGGCACGGCTCTGAGAACATCGTTTACGGTAACTTTTTCCTGAGTGGCAAGGGCGGTGTTCGTGTGCGGGAAGGCCAGGACCACTACATTTACAACAACTATTTCTCCGATCTCAACGATCGGCCGATCTACTTACAAAACGAACCATCCGACCCGCTCGACAACATCAATATTGCCTTCAACTTATTCGTCGACTGTGAACGGGTTCGTCTCGGTGGTGAGGCTGGCAGCTTCCGACCGACCGGCGTCACCTTCTCCAATAATATTTTTTCCGACCCTAAGGACGACAATATTTTCAGGCAGGTTACGGGAGACGAGACCTGGATCGGCAACATTACGTTTGGAAATCTGGGCTTCACCCGCCCCGCCACCGGCCTACTGGACATCGACCCCCAGCTCCTCGAAAACGAAGCGGGCTTCTTTGGCCTGGGCCCCAGCAGTCCAGCCATTGATGCCACACAGCCGGGCTTCGCGCCGCTGCCCCAATACGATGGAATAGATGCTATTGACACCGATATCCTTTTTGACATGCTGGGTCAGTCCCGGCCAGTCCCAATTGAAGAAAAAGACCTTGGCCCCAACGAGTTTCCGCACGATATCCTCATTCAGCCAATCGCTACGGAGGAAAATACCGGGCCGGATTACGACACCTCTGACCCAAACTCCACCCGCAACGGGTTTGTTATCATAACCGACGCTGTAAGTGTATCCCCTAACCCAGCCCGCGAGCAAATCGCCGTGACCATCGCACAAAATGTAGGAACAGACATTACCATCGACCTACTGAGCCTAGAGGGAAAACAGTTGTCCAGAATCGTTCAATCGCTGGACTCAGCAACGAATACGACGGTTTCCCACTCGCTGGAAGGCTTACCAGCCGGAATGTATGTTCTGCGTGTTACCGGCCATGGGGTTAAGACTCCCTGGCTTCAGTCTGTCCGTTTCATGAAGCAGTAATGTGGTAGTACAGAGAAGTTTTGGGCATCATCTGGCAAAGATCAGGCTTCAAGGTAAGTGAACCAACGCAGAATTCCCGCCACGCTCATACCTGGAGGATTAGCCGCCCGGTACGCACCGATGGTCTCTTCGGCAACTCCGTTACTCCGTAAATCAGCATCAACGAATTCGGCAAACTCGGCCGTCATTTCATCTTCTGACTTTCCTGCTTTCCGAGCCTGACCGACCCAATCTACGTAGCGCTCCAGCCGTCCTGACAACTGCTCAAGGTGATCACTTTGCGCATCCACTGCGCCGTAGTGCGTAAGGTAGAACGTTTCGGCCCGTAGGCTACGCAGCCGACGAATAGACTCTTGCCACTGGCTCACGTTTACATCCGGTGGCGGGCATGGTGGAACAACTGGCCCACCCTTTATCTTCACGCCCCCAACATCGCCCGTAAAGACCACCTTTCCGAGCTGCCAGGCAATGTGATGGCTGGCGTGGCCAGGGGTATGGTGCGCCACCCAGGTATTTCCACCAATGGTCAGGCGGCTACGGTCCGTTACGGCCGCAATGTCGTACTCATCTATTTTTTCCATCTTCCCCCACAGCTGCTCCATATTTTCATCACCGTAGATTCTTGCCGCCGAAGCGTAAAGGCGGGTTGGGTTTATCATGTGCTTTAAGCCCTTCGGATGAACATACACTTTGGTGCCGTGCCGTGCCCACCACCAAGCTGCCCCGGCATGATCAAAATGGATGTGAGTAAGTAATAAAGTATGAACATCGTTCGGCTTGATCCCAAGTTTGTCTAGTCCAGCAATTAAGGTGTCATGCGTAGAAAATGGTCCGCATTCGACTAGGGTGTAGCCCGCAGCATCCTTTACCGCAAAGGCGGCGATAGCAGCTACTTCGTTCAGAAAGTTCAGGTCGATGGTATGGATAGTGGGCATGGTTTTTCGGTTGATCAGCAGCAATATTACCGCTTTCCGGTCGGAGAAAGAACAGAAATCAAAATCCGTAATTAAAAAGGCAGGAAAGGCAACAATGATGCGCTTATTCCTGAAAAAGAATCGGAGAACACACAATCAGCAAATTGCTGCAAAATAATAAGACCGTAACTAGGAAGTTAACGCACAATGTGCGTATCTTCGTTCGGATTGTAACCGAATTAACGTCAAACCACTACTATGAATAACGTCGTGTCCCAACGCTTCATCAAATGCCACAACAAGCTTCGGGAGGAAAAGCGCGTTCGTTCTAGCCGGCAATTTGCCCTTTCCTTAGAGTATCTCCCCCAATCTTTATCTGAGATACTTAAGGGGCGTCGAGACGTTACGATCGAACTCTTGCGCAAAGCCATCGCTAAGTACAAAATGAACCCGGTGTACATCATGACCGGAGACGGGCCCATGTTCATGACCGAGGAAACCAACCAGAGCTTCCGCGTGCTGACGACCATTCAAACACCCAACGACGACGAGCTGATCGTTCACGTTCCGCTGCCCGCTCAATCCGTCTATTCCGCTGAGTTAGGCGACCCATCCTTCGTGCAGGATCTCCCGACTTATAGCTTGCCTGACTACAAATATAAAGTCGGAACTCACCGCAGTTTTGATGTTCCTGGAGACAGCATGGAGCCAACGCTGTTTGAAGGAGATAAGGTCGTTTGTTCGTTCCTGGAACCAACCCTATGGGCTTCGGGAATCAAGGACAACTACGCCTACATTATTGTTACCCGTAGTGACGTTGTCGTTCGCCGGGTCAAAAACCTTATTGAAGAGAGTAAAGAGTTAGAACTTTTACCTGATAACTCCTTCTACGATTCCTACCGCGTTTCTATGGCGGACCTTAGGGAAATCTGGTACGTCCGTGCGCGCATCACTCCTTTCCTTCCCTCGCCACAGAACATCCAGCGCTACGTGCATGATGAGATGCTCGGGCTAAAAGAAACGATCGACAAACAGGGTAAAATGATCAACCGCCTTTC
>CAYPIM010000113.1:0-1100 GCA_964410795.1 uncultured Lewinella sp. | reverse complement strand
ACTATCAATCTAACAAAGGCGCGGCCGCAGGTGCAAAGAAAGTTTTTTCAAGCTTAAGGACGCCGAAGGACAAAACTCCGCCACAGGAAGCCGTCTTCCTCCCCGTCGTGTTCGGGCCTGCGTTCAAAGTTCAGTTTCGTCAGCACCCGTTGGCTGCCAATATTTCCACTTGCTGCTTTTGCAACAATCTCCGCTAAACCTCCCGGGCCAAAACCGTACTTCAGCCATCGTTGTCCAGATTCGGTGGCGTAGCCCTTCCCCCAATGCTCACGGAGGAAACGGAAGCCGAGGTCCACTTCATCGTCTTCCACCCTACGCAAGCCGCACCAGCCAAGTGTTCTCAGGTCAGATTTCCTGACGACCGCCCAGCGGGCAAAAGACAAAGCGATAGACTTTTCAATATAGCTAACCAGGAACTCAGCAGCTTGCGCTTCGGAGGCATACACCTCATCTTTGGGTAAATAGCGCATCACCTCCGGATCTCCGTTGAGGGCGAAGACCATTCCAGCATCAGCCGCGCAAAAAGGGCGAAGAATCAAACGCTCTGTCTCTAAGAAGTCAGTCATTCATTTCAAGCTTCAACCACCTCGTACTCCCAAGTAATTTCCACCCCTCCAGCTTTAAGCATCAGGCTAACCGAACACATTTTCTCCATACTCAAGCGGCAGGCACGTTCGGCCTTCTTTTCATCAACATTTCCCACCAAAGTATACGCTACGTGAATGGCCGTAAAAATACGTGGCGCTTCTTCACGGCGGGTACCGGTAACAGCAATACGAATATCCTGAAGATCTTGGCGCTGTTTTTGAAGAAGCATGATAACATCAATACTTGAACAGCCTCCGACGGCCGAAAGCAACACTTGCATCGGGCGCATGCCAGCATCCTTTCCGCCAGTTGCCGGGCCAGCATCGGTTTCGATTATACGGCCGTTTTCGTTGGTCGCTTGGAGGTGAAAGGAGTCGTCTAAGCGATGCAGATTTACAGTCATCAAAGGTAGGTTATAGATATGATGCAAGATAGATTGATAGATTTGATAGAAGGTAGATTGATAGAGCTACCGAATTTACCGTTAGCACTATTTCGCTTGTTCACCCTGG
>CAYPIM010000112.1:0-19358 GCA_964410795.1 uncultured Lewinella sp. | reverse complement strand
ACAACGGTCCTTTCGACCTCGACGGTGCAGGGGAAGGCGTTTGCGAAATCTGGTACCTCTCTGCCTTCGGCGACGTAACCGGCGTAACCATGGGCAGCAACATCAACGACATCGATGGATGTTTTGACCTCTCCAACGCCATCGTTGTTACCCGCAATGTGGGTGAAGACTGTGATGGTGCCGGGTTCGAATTCACTAACGCAACAATCAGTGAAGTTTCCAGCGACGGAATGATTGAAATCTTCAACGGTACTGACGAAGCAATTGATGTCTCCGATTACTGGGTGTGTAATCGCCCAGCCTACCAACGCGTTGGCACACTCAGCCTCGAGTGCGGAGACCTGCTTATCCAGCCAGGAGAAGTAATGGTTGTAAGTGGCTTTAGTGGTTTTGACGCAACGGATGCTGAACTAGGTTTATACTCCACTAATACCTTCGGTAGTCAAAATGCACTGACCTCCTACCTTGAATGGGGATCTGCAGGACACGGTCGTTCTAGTTTAGCCGTTGCAGCCGGCATCTGGGAAGCAGACTTCTTCCTCGATGCTCCAACTGCAGGCCTATCGCTACAGTTTGGCACTAATGACCAAGGTGAAATTGAGTGGACAATGGCCGCATCTAGTCTCTGTGAAGTAAACAGTGCTACCACTACGACCAACAATGACGATGTTTCAGCGAGCCTTCGTGTATTCCCTAACCCAATTCAGGGAGACATGCTCAATATCGAAGTAGAAGGGATGACTGGAGAATTCATGCAGGTGCAGGTATTCAACTTCAACGGCATGGAGTTGATGTCAACGATTATGTCAGTAAGCGAAAGCACCACCGCAATTCACTTACCGGTTGGTCCGGCAGGAACCTACTTTGTTCGCGTAGTGAATAACGGACAGGTGGTAACCGAAAGATTCGCTCGCTTCTGATAAAGAGGCAATAAGTATGTATTTTTAAACAAGTCTGTTCTGCCCCTTCGGAAAAAAAATTCCGAAGGGGCCTTTTTATTAAGATTAGTCTTCTGTGCTTACAACTTGTATTCGAAGAACACTTAGTTCAGGCTTAGCTTGACTGGCGAATCATTATTTCTACCAAGTAAATACGCGCCTTTTCCAATTTTTACGATGTCACGAATTTCTCCAGGCACTTTTACTCCGCTTTGTGCCGCGGAGAGCGAATTAAACCGGCCATTGCCGTCGTTCATTAACACTAATCCGCGGCCGGCGTCGTAACGGCCAACTTCCGGTTTAGCGTAGTAAAAATTTCCGCCCAATAAAACATCCAGGTCACCATCTCCATCAAAGTCATCAGCGGAGATGGCGTAAATGGGAAATTCCTGCGCGCGCATTGGCAGATAGCTAACGGAAAACTCACCACCGCCTTTATTGAGGAGAACAAGGCTTCGCATTTCGGTAGCCCGTTGTATAACGGACCGGTCAAGAACGTCCTTGCTAAAGATATCCTCCATTGTTTGGTCACCAAATGAGCTATACTTCAGGTAGCGTTTACGGAGACCTGGCATTTGTTTTACCAGGTCGTGTAGGAGCGGCATTGGGTACGCCTTTCCATTTTCGTAGGTAGAAACAATTTGCTCAGCCTTACCATTTTGATCAAAGTCGTTGACGTGCATGATTACCGGCTCTTCCGGCGTCGCGCGGAAGCGAGAGTTTAGGCCGTGGTTACCGAGTAAAAGATCTTGCTTACCATCGCCGTTTAGATCAGCAGAAGTTACCGCATTAAACCAACCATGGAGATCAACCTTCTCTCCTTCAATCCCACTTTGCACCTGCGGCCCCGCCTGAAAATCAAGTTCAAAAGGCTGTAATTTGCCGCCAGAAAACAGGAAAGCTTTTGGCTCCATCCATTCCCCAACCACGACCAGCTCTGCCTTACCATCCCCATCAAGATCCGCCCAAACGGCACCGGTCACCATCCCCAAATCCTTTAGGTTTTCATCTTCTGAATCTGTGAAATTCCCCTTACCATCATTTAGTAACAAATAGCTATCAGCAGGTACGCCGTAGAGCCCAGGACGAATTCGACTTCCGACAAAAAGATCCTGATCTCCGTCGCCATCGACGTCATAATTCTTCACTACGCTGCCCACTGCCGGGCGCTTACTGTTTGGCAACAGTTGAGCACTTTTTGTCCACCTATTAGTACTAGCAGAACTTAGGTAAAGGCGATCAAGCAATGCAGTAGAAGATGCCCCGAACTCACTACTTCCACTCACTACATAAACGTCATCACGACCATCCCCATTGGCGTCAAAACAAGCACAGGCAACGTCTTCGCTTACCTGATCTACCGCCAACAAGTCTTTGGCTAAAGATCTTACCTTTTGGCTACCAGAAAGTATCATCGTGCCAGCTTGGTCTCTTCCACCGCCAAGGTAATAGCCTGTGCCTTGACCTCTGGAAAACACCCCGGAACAAAGTGCAGGGCCTTCAGCACTGAGCATCTGATAAACCAATGGATCGCGATCAAAATCACTAAAACGGTTCTCCTTATGTCGGGTATCTTCAAATGTCTCCATCGTGAATAGCGGCGCATACGCAGGTGCAGTGGGCGTTGTTGAAGCATTCTCCATCTGATCGCTTTTAAGCTGAAGCACCTGATCAACACTAACCTCCTGAAGCATCGTCTTCCCTCCCTCAGGCCACTCTACTATCAAGCTATCAATCTTGTTATAGCCACCGAGTCCGAAGTGCATCCGGTAATCCATACTGCTCTGGAAGCCCCGCATGGGGTTGTGTTCAAGGTAAAACCTTTCGTTTCCTGTATAAGCGGTCACCTTAGTACCAACCGCAAAACGATTGTTTCCTTCCTGCTGCGGTACTACTTGTAGCCAATGATTGTCCGTTTGGCCGTCCGCATGGTTACGATAAACCACCGCTGACCGGTTTACGTTGTTGACTACCAGATCGAGGTCCCCATCATTATCCAGGTCAGCGTAGGCTGAACCGTTCGAAAATCCGTTCAGGTTTAGGCCATATTTTTCTGCAACATCATCGAAATCATAGTCTGCCGTAGGCCCCAGATTTCGAAAAGCCGCATTTGGTACAGGGTTAGATGGAATCGCATCCACCAACACTTTAAAGTCTACTTTACCGCTTGCCGTTACCTTTCTTTTGAATTCATCAGCTGCAATGTAATCCAGGAAGTCCCGGTTAGTTAGGTCCTGATATATCCCATTAGCAACGAAGAGGTCTTTGTATCCGTCGTTCTCAAAGTCGAAGATGAGCGCGCCCCAGCTCCAGTCGGTCGCTTCCACCCCAGCCATCCGCCCCACCTCGGTATACGTACCGTCGCCGTTGTTTCGCTGCAACATATTGCGGGTAAACTGGTGGTAGTAATCGTTATCCAGGTTTAGTTGGTATTTGTTCCAGTTTTCGAAGGTCGTAGCTGTCTTAAGACGTGCATTGGTAGCCGGCAGCATCTCCGTAACGAAGATTTCCCCGAAGCCATCATTGTTGATATCCGCCATATCGGCGCCCATACTGGCCGCACTAATGGATTGCATGGCTTCCGTAAGGGTTTCCCGAAAGGTCCCGTCGTGATTATTCATGTAGAGGTAATCGCGCTCAAAAAAATCATTGGAGACGTAGATGTCCGGCCATCCATCCCGGTCTACATCTCCTACGGTTACGCCAAGGCCAAAACCAATTATTGAGCCATAGATACCAGCGTCTTTAGACACGTCTACGAAGAGAGGACGTTCCGGAAGAGAATTCTGCTGCGTTTCTGCCCGCTCTACCGTCATGTTTCTATAGAGGATGTCCCCACCTTTTTCATCTCGTATCGGGCGCTCGTTGCGTTCCAGGTTAAAGGAGCCAATGGCTTGGTAGGAGTTGTTGAGGAGGTAGCAGTCCAGGTCACCGTCACGATCATAATCAAAGAAGACAGCGTGGGTACTGAGGCCCTCGTTCGCCAATCCGTAGGCTTCTGCTGCTTCGGTGAAGGTACCATCCTGGTTGTTAAGATAGAGTTCATTTCGGCGGTTGTCGCCGTCAATATCTCCGGAATTACACAGGTAGATATCGAGGTGGCCGTCGGCGTTGATGTCCATCATTGTCACACCGGTATTCCAGGCAGCCTTGCCGGAGATACCTGCCTTTTCCGTTATATCTTCAAACTTGAAATCTCCTTTATTGAGGTATAGTTTGTTGCTGACACGGTTGCCGCTGAAGTAGATATCCGTCAAACCATCGTTGTTGATGTCACCAAGGGCCACACCGCCGCCGTTGTAGAAATTCCGGTAGCGGTATATGTTGAAATCTTCGTCGTAAGCCAGGGTATTGGCGAAGTCAATTCCGGTCTCCGCCGGAGCGACGGGCTCGAAGAGAGATGAGCCGTTCCATTCGGGGTATTCGCCGATGGAAGACAGGTCAGTGGAATCGTTCTCACACGCCGCAAATAAAAGCAATAGGCTTAAAGTGATGAGAAATCTCTGCTTTTTCATAAAGTTTATTTCCCGGTCGAGTTAGCTCGGCCTGGAAGGCCTCGACCGGAGTAAGGAAATTACTTAAGTCCTAGTGGTTCTTCCGGCAGTGCCTTCAAATCCGTGATCCGGCCACGAACTGCCTTGGTATCAAGCACCCAGAAAGCTGTTCGACGATTGTTCTTCACCTGCACCAATACTTTCTGGTGAACAGGATGATCGACTACTTCAAAACCCGCTCCGAATTGCTCCTCAGCCCACTTGGCTACATCCGCCAGTAGCTTGGGCGAGTGCGCATCTTTGTTCCACGGAGACCAATCGTTGTAGATAATCTCCATGTCCATCGCCTTGATTATACGGGGACGATCTTCAGTAAAATCCGGGTAAAAAGTCAATGTTGCCGGTCGCGTAAGGGCGTCGCCCATTTGGTAATCTACCCGGTTCCCACCGGAGCCCATCATTATTTTCTGCTGAATATTTAGCTCCGTACAACGATCATAAAACTCCTTATCGGTTTCTGCCAACTGAAGGCCCAGAAAAAGATCATTCGAGACCTTTGAACTGGTAAGCCCTTCGGCCAAAGCCGCATCGTAACGTTCCTGAGGGGTACCTTCAGGTTGGGTGTTACAAGCCGCAAGGAGAAACATAGCCAACGTTGTAAAGGACAATAGCAGTGGTTTCATCATTGTTTAATGGTTAGTGCCGTCACCCGCCCGTTGGAGCGGGCGACCAAGAATTTATTTTTACCGTTGGGAACGATGGCCCGAACGTCTCCATCAAGGACCATGCCGGTTGCTTGTGGGCCGAAAGCGGTGAAAGAGCCGTGGCCATCGTTGATTAGGATTGTCCCAAAGCTGGCTGCGTTGATGCCTAATTCTGGTTTAGCGATGGTTTGGTTGCCCCCGATGATCAGGTCTTGGTCGTCATCTCCGTCAAGGTCAGTGGGAAGGATACTAAATATTGGAGAAAGGTGAACCGAAGCAATTGCACTTTTGGTTTTCCAGCCCTCTGGTGTATTAAGCCAAACTGCACTAAAGACCCTCTCTACCTTATTCCTCACGGAGCGTTCACGGACAGCAAAAGGAAAAAGGTCGTCCATTGTTTTTCCTTCATATTCAGCGTAACGTTGAATAGATTTTCGCAGAGCTGGAATCTGTTTGACGAGGTCATCTCGCAGCACAATTGGGTATGGTTTTCCGTCTTCAGCATAACGGGTAATGATCTGCTCGGCACGGCCATTGCCGTCAAAGTCGTTTACGTGAAGTTCAAGTGGACGGGCTTCGGAAGCCTTGAGATTGGTGTTACTACCTATGTTTCCTGCAAGGACGTCTTGTCTGCCATCGCCATCAAGGTCAGCAACCGCAAGGGTACGCCAAAACCCCGTTCCACCGGGCAGGGTTTCAGTCTCAGAGGCGATGATCTTTACACCATCGAAGTGTAGAATGCGAACCGGTCCCCACTCACAAGCCACCACCAGTTCCTTACCCGCGTCACCATCTATTTCCGCCCATTGCGCGTCGGTTACCATGCCAAGTTTCAGAAGTTCTGGCAGTTTGGCGTCGGAGAAGTTGCCCTTGCCATCGTTGAGCAGCAGGTGGCTGTCGGCTGGTACGCCGTAGAGGCCTGGTTTTAGTCTTCCGCCAACAAATAGGTCCTGATCTCCATCGCCATCGACATCAATGTTGCGAACGCAGGAACCAACGTGAAATTTATTGCTGAGCGGCAGCAATTGCTCAGAGACTTCCAACTTACCGCTTGGGGTTCCGAAGTAAAGTTTGTCTAATAATGCCGTTGATGCCTGGGAAAACTCATTGCTGCCGTTGACAACGTATAGGTCTTCGTAGCCATCACCGTTGGCGTCAAACCAAATGGCGTCAACGTTTTCGCCTGCCCTTTCTTCGTTTAGGGTGGTGATTATGTTTTCGTTGCGGAAGAGTTGGCCCGGCTTACCCGCTGCACCGCCGAGATAACCTGTACCATTTTTATTCACCGCCAGCGCCGGGCCTTCATTACTCAGTCCAATAAAAAGTAGCGGATCGCGATCGAAGTCGCTGAACTTGCTCTCTTCGTGGACGAGGCCTTGTAATTCACGGGTAATAATTTTGGGGCAGCTCGGGGCTAAACCTTCCTCTTCGGAGGCCCTTACCTTAAAACCTTCCACGGCATCCTGCGTGCGCGCCAAACCCGTTCCCTGCATAATTTCCTTCTCCGGAGAAAGAAAGGCCTCCCACGCTCCATCCGGCCAACGCATCAGCACAGAATCAGGCTTATAAGCGAAGTGCAATCGCTTGTCCACCGTACTCTGAAAACCACGCATGGGATGCAGTTCAGCGTAAGTAAGTTGGCCAGATTGACGAGCAAACACCTGTGTTCCTATTCCGTCTGGATTGTTTTTTTGGCGAGCGCGCAGGTGCAGGGTGAAGCTTTTCAGGCTTGAGTTGTTCCTATACACCCCCGCCAAACCGTCGATGTTGTTGACCACCAGGTCGAGGTCACCGTCGTTGTCCAGGTCTCCGTACGCGGCTCCATTGGAAAAGGTCGGTTCACCGAAACCCCATTTCTCGGCAACATCATCGAAATATCCGCTTCCCTCCTTGCTCTGGCGAAATACAGCATTGACGAGCTTCTCACTCGGAATCTTGTCGATCAAGTCCGTAATCGTCTTCCCTTCCTCTTTTATCATCCGCCGGATGGCTGCGGGGTTCGCGTCGAAGTTGATGTAGTCCTGGTCTAACAAATCTTTCCCGACGCCGTTGGCAACGAAAATGTCTCGTTTCCCATCGTTGTTCATGTCAAACAGTAGTGCTCCCCAGCTCCAGTCCGTAGCGTCTACGCCAACCATCCGGCCAATTTCACTGAAGCGTCCGCCACCCCGGTTCCACTGCAAAACATTGCGGCTAAACTGCTGGTGGTAGCCCTCATCCCGGTAGAGCTGGTAGCGGTTCCAGTTGTCAAAAGCAGCCTTGGTTTTGCGACGTTTCTCCGTGCGTGGCAGCATCTCGGTGACAAAGAGTTCAGGCAATCCATCGCCGTTCAAGTCCGCAAAATCTGCGCCCATACTCCCCTTGCTGATCTCCGGCATGTGGGCCACAAGGTCTTCTTTAAAAGTACCATCACCCTGGTTGAAATAAAGATAATCACGCTCGAAATAATCATTACTCACAAAGAGATCCGGCAAACCATCTTCGTTGATATCGCCTATCGTTACACCGAGACCGAAGCCTATGGCGGAGGAGTAGATGCCCGCTTGTTGGGTAACGTCTTGGAAGATTGGTTGTCGGTTGTCGGTTGTCCGTTGTCCGGGTATTTGAGACGAGGTCGTCAGTTCCGCCACCATATTCCGCAGCAACTTATTTCCGCCTTCAGGGTCGGGGATTTCCCGGAGTCCCTGTTTGGCGTTGTAGCCCGTAGTGGACCGGGTAGAGTTGTTGAGCAGGTAGCAATCAAGATCACCGTCCTGATCATAGTCGAAGAAGGCAGCCTGAACGGACAAGCCGACAATATCCAGGCCAAATTCAGCGGAGGCTTCCCGGAAGGTGGCATCACCGTTGTTCAGGAAAAGTTCGTTGTGGCGCACGCCCGTCATGCCCGCAATCTTTTCTCCGGCGGGCGGACCAGCTTTGCAAACATAGATGTCTTGGTCGCCGTCTGCGTCAATATCAACGACAGCGACACCGGTACTCCAACTGTCCGGGCTCGCAACGCCAGCAGCTTCCGTAACGTCTTCAAACTCCCAGTTTCCTTTGTTTAAGTAAAGGCGGTTATTTACCAGATTACCAGTAAAGTAGACGTCCTGAAGTCCGTCACCATTGAAGTCGCCTAGCCCTACCCCTCCGCCATTGTAGAAGTTACGGTAAGTGTAGGGATTCAAGGCTTCCGTATAGAGTAAAGCGTTATTAAAATTGATGCCCGTAGCCGGGTTGCAGGCCATTTGGGTGAACTGCTTTCCTTCCTCCGGCGTACACGCTTCTGTTACCGTAGCGGCGTCGTCCGCACAAGCATAAAGGAAGAACATAAAAACTAACAGTACACTACTTTTCGGCATATCGATAATCGGAGGGCGAAGATAGTGATTTTCTCAAGGCTCAGCCTGGTCGATGCTGCCTCCGGCAGCGAGATCGGTGCGAGCTACCTCCGGTAGCGAAAAGTTCTTCGCCGGAGACGAATCGGTCTAGCCTCGCTGCCGGAGGCAGCTCGCTCCAATAAAAAAGCCCGCCGATCAATTAAGATCCGCGGGCTAATTTTTCAATCACTTATTCGTGAAGGGCAAAACCAATTACTTGGTCTCTTCCACTTCTTCGAACTCAACGTCCTGAACGTCGTCGGCATCATCGGAAGCATCTCCGGCATCAGCGGTAGCATCACCTGCAGCGCCGGCGTCTCCACCTGCTGCTTGCTGGGCTTGGTAGATGTCCTGGCTGGCAGCGTTCCATGCAGCGGTTAGTGTTTCAGTTGCCGCATCAACCTGGGCAAGGTCTTCAGACTTGTGGGCTTCCTTCAGTCCGGCCAGGGCCGTTTCGATGGCTTCCTTCTTGTCCTCAGGAATCTTATCTCCGTACTCTTTCACCTGCTTCTCGGTCTGGAAGACGAGTTGGTCTGCGGCGTTGAGTTTTTCGATGCGCTCCTTAGCTTCAGCGTCAGCGTCGGCGTTGGCTTCTGCTTCCGCCTTCATGCGTGCGATGTCTTCTTCGCTCAGTCCGGTACCGGCTTCGATTTTGATGCTGGTTTCTTTACCAGTGCCTTTATCTTTAGCGGAAACTTCCAAAAGACCGTCGGCATTGAGGTTGAAGGTCACTTCAATCTGAGGCGTGCCGCGTGGTGCGGGTGGGATGTCTCCAAGGACGAATCGACCAATCGGGCGGTTGTCTTTACTCAGAGAACGCTCGCCCTGCAGTACGTGAATTTCTACGCTTGGCTGGTTGTCCGCAGCAGTAGAGTATACCTTGGATTTCTTGGAAGGAATCGTTGTATTAGCGTCGATCACCTTGTCGAACATACCGCCCATCACTTCGATACCGAGGCTAAGTGGGGTTACGTCGAGAAGGAGTACATCTTTCACGTCGCCAGAAAGAACACCTCCCTGAATGGCAGCACCAATGGCTACAACTTCGTCAGGGTTTACACCTTTGTTAGGCTTTTTACCGAAGAACTTCTCAACGGCTTCCTGAATGCGAGGAATCCGGGTAGAGCCGCCAACGAGGATAACTTCGTCGATATCAGAGTTGGTTAGGCCAGCATCTTTCATCGCCGCTTCACAGGGCTTAAGGGTGCGTTGTACCAGCTCGTCAGCGAGTTGTTCAAACTTGGCGCGACTGATCTTTACTACAAGGTGCTTTGGAACACCATCGACCGCTGTAATGTAGGGAAGGTTAACCTCTGTTTCGTTGCTAGAGGAAAGTTCAATCTTTGCTTTCTCAGCCGCTTCTTTAAGGCGCTGAAGGGCCATTGGATCTTTGGTAAGGTCAATATTCTCCTGCCGCTTAAATTCACCGGCGAGGAAGTCGATCAATACACGGTCAAAGTCATCACCACCAAGATGTGTATCGCCGTTGGTAGATTTCACTTCGAATACACCGTCGCCGAGATCAAGGATAGAGACGTCAAAAGTACCACCACCAAGGTCATAAACAACGATGGTCATGTCCTTGGCGCGCTTGTCCAGGCCATAGGCGAGAGCAGCGGCAGTTGGCTCGTTGATAATACGACGGACCTTAAGGCCAGCAATTTCACCAGCTTCTTTAGTAGCCTGGCGCTGGGAGTCATTAAAGTAAGCCGGAACCGTTACTACAGCCTCGGTAACTTCGCTTCCAAGGAAGTCTTCAGCGGTTTTCTTCATTTTCTGAAGTACCATAGCGCTGATTTCCTGGGGCGTATAAAGGCGGCCGTCGATGTCTACACGAGCTACGCCATTGTCACCCTTCACGACTTTGTACGCCACGCGGCCTACGTCATTTTTGGATTCGTCAAAACGCATACCCATAAAACGCTTAATGGATGCTACCGTACGGGTCGGGTTCGTAATCGCCTGACGCTTAGCTGGCTCGCCAATTTTACGCTCGCCGCCGTCCAGGAATGCAACGATAGAAGGGGTTGTATTACGGCCTTCTTCGTTATAGATTACGGTGGGCTCGTTACCCTCCATCACTGAAACGCACGAGTTGGTTGTACCTAAGTCGATGCCAATTATCTTACTCATGTGGATGTTTATTTATGGTTGTAAGTTGAAAATTTTGTCGTGTATACAAAGCAACTCTCGTGCCGCGTGCCAGTTTTTGGGGCTGAATGTCAGTTTTTCCGTCGTCTATTGGCAGAACTGACGGGGATGACAAGCAGAAAGACGGCTTGCGACATTTTGGCAGACGGAGGCGGGGCCGCAGGTGCTGGGTGAGGTAAAAGTATTGTACTCCGAAGGACGCAATCTGAAAATTGGGCCAGGGGCTGTGCCCCGAGAAACGTTTCTCGGGACAAAGCCCCTCGCCATAGGATGAAACTCCCCAGCCCTAAAAACCGTTATTCCCCCACCATGACACCAGATAAAGAATTACAAGACTTACGCGAAGCCCTAAAGGCCAGCCCTAATAACGCCTACATTCGTCGCCTATTGATTAACAAATTACGTGGCTCGGCCGGATACGAAACCGAACTCGAGCGCGAGATCAATATCCTGATGAAGCTTGAGCCTCATGACCTGGACCTAAAGCAAGCCCTAATCGAAGTCTACCATAAACAGGGTAAAAACTCAGCCTGTCTGATCATCTACGAAGAACTTGGCCATCCTGAACTCCTCGATCCGGAAACGCGCATCATCATCGCTCGTTGCTACTTAAAAGATAACGATCTGGAACGCTCCGGCATGCTCTACCGAAGTGCGCTCGAAGACAATATCTTGCTCGCCGACGAAGAACTCGACCAGGCCTTTCGCCAAACCTCTACCTACGAACCTGACGGCCCCGAGCTAGACTTTGATAATGATAAAGATGACCGTCTTCTTAGCAAGCCGAACCTGAACTTTGACGACGTCGGCGGAATGGAGACCGTGAAGCGAGAAATTGATCTTAAAATAATACAGCCGCTACAGCACGCTGAATTATACCGCAGCTACGGCAAAAAAGTGGGTGGTGGAATTCTGTTATACGGCCCTCCTGGCTGCGGTAAAACCTTCATTGCGCGTGCAACAGCAGGGCAGATTAACGCCAACTTCATCAGCGTCGGCCTCAATGACATTCTGGACATGTGGGTTGGCAACAGCGAAAAACAGCTTGCATCTTACTTTGACCTTGCGCGTGAGAAAAAGCCCTGCGTACTCTTCTTTGACGAAGTAGATGCGCTCGGAGCCAAGCGTTCAGACATGAAGCAGAGCGCCGGCCGCAACGTTATCAATCAATTTCTGGCAGAGCTAGACGGCATCAGTTCTAACAACGATGGTTTACTTATAATCGGCGCAACGAACGTACCGTGGCACCTGGACACGGCCTTCCGCCGCCCCGGCCGCTTTGATCGGATCATCTTCGTACCGCCACCCGACGCCGCAGGTCGTGAAGCTATCTTAAGGCTAAAGGTTGAAGGCAAGCCTCAGGAAGACATCGACTTCGCCAAGGTCGCCAAAAGAACAAAAGATTTCTCCGGCGCAGACTTAAACGCCGTGATCGACATTGCAGTAGAGGGCATCTTGGAGGAGGCCATCAAGACCGGTATTCCCCGCCCCATCACGACCAAGGATCTCCTCCGAGGAGCCGAGCAGCACCGTCCTTCCACCTCGGAGTGGTTTACCACCGCTAAGAATTATGCTATGTTTGCTAATAAAGGTGGGTTGTATGACGATATCCTCAAATATTTGAAGTAGGCCCGGTGGAGGAGTTGTGCGACGACTAAGACCATGAAGTTCGGAGTGCAACTCCTCAACCTCCCCCTGCACCTGCGGCCCCGCCCCCTTACTCTCCACCCTTTATTCCTTATTTCTTCACCCCCTTATTCCCGTGCAACTAAACGCCCTGATCGAACGCTTGCACCTTCTCCAGTCGCAAGCCCGCTGGCCGGAAAGCAAGGCTTTACTGGAGACCTACCTGGCGGACAATCCGGACGAACCCATCGCTCAGCTCTACTACGTCAATACACTGTCAAACATGGGCAAGAAAGAGCTTGCCCGACAGTTGATTGGGCCATTACTAAGCGAAAACCCAGACAACCCAATGGTGTTGCGGCTCGCCGCCATCATCGAGCTCAACGACGAGAAGCCAAAAATGGCAGAGCAATACGCGACCCAGCTAATGGAGATGGACGCGGAAGACGACGACGCCTACACCCTGATGGCAAAAGCGAAATTGGACCAGAGAAACTACGATGCCGCCTTACGTTTTGTGGACGAAGCCCTCGCCATCAACCCCCAAAACACGGAGGCACTGAACATGAAGATTTACATTGGTGGCTTTCTCGGCAAAACAGATACCGAAGACACCATCGCTGACGCCCTTCACATCAATCCGGAGGACAGCTCAACAATTGCCAACCACGGCTATCAACTGCTGCGCCAGGGCCGGGTAGACGAAGCCCTTGAACGGCTGAAATACGCCCTGAGTCTCAACCCTACAGATCAGCTGGCCCGTTTTGCTATGCTAGAAGCCCTAAAGGCAAGGTTTTGGCCCTATCGACTCTATTTCAAGTACCAGGAAGCGATGGCAAAAATGTCTGGTGGCGCAAGCTTTGGCCTGATGATCGGGCTCTGGATTGGCGTAAACTTTCTCAATCGGCAAGCTTCCGCAAATCCGGAATACGCGCCCTACATCATGCCACTGGTGTATTTCATGGTTTTCCTTTTCCTCCTGACCTGGATCATCGATCCGCTCATGAATTTCTACCTGCTCACAAATAAGTACGGGCGGTTGCTACTGGATAAAGACGATAAACTAATGGCTAGCCTGGTGGGGGGATCTCTCGGCCTCGGCGTACTTTCTTTGATCGGCTGGCTCATTTCGGGTCACGCAATTTTCCAACTATTCGCCGGCGCTTTCGTGATGCTCACCATTCCACTGGGCAGCTTTTTGCGACCTAAGCGGAAACAACCACGCTTACTGCTTACCGCATACACGGTTGCACTGGCCGTATTCGGGCTTTCGGGCATAGTGCTTGGCCAGTCCTTCATGCTTAATCTGGCGCTCTTTGGCCTGCTTGCGTATCAGTTTATTATCAACGGAATGATGGCCCGGGAGCACGGGCGAACCTTTGGGGAGTGATTTTCCTGGCGAGACCGGAATCATGACTGCAGCAAAGCCCCCGCCAATTCTGCCATCTCCTCCATGGTATTATAACAATTCGGCGACACCCGCATGGAGTCTCCTCGGTAGCTAACTGAAAGGCCACGGCGATTGATCTCTTCCGTAAGCTTCTTAGTATCAATGTGATTCGGAAGTTTCAGCCCGACGAGATGTTGCGCCCGCTCCTCCGGCAGCTGAATTCCGGCCTTGTTCAACAGCGGTTCAACCGCAGACCAAAGCCCGGCGCAGTAAGCCTGAATATTTGACGCGCCCCAAGCATTGACTTGTTGGAGGCCCGCCTCCTGCATGGGGCCCATCAAGAAATTGGAATGCTCTCCTACCGAAAAGCGACCGGCCAATGGTCGGTAGTCCTCCCGATAATTTACGAGGTTGCGGAAGTCTTCGCTTCCGGCCCGATTGATCCAGTTTTCCTCCAGCGGAGCGCCGTTGTCCATTCTTTCACCGTAGTAGGCGTAGCCACAGCCATAGGGCCCCATCAGCCATTTGTAGCCGCCAGCACAGAGAACATCCGGGCGAATTTCCTGCACGTCAAACGGGAAAGCTCCGAGAGACTGCGTCCCGTCAATAATCAGCCAGGCATCAACTTCATTCGTACGTTTACGAATGGCTTTGAGGCCAAACAAGCTACCGTCGGCCCAGTGTACCTGCGCAATGGCCACCGCAGCAGTATGCTGATCAATCGCAGCCAGCACCCGATTACTCCAACTGTCCTCGTCTTCCGCTTTTGGTCGGGCGACAACACGGAGTTCAGCGCCAACCTCCCTGCACTTTACCGCCCAGGAGTAGTAGTTGCTCGGAAACTGGTCTTCAACGACAATGATGTTTTGTCCTTTGCTCAACGGCAGGTTTTTGGCTGCCGTAGCAACACTATAACTCGCCGCTGGAATCATCGCAATCCGATCGGGCTCAGGGCAATTAATCAATTTGGCGAACTCTTGTTTAACGGACTTAACGGTGCTAAAAAATGCAGGAATAGGCATGCTCGCGTTCTCCTCCCTCCACCAAAGGGCGTGTTTTGCGGCGGCGGCAACTGATTTCAACTGCGGTGCACGGCTGGCTCCATTAAGATAACCGGCCACTGCTTTTTCTGGAAATAGGGATCGTTGGTTGTTGAGCTGGGGCATTTTGTGGGTAAAGTACGGAACCTGATGTAATCCTTACCTAGTGGTTGGAGTGGGAACGAAAGAATACGCAACAAATTAAAGAAAATGCAGGCGCGGACGCTGGTGCAAGGTCCGTTTGAAGGTTTGATTGAACGATTAATTTGTCGCTCGGTAACTTCTATCAAAATAGATGGCTAACTTTGCGGTTTCAAACTGAACCTCCCTCAAATGAAATCTACTCTAGACAAACTTGTCCCCGAAAGTCGCATCTGGATCTACGGCGCAGAGCGTGCTCTCTCCGATACGGAAACGAATACAGTGAAAGCACGCCTACAAGAGTTCGTAGCAGGCTGGGCTAGCCACCGACGTGAGCTAAAAGCTGGTGCGGATGTACTACACAATCGTTTTCTGGTAGTTGCCGTGGATGAAACCCAGGCGGAAGCATCCGGTTGCTCCATTGATGGATCCGTCCATTTCATTCAGGGGCTTGGCGCAGAACTTGGCGTAGATTTTTTCAACCGAATGCGTTTCAGTTATCGCGACGGCAACGGCGACATCCAAACCGTTGGGCGGGATGAATTCAAAGACCTCTACAAAAATGGTGGCCTTGAAAATGACACCATTGTATTTGATCCTCTCGTAAAAGAACTGGGGGAACTCCGTCAGATTTTTGAACGGCCGCTAGAAGATAGTTGGCACTCCCGTATGGTGTAATTGATTACGGGGTTGACGAGCCACCGAGTTACCACCTGACTCAACAACTCAGCCCGGGTAAAGCACTACACAAAACAATTAGGGGTAAATTTTAAGCTCCGCCAACAAGTTTGTACATTTACGACCATGAACGAGCACCTCGACCCCAACGCGGAACGCCTGCAACCGGAAGACAACGCTATGGAGCGGGCTTTGCGACCAGACTCGCTGGATGACTTCAGCGGTCAGCCCAAAATCGTCGAGAACCTCAAAGTATTCATTCAGGCAGCGGTGCAACGGGGGGATAGCCTGGACCACGTGCTCCTCCACGGCCCTCCGGGCCTTGGCAAAACCACCCTCAGCCACATCATCGCCAACGAGCTCGGCGCAGAATTAAAACTCACCTCCGGGCCGGTACTGGAGAAAGCGGGTGACCTTGCCGGACTGCTCACGAACCTCAATGAAGGAGACGTACTCTTCATCGACGAGATACACCGGCTCAACAATGTCGTCGAAGAATACCTTTATTCGGCCATGGAGGACTACCGCATCGACATAATGATCGATAGCGGCCCTAACGCCCGCTCCGTACAGATCAGCCTTGAGCCCTTTACCCTGGTTGGGGCAACGACCCGGATGGGCCTCCTTACCGCACCGATGCGCGCGCGCTTCGGGATCAATTGTTTGCTAGATTATTACGACGTTACAACCCTGGTAAAAATTATTAAGCGGAGTTGTCAGATCATGAAGGTCCCGGTCACGCCCGACGGGGCAATGGAAATTGCCCGCCGCAGCCGAGGAACCCCTCGAATCGCCAACGCACTCTTACGACGCATACGGGATTTTGCCCAAATCAAAGGCGACGGCACCATAGACAAAAAGATCGCCGACTACGGCCTCTCAGCACTTAACGTAGACGAAGGCGGCCTTGACGAAATGGACAATAAGATCCTTGACGCGATCATCAATAAGTTCAAAGGTGGCCCCGTAGGGGTTTCAACCATCGCTACTGCCGTTGGCGAAGACACGGGTACTATCGAGGAAGTCCATGAGCCATTTCTAATCATGGAAGGCTACCTGCAAAGAACTCCACGTGGCCGCCAAGCTACCGAGAAAGCTTATCATCATATCGGAGCTACCCCTCCGGGAACGGTGGGGACGTTGTTTGAATTTTAGGTTGCAGGTTGCAGGGTGCAGGTTGCAAGTTGCAGGTTGCCCATACGTCTCGCTCAAGGCTCGACGGACAGCTTCAGGCAGCCGCAGAGCGAAAGGGAGCAAAGAAGTGCCCAGTAGTATAGGAAACAACATATCAAGAGATACGGGATTTACCCTTGCAAAAACCAGGTAGTTTTCCGCTTGCGCCATGGTAAGGATCAAACCTAACTTCGCCGAATAATACGCAACCAGACTATGATTCAGCCAATTTCAAAATCTGCGAGCATTAAGCTCGCCGGTCTTACCGCCGCCCACATTAGCCAAAACGGACAAGTCCTCACCGATGTTCCCGGAATACTGAAAGCGCTCGGCTACGCTAACGACCTAGCAGGTTTACAAAAAAGGCTCCCGGCCCTACTACATAAAGGTGTACAAAGTTGCCCATCCGGAGTAGTTCAGGACCCTGCAGGTAGCGCCGTAGGCAGTGGCGTGAAACCCAGTGGTGGCGGTGGTAGTGGCGCCATATATGGTCATTTTCACGATCTTGATCCAGTACCTTCTATTCAGCCTGGCGAAGCCATTTTCAATTCTTCTACCGGCCCCGGAAGTCGGGTCCTCCACTCTTACTCCCCCGAATTCCATAGAGACACCACCCACCTTGATGTCAATGACCCAGACAATTGCCAGTGGGTGCTTCAGGAGCTAGCTAATGCCTACCTCAATGCCTACCGGGCAAAACATATGGTAGACGGCACTCCTCCTACGGAAACAGATCAGGCTATTTTCAATGCTTGCCCTTTGTCCGGGCGCATCTTTGCCGGCAGGTTTAAAAACACCATCCTTAATCACCTTGATCCCAGCTACACCATTCCGGCCATGTTGATTGCTCAGGCCGAAGCTGACCGGGCGGGAGATTCGCTTCCGGCCATTACGCTATGCTATTATGATGCACCTGTTTATGCCGAGGGCGTTAAGGTGATGGCCGCAATTTCTGCAGCTTGACCTCATTCATTACATCCCATCATTTCGTCGGCGCTTTCTCTGGAGCATTCTACGTTGCCTACGGACCTCAAGGACAATCAGCCATACCAAGGCGGTCATACTGATTACTAAAACAGTATAGCCCTGAACGGTTACACAACCACCATCGAAACAAAGCCAGGTATTTCCTTTACGTTCAGGATTAACCATTCTGAGGCCCGCGCTAATACCAACCAGCGAAGTCAGGAAGCCATAGTAGTTTCCGGGAACTTTACGCAATAAACGTATCATAGTGAATGGGTTTCCTTGAAGGTCAAGGGTATTCACATAACCAGAAAACCTACTCGATGGAGCAGGATTAAATTTCGACGATCAGGATTTGGTAGTACATCAACAACATGCGTGATCACAAATACGAAATACAGCGCAGGGAATTCGGAGTGAAACTCCTCAACCGGTCTTCTTAAGACTTAACCTGAACGACCGGGGTTGCGCCCATCATCTCGTTACGCAGGGCGGTTTGGCGGGCAACGTTCTTGGCAACGTTGAGCCAGGCCTCGCGGGTAATTTCGTCTTCTTTGTTCAGGAATGCAGGCTTACCGTCGTCCCCTCCTTCGCGGATACCTTGTACCAGCGGAACCTGACCAAGGAGCATTGAATTTGACTTTCTGGCGAGGGTTTTGCCTCCATCCTTACCGAAGAGGTAATATTTATTGTCAGGCAATTCTTTAGGGGTAAACCAGGACATGTTTTCGACAACCCCAAGTACGGGAACCTGAACGTCGGGCAGGAAGAACATATTCATTGCCTTAATGGCATCCGCCAGGGCGACCTGCTGCGGCGTAGTTACTAAGACCACTCCAGTAACCGAAACTGTTTGCACAAGTGACAGTTGTACATCTCCAGTTCCCGGAGGAAGATCGATAATCAAATAGTCTAGTGGAGGCCAAACACATTCTTCCAGAAACTGACGAATGATGCCGCTGAGGCGAGGTCCGCGAAGTACTACGGCTTGCTCTGGCTCTACCACAAAGCCAGTACTCATAACGGGAATACCGTAGGCGAAAAGAGGTTTAATTTTCGGTTTTCCGTAAATTTTCTCAACCTTGGGCTTCTGCCCTTGGAGGCCGAGCATGGTTGGGGCACTCGGCCCGTAGACATCGGCGTCTAGCAGGCCGACGGCGCCGCCAAGCTCCTGAAGCGCCAAGGCCAGGTTGACCGATACGGTACTCTTCCCTACCCCGCCTTTGCCGCTGGCCACGGCAATGATATTTTTAACATGGGGCAAGGGGTTGCCTTTTTTCGGTCCGCCACCACCGCCCTTTGCCTGGGGAGTAGCGCCGGGATTTTGCATATGCACATGGACATTGGCTTCTGGATAAAGCCCTAGAATGGCTTCCTGGCAGGCAAAATTAAGTTGCTGTTTGTAGTCCGCATCAAGCTTAGGCAGCTGTAGTGTAAAGGATACATTCGGGGCTTCTACCTTGAGGTTCAACACCATATTGGCGGTGATCAGGTCTTGACCGGTGTTTGGGTCCTGGACGGTAGCCAGGGCGCGTACTATTTTGCTCGATTCCATGAAATGCAAAGATACGCGAGTGAACGGGTAAAGGCATGAAGACAAATGGTAATAAGGGGGTAAAGAAATTGCTAAAGACTTGAAAGCTCAAAATAGGGGTGCAACTCCGCCGGAGTCCTTACCTTGCACCCGCGTCCGCGCCC
>CAYPIM010000111.1:4360-19546 GCA_964410795.1 uncultured Lewinella sp. | reverse complement strand
TTGTACAACCGACAACCGACAACCGACAACCGACCTAAAGGTCCTCCACAACGAGCACAATAGAATCTACTTCCAACTCACTGCGGAGGTATTTGTCAAGACGGACCCGTTCTGCCGCGGCAACGGATGCTGCAGGACGTCGCCCTGGGCGAACACGGCGGAGGGCCACTAATGGAACGTAGGTAAGTGAATCGCGTAAATTGTGTTCTGCTACGTAGATGGATTCAACGCCTGGAAAGGCTAGTTGTAAACGAGTGGTTAGCGCCTGTAAACGAATTGAATCTGAGGACGGACTTATTTCTTCTCTGAATTTTTCCTGGCGCGCGATGACAAAGCCCAGCTGTTGCTCCACGGCCGTAAGCCTTGAAGTCTGGTTATCCATTGTTTTTAATTTACTCTGGATTCCAGCCATCTGCGAAGCGGTAAAACTGGTGTCCGTTACAATCCTAGCGCCGGTAAGGCTATAGGGGGCATTGCGGAGTAAATTGTTGTAGTAGTTTATACTGTCTCGATCAAGTAAGCGGTCTTTTAGCGGGTAAATCAGGAGCGGTTGCTCCTGATTATCCCGATTGAGCAGATAGGTGGAATTACTAGAAGGAAAGTGCTTTGCGGTAAATTCGCGTGCAGCACGGTCCATACGTAAATCGGCTATTACACCTTTGAGTACAAAAGCTCCGGGTAAGATCATTAAAATACTAACCAGGCCGATGATTATCTGGCTACGTCTTTTATCCTCTGTATTGACGTATTTACGGTACGGAAAACGCAGCAACCGAATGATGATGTAAGCCATCACGGCGATGAAGAAAGAGTTGAGGAAAAAGAGGTAGCCGGCTCGCCAGAAGACCGAAAGACCTTCGGCGGGGTTGGAAAAAGCTAGAACAATACCATAGCCGGCAACGCATAAAGGAGGCATCAGCGCCGTAGCGATGGCTACCCCCGGAATGGCGTTTGTTTTATCTAGGCGGGTGACGGAGATGATGCCCGCGAGCCCTCCAAATACTGCTACCAAAGCATCGAGAATGGTCGGTTCTGTACGGGCCTGCATCTCCTCGGTGAAGATGTCAATAGGGGTGAGGGCAAAATATACGATGCTGGTAATTAGGGCGATAACGATCGCTATGCCGAAGTTCTTCAAGGCGAGCCAGAGTAAGTCCCGATCATTGGTGCCGATGGCTAACCCTACGCCTAAGATAGGGTTCATCAAAGGAGAGATCAACATGGCTCCGATGATAACAGCTCCTGAATTGAGGTTAAGGCCAAGGCTGGCGATCATGATGGAACAAACCAGCATCCAGGCGTTGGAACCCCGCATTAGTTTGCCATTGATGATGGATGCTGTTGCTCCTGCACGATCACTTCCCTCGCGAAGATCTAGAAAATCCTCAAACCATTTTCCTATGCTCTGGCCCGGGGTTACCTCCGGAGAGTCAGGTTTACCTACTTCTGATACCATAACGGAAAGATAGCAATGTAGTAGGTAATTTGGTAGTAATGATTGGATTGCGGAAAACTATACTACTATAAAATACCATCCACCATCTCTAGTCGACGATCGCTAATCCGAGCAAGTTCTTCGTTGTGGGTTACGATGATAAAGGATTGGCCGAAGTCATCGCGTAGCTGGAAGATGAGTTTATGAAGCTCGTCGGAACTACCTGAATCAAGATTGCCAGTAGGCTCGTCGGCGAAGACGACGGCGGGGGAATTGATCAGTGCCCGGGCTACAGCAACGCGCTGCTGCTCACCTCCACTCATTTGGTTGGGTTTGTGCTCAGCACGATCGGCAAGGCCGAGGTAGGCAAGTAGTTCCATCCCTCTTTTCTGGGCAGTAGCAGGGTCGGTTTTAGCAATGTAAGCAGGAATACAAACATTTTCCAGAGCCGTAAATTCCGGCAGAAGATGGTGGAACTGAAAGACGAAACCTATCTCTTTGTTTCGGAAAGCAGCAAGTTGGCGATCAGACAGTCCGAACACATCCTTGTTTCCGATATTCAGGCTGCCGCCATCAGGCCGGTCCAGGGTACCAAGAATATGCAGTAAGGTGCTTTTGCCGGCTCCAGATTTGCCAACGATACTCACAATTTCTCCTTTGCCGACTTCAAGGTCAACACCCCTTAGTACTTCAAGACTGCCGTAAGTTTTTGTTATGTTCTTTGCTGAGATCATTTTGGTCTGTTAGGGAGGGATTCGTCAGCCCGAAAGCTAGTTGAAAATAACCGTTCGGTTGCCGAACGGTAGGATGCGGTGCTGTAGCTGAAGGTAAATGGCCCGACTGAGAACGCGCTTTTCAACGTCCTTGCCGATCCGTTTAAGGTCACTGATGCCATCACGATGACTTACATGGGCAACGTCTTGAGCGATGATCGGCCCTTCGTCAAGATCCGCCGTTACGTAGTGGCTGGTAGCACCGATAAGTTTAACGCCCCTGGTGAAGGCGCTATGATACGGACGGGCACCTTTAAAAGCAGGAAGGAAAGAATGATGGATATTGATGATGCGGTTTTTGAATTGCGCACAAAAATCATCAGATAAAATCTGCATATAACGAGCGAGAACGACGAAGTCTATATCTAATTCTTCCAGAAGCTGAATAGTTTTAGCTTCTTGTTCAGGCTTAGTTTTTTTGGTGATCGGAATGTGATGGAAAGGAATCTCGAAACGGTCAGCGATGTAGCGTAGTTGCTCATGGTTCGATACGATAGCTGGAATTTCGCAGCTGTACTCTCCCGTTCCGTAGCGCTGCAGGATGTCGTACAGACAGTGACTTGCTTTGCTCACGAAAAGAACCATCCGAGGCTTGCGTTCGGTGAATTTAAGCGACCACTTCATTTGGTAAGTAGCACCGATCAAGGTGTCGAAGTAATCGTTGATCTTCTCCTTCGGGATCACAAAGTTGGTTAGGTCCCATTCAATTCGCATGAAGAAGTGGTTCAGCTCCTGGTCTACGTGCTGGTCGAGATCAAGAATGTTGCCTCGATTCTTGTGGACGAATTCGGTAACCTGGGCGACGAGGCCGGCTTGGTCGGGGCAATGGATAAGAAGAATAGCGCTGTTGGCCACGGGATAAAGTTGATTTAGAGAAGGCGAAGATAGGGGTTTGGTGCTTCATAGACTCTGCCCGAAGAAGAGAATAGAATCAACGTTCAAAATTCTGTTCTCGAAGACTATATGGGAACATGTTTCAGCTTCTTGGCTTTGTTTTCCAATACCCGGGTTCTCTTCCTTAACGGACAAACGAAAGCCCTTAACGCAAAGCGTAAGGGGCTTTCTATAAGACTCGCTACTGTCCCTCAAAGGGTTCAGGCCCGAGTCGTTTACAGATGAATACTACACTGCTGTTTTTTAGCCTTACTTCAAAGCTTAGGCGTTGCCTTGTTCTTTGATTTTTTGAGCGTTGCTATTCTTTCTTTTACAAACGGAAGCCTGATTAAAAAGCCTAAGCCTGCGATGAGGGCGTAAATCATCCAGGTTTTTTCTAGAATAGCTACATGTAAAAGACTTAGTAGAATAGCGATATAAGCTAGGCTTTGAAGTTTTTTCCATCTTGACTTCAGCCATGTCATTGACTTTCTGTTGGACGTGAAGAATAGCGGTATTAATATTAGTACAGCTATAAAGCCCGCAACGTAATTGAACTCCGTGAAAGTCTCTAAAAAACCTTCTGCCCAAATAAAGAAAAAGAAATGAAGGAAACTCCAAACTGCGGTAGCAATTCCCATTGCTTGCCTCACGTACAGATTGGTAACACCAAAGAGAATGAAGAATGGAGTTAAAGTTAGAACAGCGGTCATCCATCTGATCGCAAACTCTCCAGAAATATGATACAGCATTTCTAGCGTGCTTCTTTCACCTTCACCGTTTCCTTCAATCAAGGAAATGAATAAGCCATTGCTGAGGTCAATGTTTACCATTTTGAAAATGGCGAACATTGGTAAGATTGCTATTGTCATAACAATTACCCAACCGTAATTTTTTTTGATAACGTTCACTTCTAGATCATTTTTTAATGGTAATGAGTGCTGCTTTTCCTCCAAAAATAGACTGAAATTGATACTTAGAACTTTGACTTACCCTTTTTAGGAAAGTCTTTACTTCCGACATGTCTGCATTGTCTACGTAAATAATTGTATCGCCATGGAAATTAGACTCGAGTGCCTTAAAGAGACGCAAGTACAAGTTTTTCCAGCCGTCCAGTACCAGTAGATCTATTGGCTCTTTATGATTTCTCAATGTCTCTAGAGCGTCACCAACTCTAATTTCTATCAGGTCGTTCACACCTGCTTTTTTATAGTTTTCAACGGCCTTTAATGCTTTGGATTCAATAAGCTCAGTGGTTATGATGCGGCCACCTGTTGCAAGTACACCTTTCGCAAGGAACAGGGTAGAGATACCGAAAGAAGCTCCAAACTCAACGATGTTCTTAAGTTTTTTCTCTTTTATTAGTTGCACTAAATGATCTCCCTGCTCTTGAGATATAGAAAGATACATCTCCTTAAAGTCATGAGGCTGCATGGGCCTAAATATGCTTTTGGTCGCAACTCCCATAATTCTGAGGTAGTCGTTTTTGGAGCTTTTATAGAGTTGGTGAAGGGTGTTTTCTATTTGGATATTTTGTTGCACTTTCATTTCTTTTAGTTAAATAAAGGAGTATCCAGAAGAAATGGATACCCCTTTTTGTTATTCGATTTTGTGGTTCTGAATTGATTACGCTTTTATCTTTGTGAAGGCAAATATTGCTATCAGGCACATTGCTCCTCCCATAATTGCAACAGGCATGTTTCCCGCAATGATATTATTCACACAGTCTAATCCATCGCTTACAATTCTAAGTAATAGCACCAGTTTGATCATTGAAGCATTACCTTTCACGAGGGCGAAAGCAGTTACTGCTGCAGTAGCAAAATTTCGTGAAACGAATAAGCCCAGCGGCCCTGCGAGGGATAGCGCTCCAGTAGCAGGAAGTGCCTCCCAAGTTCCTAGTAAGGCATCAGGCATGAAGTAACCGGAAAGGCTTGCGCCCAAGGTGATAAGAAAGGTGAGCCATAGATAGATTGTTATCCACTTTGGTGTTGAAGTTGAATCGTTCGTCATGATGTCGAATCGTTTTATTATTGTTTGAAAAATATAGTTGGCTGGAGTACTATTATTTTAAGAATTCGTACCGTCCCATAGTGATGGAGGCTTGATTCATATCTTTCATGAATTCTTTTGCTATCGGCGCTTCCATGAATGGTTGCAAGGCTGCATCTGAGGTGGCTTTGCTCTTCCAGTAAACGGCAACTACTTGTTTGCCGGCTTCATTGGTGCCGGTGAGTCGTTGCAGGAAGCCTGGCCTCTTCCCTGTGAAATCCGTTTCTACTCTTTGATTTAAGGCGTCAAACTTAGCCATGTCAGTACCTGGGTTTACATCAAAGGACATAATTTCCACAAAGCGGCTTTCTTCGGCTTGAAACGGTTGATTCATAGTGTATCTCGACATTTTCATTGTCGGTGCGTCAATCATTTCGGCGTAATCCGCCACAGAGGGAGCGCTCATGAATTGCTTCATTGATGCATCTGCACTGGCTATGCTTTCCCAATGAACGACTACGACGTAGCTTCCCTCATTCTCAACACCGCTCTGGCGTTTGATAAACCCAGGTTGTTTGCTTGTGAAGTCGAGTTCTACTTGGGCGTCTCGGCGGGCAAAAAAATTAGCTTCTACATCGGAATTGATGTTGAAAGTAGTGACCTCCATTATCGTCTTACCTACCATGTCTGAATCGGTTTTTTTGTCTGATACACATCCAGTAATGCACAGCGATGCTGCTATCAGAAGGCATAAGTTTAGAATTACGCGCATCATATTTAATTTAAGGTGATTGAGAACGAAGCGCCAGGCTTGAAATCAATTCAGTTTAACAATGATGCAAAGGTATTGCCAGCCGGTAAGGCTGCGATTATTAAAGTGAGTTCAAAAATGGTAGAAATGGAACCTTTATATCTTTTGACGATTCCGATTATCGGATTATGCCAAGTAAATACTTGAATTTTAAGATATGGAAAATCGGAAAAATGGTGATTGTTGGTAGGGGGCTTTGGGTTGTTTAATTAAAAGTAAGCTGTAAGCTTCGTTTCATGCTTTGGCGAGCGTTGTTTTCTGGCCGAAAGATGCTAGAGTTGCTGCCTGAATTTTCGCGGTGTAGTATCGGTGTTTTTCTTGAAAAACTTAACCATATTAGAAGGCTCTTCGAAACCAGTCCTGTAACTGATTTCATTTACCGAAAGAGAAGTAGAAATTAGATAGCGTTTGATTTCAACGGTAACAAAGTCATCAATAAATGCTTTGACTGTTTTTCCTGTCAACTTCTTTACAACGTTGTTTAGGAGTTTATAAGATATAAATAACTTAGTGGAGTATACTTTTGAGTTCCTGGTATTAACGTATTCCTTTTCGAGCAGGTTTTTAAATTCACTAAATATCTCTAGCCAACGGGTTCTTACACTTGTGACGGAGTGAAATTCTTTTGTTCTTTCGGCCTTAAGTAATACAACACGAAGTAAGGAAGCTAATATCTCAGACTTTGCATAATTATTAGCAGCGTGGTACTCTAAGTGTAATTGAGAGATTAATTCTATCAAGTTGTCTGTCTCGACTTCTTTTCGGTTGATTACCGGACTCTCAATATGATAGTTAAACAGCCTGTTTAATCTAAGGTTATCGGTCAGAAAGTAATGTTGATCAACAAATAGGTGATTGAAAACAATTCCAAACCCATCAGCTTTTAAAAGCCCTTTACTGAAGTGGTGTATCTGATGCTTAGCAACAAAAAGTGTGCTCCCTTCTCCTAATTTGTATGATTTAAAGTCGACAGAGTGATGATAGGTGCCTTCCGTGACAATCAAAATTAGGTAAAACTCGATTTTGTGGTGGGCATAAGGATCGTGGTTGTCTGTTTGTCTTAGCTTCCCAGACAGCTGCTCGAAATTCATTACCTCAATGTCAAGGCTGGATTGTTTGTCAAAATTTATTTCTGGTAGTTCCTTCTTCATTTTATTGGTTGCAAGGAACGGGAAGTCTGTGCGGTAACTCTCACTTAAATCCTGGGCTTTCCTCAAGTTTTAACCGACCTTACAGAGTACTAGTCGTTGCTGCTCACAATTTAGCTCAAAAACGATGTACTAAGAAATTTTTAGTGAAGTCATAGAAAGGGACCCTACAAGTGCCTTGTCATTGAATATCTCCACTTTGTCTTTACTGTCTTTTGATGCTAGTGCATATAGCAAAGGAAGATAATGTTCGGGTGTTGGAATAGCCAGTTTAAAGGCTTCTCCTTGCGACTTATAATTAATTAAAGGCTGGTGATTGTCGGTTGTAATAAATTCTTTCATCTTCATGTTGGCCTCTCTTGCCCAATCAAAAGCATAGTCTTCTTCATTAATCTTGGTAAAATCTACTTTCCTAAGGTTATGAACCATGTTGCCGCTGCCAATAATCAATACACCTTTGTTGCGTAATTGGGCTAGTTCTTTTGCAAGCTCATAGTGGTACTGAGGAGGCTTAGTATAATCTAAACTCATCTGAATAACAGGTATGTCAGCATTAGGGTACATATGTTTAATTACACTCCAAGCTCCATGATCTAGCCCCCATTTGTTATCTAATCCAACTTCGGTTTTAGTAATAATATCTTTTGTCTTCGTTGCTAAGCCTGGACTTCCGGGAGCAGGGTATTGGACGTCAAATAGCGCTTGGGGGAATCCCCCAAAATCATGAATTGTTTTTGGGTTTTGCATTGCGGTTACCAACGTTCCTTTGGTCTCCCAATGAGCGGAGATGCACAGTATAGCATTCGGCTTCTCGATTTCCTTAGCAACATTTCGAAAGCCTTTGACAAATTCATTTTCTTCAATAGCATTCATGGGGCTACCATGCCCCAAAAACAGAGCTGGCATTTTGTTGGTATTGTTAAATGATTTTGTAACCTTGTCTAGTTTACTGTAACTCATTAGTGCCCCTGTTAGTGGTAGTAATGCCATGTGTTTTAAGAACCTCTTTCTGTCCATGTCATTAAGAATTAGACCCAGTATTAAGACTACGTTGCCTTGCTGTGAAAAAAACTACTTTGCTGCTATAGGTGCTTTTTTGCTTCTTCCCCAAGCTATAAAATAAGCCATAGCCATCAATGCTACATTCACTCCAATGGCGGGGAACTCTCCTCTTGATCCGTGAAATATTGCAGCAAGAACCATAACCAAAATAAGTCCATAAGCAGCCGTTACCGTCAAGGATGGTTTAATGCGAAGTAGCGACGGAAGCAATAAGCCAATTCCTCCTAATAGTTCGCTTATACCTATAAATTTCACTAATGCAGCAGGTACAGTTGTGACCCAAGGAAGGGATTCTGCTAGTAATTCAACGGGTTGTGCCGCCTTCATTACCCCGGCCATGATAAACATACCTCCTAACACTACTTGTACTACCCAGAGGGCAATGTTCATGCCCTTGTTACTCTTCTGATTTGTCATTTCCATAGTTTTATTGACTAATGATGACGCAAAGGTGTAGGAAAGAAAGTGTATTGACATTAAGATAGCTTAAGAAAAGAAGGAGGGACTACCTCTTTGCTATTTTTCGCCTAATGTCACTTAGGTATTCAGGAGTAATACCTATGTAGGAAGCGATAAGTTTTAGTGGAAGCCTTTGTGTTAGCGTTGGGTAAGTGTCCGTAAACTCTCTATATCTTTGATCGGCGGTAGCGCTTAGTAAGCCGATGATACGTTTATTAGTGGCGATCAGGTTGTTTCTATATTTAATGCTCACTTCAATTAGCAACTCTCTTTCTAAGTTTGAAAAATCTATAAAATTAGAACTTGAAATAAAGGAGACTTCGCTATCCTCAATTGCTTCAATAAATATATGCGTTGGTTTTTGGTTGGTGGCACTATCCATATCTGAAATGAACCAACCCTCTGGAGCAAATTGTAAAATATGTTCTTTCCCTGTATTGTCAATCACATAGCTTTTTAAACATCCACTTTCTACCTTGTAGGCATAAGTACAAATATCACCGTAATTTAAAAGGATTTCTCCTTTCTCGACTTTTCTGGTTTTGGCTACTTTAATACCCTTCATAGTGGTTCATTGACTTAATTCATTATGTTGTGACCGCTTACCTACAAGAGGAATTTGTGGCATAAGTCTCACTCAAATCCTGGTTTTTTTCAAAATTCAACCGGTCAACACCAGCTGTTGTGGTCGTTCACAATTTAGATCAAATAACATACACCACACTACGCCGCTTAGCGAAAAAATGAGCAAAACAACCTCAAGCGCTCTTTTAGACGATCGAGAAGCATCCACTGCACCTGCGTCCGCGCAAAAAAACGCCTAAATTGCACATCCTCAAATCAAAGAACCAATGACCCGTCCAACCTTCTTCAAATCTCTGGCTGCAGCTACCATTGGCCTCCCGCTCTTCCTCCGTCTGACGGGTGGCGAAGGCCACGCCCAAACCGAAGCCGCTACCGTAAGTGGACAACAGTTTAACTGGAAGATGGTAACTACGTGGCCCCCGGGCTTTCCCGTATTAGGTGAGGGGTGTCAGATGCTGGCGGATATGTGCCGGACTATGTCTGGGGGGCGGCTAAACATTACCGTTTATGGTGGTGGCGAACTAGTGCCCCCACTACAAGCCTTTGATGCTGTTCGGCAGGGAGCGGCTGAGGTCGGTAGTGGCTGTGCTTATTATTGGTCCGGAAAAGTGCCCGCCGCCCAGTTCTTTGCTGGTTTCCCGTTCGGACTAAACGCCCAGCAGATGAACGCCTGGCTCCTCAGTGGCGGTGGCATGGAGCTTTGGCGGGAGCTCTACGCGGAATACAACCTCGTTCCCTTTGCCGGTGGGAATACTGGTGTTCAAATGGGTGGCTGGTTCAACCGCCGCATTGACTCAGTTGAAGACTTTAAGGGGCTGAAAATGAGAATGCCAGGCCTCGGAGGCCGCGTACTTGAACGCCTTGGCGGAACCCCCGTTTTGCTTCCGGGAGGAGAACTATACACTGGCCTTGAACGCGGAATCATCGATGCCACCGAGTGGGTGGGGCCGTACCACGACTACATCATGGGCTTCCACGAAATTGCGAAATACTATTACTCTCCGGGATGGCACGAGCCGGGAACCAACTTCGAGTTCTTCGTCAATAAAGAAAAGTACGAGGAACTGCCGGAAGACCTTCAGAAAATATTTGAGGTCGCAACACACTACATCAACCTCTACACCCTCTCCGAACTGGAAGCCCGTAACGGTGAGTACATGGGAAAGCTGCGGGCCATCGATGGACTCACCATTACGACCTTCCCCAAAGAGCTGATTGATGCGGCCCGCATCGCGGCCGATGAGGTCATCGGGGAATACGCCGCGTCAGATCCCTTCGCTAAAAAGGTTTACGCTTCCATTCAGGATTTCCAGGGCAAGGCCAAACCCTGGGCTAAGATGACAGAGTCGGTTTTTTACGGCGAGATGATGAGTTAGGAGAATATTAAAGTCAGTAGAAATTTGATAATGGTACATTGACCCGTTGTTACTTTAGCGGCGAACACCAAAACTAACACCCTTGAGAACAATCCAAATAACCTACATCGCTCTTCTGATCAGTGGAATTTCTACTTTCTGTGGCTGTGATTTTGCAGGGAGCACTGCGGAAGGTGACGCCGACAAAAAGACTTTTCAGCCACTACCGGAAGACTATGACGTCGCGTTTCACGCCGACCAGTTCTTCGCCGACCCGCTTCCCGATACTCGTTACGAACGAAAGGACGGTTCCATTATAGTTCGTCTTCCCGGCTTTGAAAAAACGCCTTATTTTATCGATAAGCTAGCGGGGAAGAAGCCGTATTCTCAGATAAGGTCTCTTTATCCTGGTTACGAAGTGTTTCGGGAAAACGGACGCTCTGCTGTCCGTAAAGATGATGGTACCGTAACAGTACCCCCTGTAGATTTTACCTTGACTCAATACATAACTGCCAACGGTAACATTTTATGCTCATCCCGTACTGAGGATGGAGGTTGGAGGTACAGCGTCATCAACGTGGAGAACCGCGTGATCTTACCTATGGTTTTTAAAAGGATTGACTGGATAAGCAGTGATGTTATTCTGGGAAGAACCGATACGTCCGTTACCAGCTTTACGCCCCAGGGTGATACGATCTACCACCTTTCTCTTCTCAAGGACTTTTACATAAGCGGAAATGACATCGTTGAAGGAACCTTAAACCACTATGACGCTTTGACGGGAAGAAAATCAGCGAAAATGCCCGGGCAGTTTATAGCTCCTTTTCTCGTCGGGGCAGGAAATGGTGGCTCACCGGATGCTGAACCTGACTATCCTGCTGGCTTAACAAGGGAGGACGTCCACCTGGAAGGGGTGTTCTCAAGTTATCGTGTTGAATACGAATATTACCCATACCCTCCCAATCCAAGAACATCCATGGATTCTACTTACCGTCTTTATATGTACACCTACAACGACACCACCTACGTGGCCAACCAGAACGGAAGGGTTAGGCAGGAAAGGTATATTGATCGGGATAAAACCGGAGAACGATTTATTGCTCTCCGAAATACCTTAGGCGGTAACGCGATGTATTTCCCCGCGGTGAACGTAAATGTGGAGAAGTTCATGGAAATCAAAGGAGACAGTATAATCGAGATAAGAAATAATGTGGCGCTAACGCCAGGGGGAAGAGGAGAGCTAAGCCAAACAAGAATGTTTGGGCATAGAATAGGGTACTAGTGAGCACCTGCTTTCTGCTGTTCGCTACTTTCCTCGCCCGGAAACCCACTCCCGCACCAAGCCTTCCAGCCCCCGCATAGTAACTGCCCCGTTGCTCAGCACAAGGTCATGAAAGCCAGCAAGGTCAAACTTGTCTCCCAGTTCGGCCTCCGCCATTTTGCGCAGCTCACGGATTTTTAGCTCCCCCATTTTGTAGGACACCGCCTGGCCTGGCCAGCCGATGTAACGGTCTATTTCTGTATTGACTTCATGAAGTGACAGGGCAGTGTTGGAGGCAAGAAAGTCAACGGCTTTCTCGCGGCTCCAGCCAAAGTAGTGCATGCCAGGGTCCACAACGAGGCGGCAGGCGCGCCACATTTCGTAGACCAGACGGCCAAATTCTTCGTAATCCGTTTCGTAGATGCCCGCTTCTTTGCCGAGGTATTCGCAGTACAGCGCCCAGCCCTCACCAAAGGCAGAAAGGTAGAGATTCTGGCGAAAGGCCGGAACGTTTTCCATCTCGGCGGCAATCATCATTTGAGTGTGGTGACCAGGCACACCTTCGTGGAGGGCCAGGGCGGGCAAGACGTAGTAGGGGCGGCTCGGAAGATTGTAGGTGTTGACCCAAAAGGCCCCGGCGCGGCGAGATCGGTAATTGCCCGGACTGTAACGACCGGTGGTGTAATTGGGGGCCAGGGCGTCGGGCACGGGGCTAACGGTCAGGGGCATCCGTGGCAGATGGTTGAAGTACTGCGGCAGCTTGCCTTCCATACGTTTGGTGATCCAGGCAGCCCGACTGAGGAGTTCTTCGGCGCTCTTGGGGTAGAATTGCTCGTCGGTGCGCAGGAATTGTAGGAAGTCAGCGAAAGAACCTTCGAAACCGGTTTTGGTGATGATGGCTTCCATCTCGGCGCGGATACGGGCAACTTCGGCCTGGCCGGTGGCGAAGACTTCCTCGGGCGTTACGTTGTCGGTGGTGAAGTAACGAACGCGCTGGCGGTAAAACGCTTTACCATCAGTGATCTCTGCTATACCGATACCAGGACGGAGTTTGGGGAGGTATTCTTCGGCCAGAAACTTCCGAAGGCGACGGTAAGCAGGGTAGGTACTCTGCTCCGCTACCTTAGTCAGCACCTGCGTCCGCGCCGCATTGTCTTTCACTGCCTGGAGGAAAATACTCTCCGCCACCGGGGTCTCCAACTGGCGGTCGATCTGTGCGATGCAGTTCTCCACCACCAGGCGCGGGTCGGTCTTGCCCACTTTGAGGCCCGCCCGCATGGATGCGATCTGGCGATCGAACCAGGGGCTGATTTGCTCAATCATTTTTGTGTAGCGAGCCAAGGATTTTTCGTCGTGTACCCGCTGCCCGATGACGCGGTAAACGATGCCGGCCAGGAAGCCGCCTTCAGCGTCGAGCGGAAACTGCCAGGCCCCGAATTCGCGGCTGAAGATTGCGTCGTCCAGGATGTGTATCAGGATGTCACGGTTCAGTCGGTCACCAGCCGTAAGGTCTGCCTCGTCCGGAATTCTATCTCTGAGCGCTTGCAGTTCTTTCGCTTCTAGCGCTGCAGCTTTTGCATCCGGAGCTGACCAATCGAGGCCATTGTTTTGCGGGCGCCAGTCTGCATATGCCTCCATTACTTCAGCTAGTTTGGTAGAGTCAGATTGAGCAGAGAGGGGGGAAGTTAGGACGAAGAGGACAAGGAGAAGGAATAAGCGTTGCATGGTGCAAAATACCAACTTTCACGGATCCCTAAGGATGACCCCGGGAATTGGACCGCGAGATCAACTGAACCTATTGGTTTATTAGTTATTCAATCCTTCCTCAACAACTGGCTTGTCTGTAGGATCATCAGGCGCGGCCGCAGGTGCAGAGCGGGTTAAGGAAATGAGGACGCCTGCGGCGAGTAAGCCGAAGATGACGGCCAAAGACACCCAGTCCGCAGGGTGCCAGACCTGGTGTAAGAGCATTTTTACGCCAACAAAGACCAGAATCAGCGCAAGGCTGTATTCAAGATACTCGAACTTATTAATCATGGAGCTAAGTACAAAGTACAAGGAGCGGAGGCCCAGAATAGCCAGAATGTTTGAACTGAAGACCAGGAAGGAATCCGTCGTAATACCAAGGATGGCCGGAATAGAGTCAACCGCGAAAATAACATCGGTAGTTTCTACGACGATAAGCGCGATAAAAAGCGGCGTCGCTGCCCGCTTTCCGTCAATACGGACAAAAAAATCATGCCCGTGATATTTGTCCGTAACCGGAACCATTCGCTTTACAAACTTGATGATAGGGTTGTTCGTTAGGTCGGGGTCATCAGATTTACGCAGCATTTGTACGGCGCTGTAAAGCAGCAGCAGCCCAAAAACATAGAACATCCAGTCGAATTGTTCCAGAAGGTATACCCCCGCTAAAATCATTGCGAGGCGGAAGAAAATTGCACCCAGAATACCCCAGAATAGCACCCGGTGCTGGTAGATTGCGGGAACCTTGAAGTAACCAAAGATGACCGCAATCACGAAAACATTGTCCATGCTGAGACTAAGCTCTACTAAGTAACCCGTCAGGTAGGTAATCACTGCTTTTTGTGGTGCCAGGTCAGATGTAACCCATCCGTTTTTATAAGCCAGATAGACAAAACCACTAAATCCGAGGCCGATGGTGGTCCACATCGCAGTCCACATCAAGGCTTCGCGGGTGCGGGGCACGTGGTCCTCTTTGTTCAATACAAAAAGGTCGAGGAAGAGTAGTATCGCCACGAAGACGAAGAAGCCGATCCAGGTGAGGAGCATGACGATAGAATTAGGATAGGTTTTCAGAGATAGTGAAGCTCCCCGGTGGTAAAGCTATCAAGTTTAAGACGAGCTTTCGGAAGGGGGAAACTTTTTTCGATCGATGTGCCAAAGGCATAGACCAAATTATCCCCCAGATTTTTTGGTGCTTTTATAGCCCAGGTCAAGTAGAATCTCCAGGACTCTATCTCGCTTATTACCCTGCACGATGATTTCGCCGTTCTTTGCGGAGCCACCCACGCCACACTTGGTTTTAAGTAGTTTGCCAAGAGCCTTCAATTCATCGTCCGGGCCGGTGAAGCCGGTGACTATAGTGGCCTCGTTGCCACGCCGATTTTTCCGATCAAGGTGAATACGGAGGCTCATTTTATCTTTTTCGTTTTTGCTCAGTCCGGTGTCCTCCTCGTCTTCCAATTCAGGAAGATCGTCTGGCGGAGGAGGGAGGCTGGCGCCAAGCCCGGCTAAGGCCGCAAAAGGGTTGTCCGGCGCAATGTCGTCCGTTGAAAAGGAGCGTTTTTTCTTTTTTGACATGAAGTCAGGCTTTGTTTTTTGACAAAAGTAAGGTCTTTAAGACGGCGATGCAGGAAGCGCAGGTAAGTGGAGAGAATAGACCACTAGACTATGAACTTCTTGCACCCG
>CAYPIM010000111.1:0-4260 GCA_964410795.1 uncultured Lewinella sp. | reverse complement strand
CGCGCTTCCTTCAGGGGCTCAGCACATCTACCCGTCATTTTATAATCGTACGACCCGTAATGCTTCCAGGCCTGCAACCCGTAGAAAGTAAACACCAGCGGGTAATGCTTCCAGGCTAAGTGATCCGCCGGAGGAGAGTAGATGCCCTTCTTGCAAAAGCTGACCTTGCGTGTTGGTGAGGGAGTACGTTCGTTGATCAGTGCGAGCCTCGGATGGAGTTGTCCAGCGGTAGCGGAGGCGGTTAGTTGTAGGATTTGGAAATAGGTGAAGCCCGTCCGTAGCTGAGGTGCCGATGCGAGCGGAGCGGATTTCGGAATAACTCACCTGGCCGTCGTCATCAGTTTGGCGAAGGCGGAATAAATAATCGGTGTTGGGCAGGGCCGTTTCGTCGATGAAGTCGTAATTCTGCTCAAGACTGGAGGCGACAAACCCAAGCTCTTGCCAACTGGTGGGGGTAGCGGAAGGTGCGCGCTCTACGTAGAAGCCCGCATTGCTTTCCGCTGTTGCGGTAGCCCATTTGAGTAGAATATCGGTCTTTTGGCCAATAGCCGAAAACGAAAGCCAGGTCACTGGTAGAGCTGGCTGATCCAGACATGCTTTAATGCGGAAACTGTTGATTTGGCCGCCGTCCTGATTTGCGCGGTCGCGGACCTTAAGCGTCCAGACACCGGCGAGTTGTTGGCCGTCGAAAGCACCAAGACCTTCTCCTGGAGATTGAACAAAGGCTGCCGCGTCTACAGGAGGGCAGAAAAATTCAGAGATGGTGCTTTCATCGTCGAAATTGAGGAGGATGTCGTCGTTGCCGCCGCAACTTCGGTCAAAGATAGTGACGATGGTGCCGGAGGGGCTTTCCAGATCTACTTCAACGTCGTTGAGGTAAGAGTGCTCTAGGTCCAGCGCAAGGTCAAGATCAATGATTTCGCCATGTGTAGTGATGTTCAGGGGCATCTCAACAGACTGAATGGGTGGGCCGGTCGAAATCTCTACGGGCGCGCTTGTCGTGGTGAAAATGGGGCAATCGCCGGAGACGAAGCTGGCGGTAGTCCAACGGGATATTCCACAACCTCCGTTTGCATCCCGCGTCCGCGCCCTCCAAAAATAGCGGCTGTTTGGCGAAAGGTAGGCCGGAAGCGTGAAACTTGGCTTATCCGTTGTCTCATCGTATAACAACTCACCGAAGTCTTCCCGACTGGATACCTGAAACTGATACAGTTCAGTTATTGTGCCTCGGACCAGCAAGGTGGGGCGTATGTCGGGTTGAAGGCCGGAAGGCCCCCTTAGTTGGGGACCTGGATCTGGCTCTCCGGAAAATTTGGTAATGGAGATGGGGTGGCTGACTTCGCCTTCTGGGCTCACACCAGAAACAACCGCCTGATAGATGCCTAAAGACAGGCCCGTCATACCCGAAACCGTCAGTCGCACCCGCCCGCCAGGACGCGGATTAGCAGGAAAGAAGCTGGCGGTTAGCGTTGCAGGTAGGCCAGTAATATTCATTTCTAGAGAATCGGTCGCCCCGCCAGAACCCGTAAGCAGGAAATCGAAACTTACCTCGTCGTTTACCGAAAAGCAATCCCCGATAGCTGCCGGACTAACGGGGGCCATGATGATGGCTGCCGGGCCGACGGAGTCAACGATGTTAAAGCTTCTCGGACTTACATTGTAAAAATAATTACCGACACTGCGTACCATAATACGTGCGCTATCGGCCATTGTCAATGGTACCCGAAATTCTGCCAGTCCATTGTTGGGCTGGTTGGTCATCAGGGGAGCGAAAGTCCGTCCGTTGTCGGTAGACAACAGGATGTCGACCTGAGGAGAAGCAAAAGAGGGGGCGTCGGTGCCCGCCACATCCCATTGCACTTGAGCGATTTGGCCGATACTCCACTGGTTTGTGTCTGCGGGGTCAATGACTTCGAAAGGCCCCAGGTCTCCGTTAACTTTAAGCAGAACATCTTCTTCTCCGGCGCAACCATAAGCGGCCCCAGCGTTATTGATGGTTAGGCGAAAGTTTAGCAAACGGTCCACTTCAGGAAGCATTTCCCATTCTGAGCCAACTCCGGTAACTACCGAGGAGAGTTTAGGGAAGTAGCGGCTGGGGTCAGTTGTTGGTGGGAAGCTACGGAAGAGAGGTCCTTCTTCGTTGTCAGCCAGCGGGGGCATCAAGCCCAGTTCTGCATCATACTGTTCCCAGCCGTAAGTGATTCTTCCTGTGCCACTCGCTTGGCCGGTGAGTTTGAATGGGGTTCCTTTCGGAATCGTCCGGTCTGGAATGCTCCCCACCTGAGGATTGAAGAGGCTATTATTGATTTCTCTGGCACAGAGGCCGCCGGTAAAAGGGTTTTCGGTGAAATCGGTAATCTGTTGGATGCTGCGTCCGTGAAAATAATCGTCACTGTTCAGCTGAACGTTTGGAAAGCAGATGCCCGCATAGCCCATAATTGTAGTGCCGCTCCCGGGCTCCATACCGGATTCCGGACTGTAGTTGCAGAGGTTGTTCTGGGTATGAAAGGCACCGAACTGATGGCCGATCTCGTGGGCAATGTAATCTATGGTAAAGGGATCTCCGATGGGTTCAACCCGGCTGGTGACTCCTCCGGATTTAAGCGCATCCACACAACTCGCCCGGGGGAACGCCCGGCCATTATTAATGCCCTGTGTATAGATGTGGCCCAGGTCAAAGTCATCCAGGGATAAGCGGTCTTCCTGAAAGCTTATGTTTTCGTTTACCAGATCGGGTACAAGGTTAGAACTTAGTGGACTGGTCGCTTCTTCGTATAAATAAAGAACATCATTGTTGGCGATTAGCTGGAGGCGTATGCTCAGATCATGGGAGTAAATCTGGTTGATTCGGTTGATCGTTGTCACGATTGCTGATTGCACGAGCCCAGACTGAATCGTTGAGAACGCACCATGATAGTTGCTGTATTGAGGCGTTGCACTAATTGCTATACGGTATTGCCGCAAGATGCAGTCTCCTGCACTCTTGTCTATACTTTCGGTTGTTGTCTCTGTCAGACCAGGTAAGTCATCCATCTTCGTAGAACAGTCGAATGAAGGAGTGTTATCGGTAAGGTCCTTGCGGAAGTAAGCCTGGTAGTGCTCAAGATCTCCGGTAATAATAGGATCGATATACCAGGACGGCCCCGCTCCACCGCGGACGGATGCGTGGAAGCCTTGCGCTGTCCAATCCAGAAAGATCGTCTGGTCAGGATCCTCAGTATTCAGACCATAAAAGGTTCTGATGTTTGGATAACGATCTGGGGCTTCGGTCGCATCATAAGCCACGATTCGGAAAGTTGCAGACTTACCGTCTGGCGAAGGAAGTGAGATTATTGCCTGGCTGGCTTCCGCAGCGATACTTGTCTCAAGAGGAACAGACCAAAGTTGAATACGCAGGGCTTCGGTATCAGCACGAAGGCCGCGAGCAGTTTTGGGGGCAAGTTTCCTTTCGCCTCTAATGTCGTAAATATCTGTGTCTGTCCAGATTTGAGCTGAAAGAGAGATCGCAAAGACCAATACGGTCAACGCGGTAAAAAAATAACGCATGTAATTGTGTTGTTCAAGTAGTCGTAAAAAAAACAAAACGGTGAAGCCGCAATTGGCTTCGATGTGTCCAAAGTGTGAAAAGGGTAAGCGTCGTCTTTCCGAATCGGAAAACGATTGCGCGAAGGCAATCATCCCGACCAAGATCGAAAAAGCTTTGTTGAAAAAAACAAGACTTAGCCGTCCTCCTGCAAAAATAGTTGAAAAAAAGGAATAATGTAGCTACATCTATGTAACGGTAGAGAAACTAGTTCTGACTGGTTGTCTTGGGAGGGGGAACGTTTAACTTTCCGCTGTCTACCGCCTGCGCTATTCTAGGATCGTATCTGGAAACCAGATGGAAATAAACCGAGCGAGAAAAACGGAACTACAATAGCTGTGGGCATATTGTTTTTTTGGATGGCTGGGGTGAAGACAAGAACGTTTGGGAAGACAAGAGGGTTGGCAAATACACAATAAGAAAGCGGAGCATTTGACGCTTGATTTTTTGCGCGGCCGCAGGTGCAAAGGAAGTTTTTTGAGGGCCTGGTCTGGTGCTAGTGCGGAGAACTACTTTTCTGATGTAATTTTACGGAACGGAGGCTGAACTAAATGAAATGAACCCCAAATGCATAATTTTTGATTGCGACGGCGTCCTGGTTGATAGCGAAGAAATAACCAACCGCGTACTCGTAGAAATGGGCAATGCACTCGGTATTGACCTGGACTTCGCCTACG
>CAYPIM010000110.1:18031-19783 GCA_964410795.1 uncultured Lewinella sp. | reverse complement strand
GGGGCACCAGTCCAATACTTTTAGCCTGGCGAAGCCGGATTAGAGTTGGCTTGTTGACTTCTACTTGTGTATCTAGTTATACACGCCCAGCGATTTCTGAATTACCCACTCTCCCCCAAACAACATATCTTACCACGCAAACAAAGTAAGCTCCCAACCGACCATGCTAAAAACAGACGTCCTCATCATCGGCTCCGGAATTGCCGGGCTCAGCACCGGCATCAAGCTGGCCATCCTCCGCCCTGACCTTAAGATCGACATCTTGACCAAGGTCAACGAGCGGGAGAGCAACACCAGTTACGCCCAGGGAGGAGTAGCTGCGGTATGGGACCACGGCTCCGATAACTACGAAAAACATATTGCGGATACCCTTGACGCAGGGGCGGGGCTCTGCGACGAACACATCGTCCGCATCGTCGTTGAAGAAGGCCCAACGCGTGTAGAAGAAATTATCGAGTGGGGTACCCGTTTCGATACCGACCAGTTCAAGAAATACGACCTGGGCCGTGAAGGCGGCCACTCCGAAAACCGCATCCTTCACTACAAAGACCTCACCGGCTGGGAGATCCAACGCGCGCTCAGCGCGAAGGCGGCAACGTTGGATAACCTCGTTGTGCACGAGCATTTCTTCGCCCTCGATCTCCTCACCCAGCACCACGTCGGCTATATCGTTACCCGTCTTACACCAGATATTGAGTGCTACGGCTGTTACGTTCTCAACCGCAAAACGGGGGAGATTGACCGCATTTTGGCCCGCAACACCGTCTTGGCCGCCGGCGGCAACGGGCAAATCTACCGCAGCACCACCAACCCCGTCATCGCTACGGGAGATGGCATCGCGATGGCCTACCGCTCCAAGGTCCACTTGGAAAATATGGAGTTTGTCCAGTTCCACCCAACGGCGCTCTACAACCCGGGCCTCGATCCCCAAGCCTTCCTGGTCAGCGAAGCCGTTCGTGGCGAAGGCGCCATCTTGAAGCGGCCCGATGGAACTGAATTTATGCAGGACTACGATTCCCGTGGCTCCCTTGCACCGCGCGACATCGTCGCCCGAGCAATCGATAATGAAATGAAGCTTGCCGGCCTCGAATACATGTGCCTCGATTGTACCCACATCGATGAAGCGCATTTTTTAAAGCACTTCCCAACTATTCACGAGAAGTGCATGAGTATTGGTATTAATCCGGCCAAAGACCTCATCCCGGTCTGCCCGGCCTGCCACTATATGTGCGGAGGGGTGAAGGTGGATGAGTACGGAAAATCATCGGTTAGCCGCCTGTACGCCTGCGGAGAATGCACCAGCACTGGCCTCCACGGCGCCAACCGTTTAGCCAGCAACAGCCTACTCGAAGCCCTCGTTTTCGGCCATCGCATTGCGCACTCGATCGCTGCTAATGTGGACAATGCTTCCCTACGTGAGGACATTCCTCACTGGAACCGTACTGCTACGGCGAAGCCGAAGGAACAAGTTCTCATCACGCAGAGCACAAAAGAACTGAAAGAAGTAATGTCTAGCTACGTCGGCATCGTGCGCAGCAACGTCCGTCTGGAACGGGCCCGTAAGCGCCTGGAACTGCTTTCTAACGAAACGGAGGAACTCTATAAAAACACCCTCGTTAGCACCCAGCTTTGCGAATTGCGCAACCTGATCACGATCGGTTACCTGGTTACTAAAGCTGCTAACCTTCGGAATGAAAGCCGGGGGCTGCACTTCACGACGGATTATCCGGACAAGGCGGCTTTTGTGCAGTA
>CAYPIM010000110.1:0-17931 GCA_964410795.1 uncultured Lewinella sp. | reverse complement strand
AACCCCTAACCTGCTTCCGCCAGCAGGCCCATATCCCGCACCAGCATTCGCTTACGGTTGAACGTGATGATGTTCTGGCGGCGCAGATCGTTGAGTACGGCGTTAACCGTTTGGCGGCTGGTGCCGGTGAGATCGGCAATTTCCTTGTGGGTCAGCATATTGCGGACTTCACGTTCGTAACCGACGCTACGACCACGGGTTTCGGCAAGTTGATGGAGAAATTCTGTGATGCGGCTGCGGCTGGTTTTAAACATCAAGTTCTCTAGACGCTGTTCCAGTTTCAGTGTTCGGTCACCGATCAGGCGCATAAAAAACAGCTGTATTTCACTGCGCTCCCGGAGCATTCTACTAAGATCTTCTTTCTCCAGAACACAGAGTTCGGTTTCTTCAAGGCTATAGGCAAAATCACGGCGGCTACCTTCAGAGACCAGGGCGAGCTCACCAAAAACTTCTCCCGGGGAGAGAATAGCCTTAGTCACTTCCTTTCCCGAGGCATCATAAGTGCCTATTTTGACGCGGCCTTTATTAATTAGGAAAATTTTACGGGCCGGCTCATCGGGCAAATAGACGTACTGATTCTGTTCAATAGAGAGCTGTGTGTCTCCGTGAAGCATCCCGCCATCCACTTTTTTGGGACAGAAGATATTCTGAAGATCGATATTCTCGAGGTACCACAATTGTTGATTAGCCATAACTTATTTCTTATTGATTTGTCTTTGGAAGACAATTCGCATAAGTATAGGGTTTCAGGCAAGTTCTAACGTTTTTATCACAAAAGAATGTAAAACATCTGGCGGGCACGCAGGATGCAGGGTTTGGATAAGCTGAGAATGCTCTCTGTTTTAACCATCGTATTGGTAGCCTATTGGCTATTTCCCCGCCTTGAGCTCCTTCTGCCAGGCTTTCAATTCTTTAAGCTTTCCGTCCGCAGCTAGGCCAGCTTGTACTGCCCATGTTTTAGGGTTGTGGGATTTGAAGCGGGAGCCGGCTTCATCGAGGATTTCTCGAAAGCGTTCAGTGGAAGTGTCAGCAAGTACACCAAGAGTACGGATGCCGCTTGCTTTCAGGATCGACTCGATCTTAGGACCGATACCTTCTACTACCTTGAGGTCGTCTTCGGTATCCTCTGTTTCCGCTTCCATGGGGGTGGGGGCGGAGCTGGTAGCGGCGAAGACCATTTCACTGTCCTCCGCCGGCGGTTGAGCGGCTTCACTCATGGTCAGGCCACGGGCCTGACCAACCCAGTCGTCGCGCTGAATGATGCCAGGAATGTAGCCGATGAGGTTGGTATAGGTCACGATGTCTGCCTCAGTCCAGTTCGCAATTTGCTCGTAGCGGTAAATATCGGCTTCGTTGAGCTTGCTTTGCAGGAAAGGGCCGATGTTATCGATCAGCGTAAGGTCGTCCGCCTTCGGTGCTTCTTCGGATGAGATGGTAGGAATATGGACGGAAGACGTCGTTTCAACAATTACTTCTGTACCGCCCTCATGGCCGGTCCGTGCGCCGGGCTCGGTGGTGTCTGCTCGAATGACGAGCGGCTCTACGCTGCTCACCAGATTAGGGTCAACGATGGGTTGGTGCCCGGTGAACGGGGTGCCTGGCGCGGTGGTCCCTCGTGAGGTCATCAGTTCCCGGTTCTCTTGGTTCATTTCACGAAGACGAAGCTCCAATTCTCGGAAGCGAGCCTCGGAGGTTGCGATGTATGCATTTAAGTTCTCATTGCTCTCCTGTCCTTTCCCTGCACCCGCGTCCCCGCCCTGATCAGTAATAACTGGCTGCACCGCGGTCTCATCACGTTCCAGTAGTTGCTCGTTTTGGGTCTTTAGCCCAATCACCTGATCATTAAGCGATTCAATGGTTCCGGAGTAACTCTGGTTGGTTGCGTTGAGTTCTTCGTTGCTTTGGCGTAATTGTTCTATTTGCGCAGTTTGGGTCGAGAGCTCACCTTGCAAACCTTGAATGCGGTCCAGCGCATCAACTTTTTCCCGGCTTACTGCTTCCAACTCTTTGGCCAAGGCCTTTTGCTTCGTCTCGGTTGCCCGATACCGTACCTCGAATTCGTCCCGGTCTTTGCGCAGTAGCAGTAACTCTTTTTTGTACCTCCGGGTAGTAAGCCCCTGGATGATCCAACCGATGATTATGCCGATGGTTAGAATCAGGACGCCCAGGATTAATAGTAAAATCTGCTCTTCATTGGTGAGAGGCCGGTCTTGGAAGAAATCGCCGAGGAGGTTAAAAAAGTCGTTCATACGCTAATGGTTTTCTCTGACGGATGAAGGTAGGTATTTAGATTCGCTACACGGCTACTTCGTGGTGATAGATTTATAGGCTACCGCAAAGGAATGCTCACTTCGTTCGTTAAGGTAGAGCCGCCACGAACCAAGTAAGCAAAGCCACTACAAGGTGCGGAGCACTATTAATTATCACACTACCAAATCTATTGATCTGCCTACAAACCCTGGTGTGCGTTCTTAAACTGTTCCCGCGTAGGCCGGTCATACAGCTCAACCCATAAGGAAGAAATAGAATTGAAGTGGGGGCCGAAACCATTGCGGCGGGTGAGGGCCATCTTGGCTTGGTCGCGCGAAAGCTGCATTGTCCAGCTCGCGTCCATTCGGTCTACATTACTGTCGAGTTGGAGCAAGGGGTGCTTCTCCTGGAAGGTGAGGTGCCATTTGCCAGAATGAGTTTGTTTATCCCAATGTCCGCCTTTGAAGGTTCCGTCGGGGAAGCACTGAATCCACTGGCCGGTAGCGGCAATTTTTTGCGGTCGGCTTGCGCGGCTGTCGGCATAACCTTCCACTACCCAGTAACTTCTGCAAAGTGCCTGAGCTTCGATACGTGCCATCGGCGGTGGAGGAAGCGGACCAACGCTGCCAACTGAAGTGATGGTGTCGTTTAGCTCCGACGCCGCCGGAATCTTGTGGATATAAAGCGGGATATGGCTGGCCGTGTCCTGGTCCGGGCTGGCAACGAAATCTTGCGTAGAGGCCAACTCATCCGCAGGCACGGGGCCTGCATTAGGCAGCGTGGAGTCTCCACAAGAAGTAAATACCAAGCTGATGGCTAGTAAAAGACAGATGCTTTTCATTTTTATCATGATATCATGGATGGTTAGTCAGAAGGTAATTTGTCGCGAATTACTCCGTCGCACGAACCAAGTAAGCAAAGCCACTACAACGTGCGGAGCTCTATCAATCTATCACACTATCAAATCTATCACCACGAAGTAGCCGCGTAGCGAATCTACTTATAGCCCCTGATGTACGTGCCTGAACTGCTCCCGAGTAGGCCGATCGAACAGCTCAATCCACTTAGAAGAAATGGAATTGAAGTGCGGGCCGAAGGTGTTGCGCCGCACCACCGCCATAGCGGATTGGTCTCCGGCAAAGCCCTGAATTTCCCAGATGGCGTCCATCCGGTCTACGTTGCTGTCGAGTTGTAACAGAGGGAACTTTTCATTGAAGGTGAGGTACCAGGCACCAGCGTGGGTTTGCTTGCCCCAGTGGCCACCGCGGAAGGTTCCGTTGGGGAAACACTGAATCCACTGGCCAGTAGCGGCTACCTTCTGAGCGCGGCTTGCGCGGCTATCGGCGTAGCCTTCCACCACCCAGTAACTCTTGCAAAGGGCCTGTGCTTCGAGGCGATCCATCGGTGGCTGAATCACCTGGCCGAAGCCACCAACGGCGGTTACCTGATTGTCAAGTTCCCCTTCCGCCGGAATCTTGTGGATGTAAAGCGGAATATGGCGGGCAGTATCCTGGTCTTTGCTGGCCACGAGGTCTTTCGTGGAAGCCAGCTTATCAGCAGGGACGGTGCCGTCGCTCGGTTTGGGGTCCGTGCAGGAAGCGAAGGCCAAACCAAGGGCGAGGAAGAAGAATAGGTTTTTCATTATTCGTGGGATTAAAAACTTAGACGGCAAAGATAATGAGCCAAATCGTTCTTGTACTACCGTTAACGACTCGTTGGGCAATTGGGTGAGCGGGCTTCCCTCGGGGCACAGCCCGCTCGCTCATTTAGAGTCCGCGGATAAATCGGAGTAGCTTTCCTTCCTCCCACTGGTCCGCCATCAGTTGGTAGCCAACGGGGAGATCTGATTCGGTTGCTACGGGGATGGCGACGGCGGGTAAACCGGCGAGATTAGCCAGCACGGTATAGATGTCGGCAAGGTAGTTGGCGACGGGGTCATCGGTCTGCTCTCCGATTGGCCATGCGGTGCCGGGAGTGACTGGCATCAGGATAAAGTCATGAGCATCGACAATTCCTTGGAGTTGATCCCGGATGAGACGACGGACCCGCTGGGCCTTACCGTAGTATGCGTCGTAGTAGCCACTGCTGAGTACGAAAGTACCAAGCAAAATCCGTCGTTGCACCTCGGTGCCAAAGCCCTCGGTACGGGATTTAGTGTAAGTCTCGTTCAGGTTGTTGGCTTCCTTAGAGCGGTGGCCGTAGCGCATCCCGTCGAAGCGGCTGAGGTTAGAGCTGGCCTCGGCCGTGGTAAGCACGTAGTAGGCAGGGACTACATAATCGAAGTAAGAAAACTTGACGGGGACCATCTTGTGGCCCGCTGCTTCGAACTTGTCGAAGGTAAGCTTCATCGCCTTGCGGATCTCTGGTGCTAGTGCTTCGCTTTCCATCAGGTCGGCGAAATAGGCAATGCTCTGCGGCTCGGTATCGACGGGTTGCGTACTGTAGGGAGGCAGAATTTTGTTGGGGGCTGTGGCGTCGTACATATCTGCACCAGCACTGAGTTGAAGCGCCAGGGCAATGTCGTCCGGGTTATTGGCCAGGTAGCCAATCTGATCGAAGCTAGATCCGTAGGCGATCAGGCCGTGGCGGCTGATGCGGCCGTAAGTAGGCTTGAAGCCGAAGATACCGCAGAAGGAAGCGGGCTGCCGGACGGAGCCGCCCGTACTGGAACCCATCGCAATCAGGCAGGTTCCGGCCTGGACCGAAACAGCCGCTCCTCCCGAACTTCCGCCGGGGACGCGGGTGACGTCGGCTGCGTTGCGGGTGGGGCCGTAGAAGCTGTTTTCGTTGCCGGAGCCCATGGCAAATTCGTCACAGTTGGTACGGCCTATTACGATTACATCTTCGTCTAGCAGGCGTTGCAGGGCCGTGGCGGTATACGGAGAGACGAAACCGTCGAGAATTTTTGAGCCCGCGCTGACGGCGTGTCCGTCGTAACAGATCACATCTTTGATGGAAAGCACAACCCCTGCTAGTTTACCCAACCTTGCCCCCTGCGCCCGCGCCTCATCTTGCTTCTTTGCAATGCGCATCGCCTCTTCTGCAAATACTTCTACGTAGATGTTCAGGTGGGCGTGCTCGTTGATGGCCGCTAGGAAGCCATTAACAAGGTCTGTTGTTTTTACGGAGCCTTCGGCTAGTGCCCGTTGGGTTGCCTGGATGGAATTGTAAGCCATAGTACGAAGGTAGCGCGTTAGTCTTTTAAGCTGTTAATCTTTTGGGCGGTTAGTCCGATGCGTCCGGTCCGCATCCACCAGTATTGCATGGCAGCGCGCATGACCATAAACATCAACAAGCTGCCCCACAGCCCCCAGTTTTGGTAGTGCTGGCCAACGAGGAAATAGCAAAGCAGGTAGCCGGCGAAGGCAAACAACATCGTTTGCCGCATCGCACGGGCTGCGGTGAGGCCGATATAAATGCCATCGAGGAGGTAGCAAGGAGCCGCAGCGAGGCAAAATACTACGACTATCGGTAGGTAATAAGTTGCGGCAGCCAGGGCTTCAGGCGCGGTATTCTCTGGTGCGAAGAGGCCTAAAATACGGGTGTTGCCCAAGCCATAAACCAGGGCGTAAATACCCGCAAAAACCATACCCCACAAAAAGATCAGGCGGATGACGCGGCGTAATTCGGCGGGTTTATTTGCTCCCGAATATTTACCAACCAGGCTTTCCGCAGCGAAGGCGAAACCGTCGATACCGTAACTGAGCCAATTTACAAGCTGCAATAGAATCACATTTGCAGCCACAACTGCGGTACCGACGTCGAGGGCGTTTGCGCGGTTATAAAAGAAAGCGAAACTTAACGTCAGGCACAGGGTCCGGATGAAAATATCACGGTTGACGGAGAGAAACTCGCGTAGCGCTGGAGTATTGTCTTCTTGGGGGCGCGTACGCGGGTGCAAAGAAGGTTTTTGGAAAGAAAGACCACTCCGCCGGCACTCCCACCACCAGAGCGCAAGGCCGAAGGCGAAGCCCAGGTATTGGGCAAGCACCGTGCCCCAGGCAACGCCCCGGATGCCCCAACCCAGGCTTTTCACTAAGTACCAACTCAGGGCCATATTCATGGCGTTCAGAATCAGGGTGAGTACGAGCGGGAAAATGGCATTCTGCCTACCAAAAAACCAACCGAAAAGGACCATTTGCAAGAGCGCCGCTGGAGCGGCTAGAATACGGATGTAGAAGTAGTCATCAACCAGAGCAACCTGATCGTCTCGGAGGTTCAGAAGCCAGTGCGTCAACTCAGCAAAGGGGTACTGAAGCAAGATCAGTAGTACTGAGATAAGGATGGCGAGCATGGCCGCGCGGGTGAGTGTCGCCATTTGCGCGGCCTTGTCCTCTGCTCCGTAAGCGCGGGCGGTTAGCCCTGTTGTGCTCATGCGCAGAAAGCCGAAGTTCCAGTATACGAAGTTAAAGGCCATTCCCCCCAGGCCAACCGCTGCAATATGACCTCCTCCGAGTCCGCCCATCAGCACCGTATCAAAACTGGTGATGAGCGGTACAGAAATGTTGCTCAGGATATTTGGAACCGCCAGGCGAAGAATTTCTTTGTTCATGTTTGTCGGGCAAAGTTAAGGAGAGCAGAATGCCACGACAACCGAGAGGGTCATCATAAAATCTTCGTACTTTCGGACTAACTTTTATCACGCTCTTAATTACACTAAGGGACGCCGTGAAAATAACTTACTGGTTTTTGGCCTGACGTTTTTGTTCCTACTTCAATTAAAAATCCTTTGCATAGCACCGCTACGGAAATGATTTTTAATTGAAGTAGGGGCAAAATAAGACGGCCGAAAAGCGTAAGTTATTTTCACGGCGTCCCTAAACAACCCCTTCAATGAAACTACTTTACACCTTGCTTCTTAGCTTGTTTTTATGTTCAACAATCTTCGCCCAGAATAATGGTATCGCTCTGAACGGCACTGACGGGAGCATCCCTCTCTGTGACAGCGAAGACTTCAATATTGGCGATGGCTTCACCATAGAAGCATGGGTCTTCAGTCCTCAATGGCGGGGGGAGTCATGGCAGGGATCGATCCTGGCCAAAGATCGCTCAATGCCAGGTGGCTTTGCCTTCCGCGCAGGGAAGAACGGCATCCTTAGTTTCGTGATGGCCGTTGACGGTAACTGGTTTGAGGTGGTGACCGATGAAATCATGAATACCAACCAGTGGTACCATGTTGCCGTTACCGTTGACGGTGGAACCATTCGCCTTTATATTAATGGCGTTCAGCAAGCTACCGGTACTTTTTCTGGAAGCCCTACTCACAACAGCCGGATAACAACCATTGGCGCATCGCCTAGCTTTCCGGGCCGGGTCTGGAACGGAGCGCTGGACGAAATTCGGGTCTGGAATGTTGCCCGCACCTCCGAACAAATTTTTGATAACCAAGGAACAGAATATACCGGCATGGAAGACGGCCTCATCGCTTACCTCCCTTTCAACGAAGGGAGCGGTACTACTGCGGTTAACTTAGCTGGAGAGAACTGCGATGGAATGTTGACTGGCCTGGACGATAGTGCCTGGCAGGAGGGCTGGACGATCCCGGCTATTGATGTCGGAATCGGCGAAGTTTCTGCGCCAGATGCCATCAGTTTATATCATCGTCCGGTGAAGCCGCGGGTTTCGATTTACAACTACGGTAGTGAGGCAGTGTCGGAGATCCCACTAAGGCTCAGTATCAATAGTTTGCCTGTTCTTACGGTAACCTACTCCGGTACAATCGCCCCCGGTGAGTCCGTCGACTATGTTTTTGAAACACCGTTAGATCTTACGGGTAATAATACCAACATTCTTACCGTCACCACAACGTTGGATGCCGACCTCAATTCTCTGAACAACTCAACGACTTACCGTTACCGCAAGCCTCGGGCTGGAAACGAAGGCGAATTGCTTCGCTTGCTATTTGAGGAGAAGCATAATTTCGGAAACGACGGCCAAACGCAGTTTACTACGGTAAATATGCCAGAGGACATGGAGAACTACGCCAAGCTACTTCTACACCTTTCCGTGAAATGCCCTACCGGAGGCTGTGACCCATGGGATCAACCGGCTAATGTGTTCGTAATCAACGAAGCGGGAGAAGAGTTTGAGATTGCCCGCTTCATCACCCCTTTTGGTATCGGATGTGGAGGAGACGAATGGGTTGTTGACGTTACTGACTTTAAGTACTTGCTTTCAGGCCAGGTTACGATTAAGTCTTATATCCAGGTATGGGGACCATCAGGTTGGCTATTAGACGCTGATCTGGAATTCATCGAAGGTCCTTCTCCCCTGCACCAGAAAACAACGCCGCTCTGGGCGGATCAGTACCACGTTTATGGTGACCCCGGAATTGAAGACGACCTGTCAGCATTGACCAATACCATGGCCACGAATACTGAAGAAAGCCGCTTCCGCCTCACCATTACCGGCCACGGCCAGGGGAATACGGACAATGCTGCTGAGTTCGCCAACAAAACCCACAGCCTGATGATCAACGGCGAGCTTGCAGCATCCCACAACCTCTGGAAGACTGACTGTGCTGAAAATGACTGTGCCAATCAGAACGGTACCTGGCTGTTCTCGCGGGCAGGATGGTGCCCCGGGCAGGCAGTGACGCCTTTTGTTTATGACCTTGGTGGAGACCTCTTCGCCGGCCAGGAGATCACCTTTGACTACGAATTGGAAGCTTACGTAAACCTGGAAAATACCAACTACAACGATAGTGACCACACGGAGCCTCATTATCGCATCGCTGGTTACCTGGTGGAAGAAAGTGAAACACACTTCTCAACCCAGACCAACCTGCGGGCGGATTCTGTAACGGTTGCCTACAACTCCGACCAGATGGTGACCGTAGTCTTTACGAATACAGGGTCAGAAATGGTTAGCGCTGCTACCGTTGCTTACTTCGTTGACGGAGAACTTGGCGCTGAAGAGACGATTACTGCGGACATCGCCGCCGGAGCAAGCTACGAACACACCTTTGCCTCCACTGCAACCCCGATGACGCCCGAAGACCAGGAGGTGATTGCCGTCGTGACAACTACGAATGACGATAATGTAAATGATGATGCCACTAACACCGTCATCTTCCGGAATACAACTTCCGTTCAAAGTGCCGATGATGCTGGAGTGAGCGTATTCCCCAACCCCAGCAGCGGAGAAATTCAAATCAGCCTCACGCCTGAATTTTATGGTGCAACGCTGGAAGCCATTGACGCCACTGGCCGGATACTGCAAAGCGTTGAGCTGAACAGCACTTCAGCTCGTTTGAACATCAAGCAATCCGGCCTGATCGTTCTGCGTTTTCGTTCTGCTGCAGGACGGGAATACTTCAAGAAAATTGTTGTGAAGTAAAGCGGAACTTTAACCCGGTCTTAGCAATCCATGACTGGGTTCTTAACGTTCACTGACCCGATCTTAGCGGTCATAAAACAATACCTGATGAAAACCTTCAACCTCCCCTTATTATTACTCCTGGCTTTTGCGCTCTTCACTTACTCTGGTTGTGAGGACGACGACGGACCGGGCAACAGCATAGCGGATAGTCTTCGTTATGACGGCGATAACTTCACCGCTCCGTTTAACGGTCAAGGCTTTAATACGTTTGCGGCTTATTTCCCCCAGCAGGAGACCCAACCTTATGCTGGCCGCCGCCTGGACAAGGTAAGCTTCTACCTTGAAGACATTCCCAGCTCTACCGTAATCATCATCTACGCCGAAGGTACGGACGACCGTACACCAGGAGCCGAGCGCTACAGTATTGATCTGACTCAGCGTATTCGTAACACGGGATGGTACGAACACACCATCACTGATGCAGTAGTGGATATCCGTGAAAACGAAGGCATCTGGATTGCCGTGGAGGTAGATGCTCCCGTAACCCAGTTCCAGGCCGTTGGCTGTGACGATGGCGCAAACTACAACCCCAACGGCGACCGCTTCCTGCCGCCCACCGGCGGTACCTGGACGAGCTTCAACGAAATTACCGGTACGGAACGGATCAACTGGAATATTCGTGGATTCCTCGCTGAGGAGTAATGTAGACTTGTAGTAGTGTAATTGCTGCTGCAAATTAGCGTGTTGATGCTCGCTTAGCCTTCACACGCTAAGCGAGCATCACTGTTTATTGCTGTACGGGAGCGATTCTATTTATTAGGAAGCCCTAAAGGTTCTAATGCTAGTGAGCGCCTCATGGCTAAAACACCAGTGCTTTTCCTTCCTCCGCAAAGGCATAACTTTCTTCTAACTGTATTTTTAACGTGTGGTAATCTTTAGGTTCGAGCCAATGGCTGAAGGCGTGGGCACGGTCCATCATTCGGATGTATGGGCCGGGGTCATGCTTGCGGGTGAGTCGCCTAAGGTTAAGGAGGTAATCATCACGGTATACAGTGGGGATAATGATTTTAGACTGGCCAGCGGCGGTGAGTTCGGCGTTCATCATCAGGCGAGCCACGCGGCCGTTACCGTCTTCGAAGGGGTGTACTTCGGCAATCAGGAACATCATGTACAGGGAGCGTGCTAGGGGGGAGGGTAAACTTTCGAGCTGTAGAAATCCGGTTTCAAGCGTACCAATTACTTCTTTAGGGTTCACAAAATAGGTATTGCCTGCTCGGTTAGCATTTACTTTGAAGCGGCCGGGGAGTTTTTCGGGGCGAGCTTGCATGATGGGGGCGTGGCGCGACTTTAGAATTTCGATAAACTCCTCAGGTGTAGATGCAATTCGACTCATTTCATCACGGTCAGCGCATACTGCGTATGTTCCTGAAATATCGTGAGAGTCTTCCCGACGCATTGGGATAATTGCACCATTGAAAACGATTTCTTCGGCTTCATCTACTCGAAAAGTAGTGCCTTCGATATAGTTAGAAAAGAAGCTTTCGTAGAAAGCAAAGTTGATGTAGGCTAGAATGTTTTTAGTTTTTTCAGGCCGGCTCACTACGGGCATCTGGCGGAGCGAACCAGCAAGTTTTGTAAGCAATGCTACTCGGTTTCCGTCGTAAGGTTTACCAAACGCAAGTGCAACGGCAATAGGTGAAGTCAACACATCCCCAATATGTGTTGAGAGGAGAGAACCGATAATTTTGTTGAGCCGATCAAACTCTTTTTTCCAATTGAATTTATCAGCGATTACTCTTGCCCGGTCACGAAAATCCTTTAGTGCTTCTTCACCACCGGAGTTTAAAATTTGCACCAATCGCTCTTCCAAAACGCTTTGGTCAATCGCTCTACTCTCGCCGCCACTCTTTCGGTAATTACCAAGATTTTCGAGGCTACTACGCTCGAGTGAGGATACATACAAGCCTTTAAATATCGGATTGTCATCATGAAGGGCGGCAGGACCGTCCATGAATTTTAGCGTTACGCCGGGCCAACGGTAAACCCTTCGGCTCCTGGCCGTAAGGTAAATTATATTTTCAGGTGAAGGTTTGAACTCAATGGAGGAACGATGAGAGAGTATACTCTTTGGGAAAAGAACCGCAATCATTTGCCAGAGGTTCCGCCGAACGATTAGCTCATCATCAACATCCATAAGACTTGTATAAACCCGGGGAAGAAGACGTCGGAGGTGGCCAGACTTTAATAAGCTAGTTATTCTATAATTGCGATCTTTATCTTCAGTTCCAAAGATGATCTCAGGCAGTTTCATTTTAGGATTTTCTGCGCACAACGGCGGTGAATTTCTCTAAAATTAGGATTTTCTGCGCACAAAATGAATAAAATTAGGATTTTCTGCGCACAAAATGTTTCTACCCATAATTCCCCATCTCCACCTCACTTAAATCCATCATTGCAAAAGCATCCCAGTTAGCACCGTCAACAAGGGCTTTACGGTAGGCAATATGTTCGCGGTGTACCTTGGTATTCATCTTTTCGCAGGTCTTTACCATCACTTCATTGTGGCCCCTGATGGTGGCCATATCTACGTATTTATAGGTCTTGGAGTTGTGTTGATTTCCGCTTTGGAACATCGCGTCGACCATGAGGGGGTAAACGCCCATGCGTTGATATTCACTAACGATGCCGAAAGCGATGCCTTTACAGTTTCTTGGTTGTTTCTGAAGTTTCAAGCGGTAGAGGAACCGAGGCAGACCCTTCCAGTCCAGTTTCCCGTTTACGCCCTTCATGAAGCAGTTGATATCGGGGATGAGGCCGGCCATCCCGATGGGTTGGTCATCCTTATCGTAGGCAAGACAGGTGAGGTGAGGGTCCATGATGAGCTTCATCTCCTCGAAGGTGGGGAGGACATCTTCTCCACTCATGGGCTTGAAGTAGGGCCAATGATTGAAGGCGGCGTTATAAGCCTGGGCAAAGTCGTTGGCAGCAGTAGGAAGATCGTTTTTATCAATCTGCTTGGTGTAAAGGCCGTAGCGTTCCTTAACCCTGGCGGCGAGGCCCGCGAGTCGTTCACCCGGAAATTCAGCGACTACGCCACGCATGGTGAGGCACTGCTCGTGGGGGACATAGGCCCGGTCTTCGAACATCCGCTGATAGTAGGGCGGGTTGTAAGTCTCCTGGTAGAGAGGGCGGTACCAACCCCGCACGAGGAGGCCCCAGAATTTGTCCCGCTCGCCAAAGTTTATTGGCCCGTCTACGGCGTGCATTCCTTCGCTACGGAGCCAGCCCTCGGCCGCGTCAAAAAGAAGTTCGGCGACCTGATCATTTTCGATGGTTTCGAAGAAGCCGAGGCCGCCTACGGGGAGCTCAAGTTCTTCGTTGCGCTGCCGATCGATGAAGGCCGCAATGCGGCCAACCGGGCGTTTACCTTCTTCAAGTACCACCCAAAGCTTAAGGTTCGTACCGTCGTATGCTTTGTTGTTTGCCGAAAGGATGCCCTCAATGTCGCCCTGCAAGGGAAAGACATACTGCTTGTTTCCCCGGTAAATTTCCTTGAGGACCGCGTGGAACTGCTGGAAACCCGATACTTCTTTCAGTTGGTAGCTCTTACTCATCAGGGGCAAAGGTAAGCGTAATGCAGCGCAACCTTATTGGTCCTTCAAAGCGTTACCTACAAGTAACAAAATACTCTATCACATGACGCTAGAAGAGCGCATCATCGCCGACATGAAGACCGCCATGAAGGCCAAAGACAAAGTATCTCTCCGTGGTATTCGTGCCATCAAGAGTGCCATTATGCTCCAGAAAACGGACGGTACCGGTAAGGAATTAGACGCCGAGGGCGAAATCGCTATGCTCCAGAAGCTGGTGAAAAGCCGGCAAGACAGTCTGGACATCTACACCAAGCAAAACCGCGAAGACCTCGCCGTCACCGAACGCGAAGAAATTGACATCATCAGCAAGTACCTGCCCGAGCAATTATCTGAAGACGAGCTTGGCGCCCTCATCGAAGGCATCATCGCTAAAACCGGTGCGACCTCCATGCGGGACATGGGTAAAGTGATGGGCATGGCCAATAAACAAGCTGCTGGTCGGGCGGATGGTAAGACCATCGCCACTTTAGTGAAAGCGAAGCTGGGATAATAGTAGATAGAATGTAGTGGGTAGTGCCACTGCGAGTACTACTCATTTTGCTACGCTCATTCGCCTAAGGTAAGCAAGCATAGCGCCGCGAACGGTACTTGCGGCAGCACTATCCACTACTCACTACATTCTACTAACTATGCTTTCCTTAATCACCGATAACCCCTACAAACGTCTCCTAAGCATAGCCTGGGGCTATGCGGCCGGGATGCATGGCAAATACATTTTGATCTATCTCATGTTCACGGGGGTGAACCTACTGATCAGCCTACAACCGGTAATTTTTGGTCTTTTTATCAATCATTTGCAAGAAGGGGGAGACGACCTGCTGCAAGGAACCTTGATCTATCTAGCCCTTCATATGGGCATTATTTTTTCCTACTGGTCTTTGCAGTGGCCCGCCCGCTTATGGGAACGGCGGATGGCCTTTGATATCAGCAAACGCCTGCTGATGGAGGTATACGATAAGATCATTCACCTACCTTTGGCTTGGCACCGCGAACACCATAGTGGAGATACCATCAACCGTGCCCGTAAGGGCTACGAGGCCCTCAAAAATTTCTTTGATAATGGCTTCGCCTACTTCCAAACCATTGCCCGGATGGTGATTGCACTGATTGCCTTGCTGTGGTTTAGTCCACTGTTTGGGGCCATTGCTGTGGTGGCGGCCATCATCATTTTTGCGGTGGTGCTTGCTTTCGATAAGCCGATGATTGCGGCGATCACGGAAACCAACGACCGGGAAAATGAGCTGATGGCTGGCTTCTCGGATAAACTGACGAACATCATCACCGTAACCACCCTTCGCCTGGGTAAGCGCACGGCCAAAGACATTAATGACCGCATCGATAAAATATGGCCACCATTTTTCAGGGGTACTCGTATCAACGAACAAAAGTGGTTTTCTATCTCAGTGCTTACGGGCCTGATGTACATCGCGATGGTGGGGGGGTACGTGTACGATAACTACGTTCCCGGAGAAGTTTTTCTGGTGGGGGGATTGGTGACGCTGATTGGTTACGTCAATCAGTTCTCCAACATGCTCGCCAGTTTCACCATGCAGTACGGGCAGATAGTTCGCTTCCGGTCAGACCTGGCTGCCATCGATCCCATCGAAACAGCCTATACGAAATTAGCTGTTCCTTCTACCGAAGGAAAGGTGGATCGGGCGTGGGATAAACTCCGCATCGAAGGGCTTAACTTCAGCTACGGAGAAGACGGTGCGGGCATCTTCGACGTCAACCTAAACCTGGACCGGGGCAAACGCATCGCCATCATTGGGCCCAGTGGCTCTGGCAAAACGACTACGCTCTACGCCTTGCGGGGGCTTTACCCCCCCGAGCAGATTACCCTGCTTTTCAACGACCCCACTTTGCACCCTGCGTCCGCGCCTGCACAATTATTCGAGCAAACGACGCTCATTCCCCAAGCCCCAGAAATATTTGAAGACACCCTACGCAATAACCTAACGATGGGCCTGGATCGCTCTGCCGAAGAATTGGACAATGCCATCCATCGTGCCGTGCTAAAAGATGTAGTCGAGCAAGCTGAAGACGGCCTAAAAACCTTCCTGGCTGAAGGCGGTGCCAACCTGAGTGGCGGGCAACGCCAACGCCTCAGCATCGCCCGTGGACTGCTTGCCGCCGACACTTCTACGCTCCTTTTGTTGGACGAGCCGACAAGTAGCCTGGACCCTAAAACAGAAATTCTGGCTTACGAACGCATCTTCGCTGCTTATCCGGATAAGACTATTGTAAGTACGCTTCACCGCCTCCATCTCCTCCGTTTTTTTGACTATGTCTACTACATGGAAGAAGGGCGCATTGCCGCCGAGGGCACGCTGGAAGAATTACTGGAAGACAGTGTAGGCTTTCGCTCAATGTATGCAGAGCAGATAGGTACTTTATAGTCTTGTAGTTTGGCAGTCTTGTTATAGATTACGCCAACCTTTTGATCGTTCAGCCGTCTTCCTGACAACCGACAACCGACAACTAACAACTGAATGGACTCACTAACTCAAATAGTACTAGGCGCCGCAGTAGGCGAAGCCGTCCTCGGCCGCAAGGTCGGTAACCGCGCCATGCTATGGGGAGGGATTTGTGGGACACTACCCGATTTGGACGTTTTTGCCAATGCGGTGAGCGACCCAATGAGTGCCCTGGCTTATCACCGGGCGTTCACGCACAGCTTACCGTTCGCATTGCTGGCCGCTCCGCTGGTGGGGCTGGCTTTGCACCGCTTTTATGGTGGTAGGGAAGGACCGGTGAAGGGGTGGGTGGTCTGGCCTGCGCTGCTTATCGTTTTTTATCTGTTGCTAACGGGCGGTAGCTACCTGATGCCGATCGAGGTATACAATATTCCGCAGATCACGCTAGCCATCACAGTGGCCTTCGCTTGTTTTTTTCTAGTGATTGGCGGCTTACGATGGTTGCGCGGTTTCCCGGCCAAAATCAAGAACGTTGGTTGGAAGGGGTGGTCTTTGCTCGCCTTTGGCGCCATTGTTACCCACCCCTTGCTAGACTGTTTTACGGCTTATGGCACCCAGCTTTTGCAGCCCTTGGCAAAGAGCCGGGTGGCGTGGAATACCATTTCGGTGGCGGATCCGATCTACACCATTCCTTTCCTTATTTTGCTCGTTTGGGCGCGGACGCGGGTGCAGGGGAGCGACTGGAGAGCAAGGTTGAACAAGGCCGGGCTCATCCTGTCCTCCGTCTATCTCGCCCTGACGGTGGTCAACTACTTTAACGTAGAAAATGTGATGGAATCTACCCTCGAGCAGGACGGCATCGTAGCCGAAGGCCTGGTTGTTTCTCCTTCGATTCTCAACAATGTACTTTGGTCTGGCACCGCGAAGGACGCAAAGAAAGACCTCTACTACTTCAGCCAGTACAGCCTCTTTGACGAAGAGCGACGCTTTGAGCCCTTTATCAAAGTACCCGGTAATCATGACCTGCTAGCGCCCTATGCCGAAGACCGTGACGTCCGCATTATCCGCTGGTTTACAAAAGAATATTACGGCGTTTTACCCGGCCGTAAAGAAGGCGGCCTCCAGGTGAATGATCTTCGCTATGGCCTGATCGATTTGGAGAAACCGGAGGCGAGTAGCAGTTACATCTTTAGCTGGCAGGTAGACACTACGGTACATCCAGTTCGCGTCCTTCAGGAAAATGCCGGCCCTTCCGAAGATGTGAATATGGGAGACTTGTTCTCGCGGCTTTGGGAACGGATTAAAGGGGTTTAGCTCGGCCGCCGAGAAATACCACCCACTACTACTCCTCTTCCTCAGTCCTGCCAGCTTCCAGCCAAAAGTTATTAACTCCTTCTCCTGGAATTAGACGTACTTCGCGTGCATTGAGCAATTCCAGCAGGCCGAGAAAGGTGACGATGGCGTGAATTCGTGTTTTACAAACGCTGAAAACATCGATAAAGCTAGGACGTGATTTACCAAACTGTATGGCCCCGACCATTTCAAGAATTCTGCTTTGTTGGTCTTCGACGGTATGGCTGAACTGGGCGATTTCGTGGATCACCGGCCGGTCGTCCCGTTCTTCCATTTTAGTGAGTAGGCGCTCGTAGGCCTTCAGTAGCTTGAAGAGGGTGACGCTCTCCAGTTCGACGTCGACGAGGGCGCGGGTGGCGATTTGCGCTAATTCAGTGGTCACGTTACCACGATAATTGCGCTTGCCCCGGGCGGCCTCCAACTCGCGCAGCTCAACGAGGACGGATTTATAGCGCTTGTATTCCAGCAGGCGGGAGACCAATTCTTCGCGCGGGTCGATCTCATTACCTTCTTCGTCCACCGGCTTCCGGGGGATAAGCATCTTGGCTTTGATTCGACATAGTGTAGCGGCAACGAGAACGAACTCGCTGGCCAGATCAATGTCCATTTGCTGGGCCTGGCGCATGTACTCGAGGAAGTCGTTCGTAACTTCGGAAATAGGGATGTCGTAAATGTCCAGTTCGTCCCGTTCAATGAAGAAGAGGAGAAGGTCGAAAGGGCCTTCGAACTGGGGTAGTTTTATGGTGTAGCCTGCCATGGGGGGCGAAGGTAAGTTAGATTGATAGATTTATAGTGTGATAGATTTATAGAGCTGCCGTTCTAGATTGATAGATTAGTAGAGAGATAGATTTATAGCGCTACCGCAGAGGGATGCTTACCATACTACACTTGTTCGTCCTAGGTGAGCAAGCGTAGCGACGTGAACGGTACTTGCGGTA
>CAYPIM010000109.1:19402-19918 GCA_964410795.1 uncultured Lewinella sp. | reverse complement strand
CTCCCCCGACGCAAGTCATCGTGTCCAGGGTACTGAACGCGGAAGTCACAAAACTAAGGTTCACCGTAACCGTGCTGTCGCAACCAAGGGAAGAAGGTGTGGGAACGATCACATCGCCGGTCGTCCGGGCAGCATTAAAAATCTCGCCGAAGTAATTTACTTCGCCCCCGACGCAGGTCATCGTGTCCAGCGTACTGAACGCGGAAGTCACAAAACTAAGGTTCACCGTAACCGTGCTGTCGCAACCAAGGGAAGAAGGTGTGGGAACGATCACATCGCCGGTCGTCCGGGCAGCATTAAAAATCTCGCCGAAGTAATTTACTTCGCCCCCGACGCAGGTCATCGTGTCCAGCGTACTGAACGCGGAAGTCACAAAACTAAGGTTCACCGTAACCGTGCTGTCGCAACCAAGGAAGGAGGGCGTAGGAACGATGACGTCGCCGGTTGGCCGGGCTGCATTAAAAATCTCGCCGAAGTAATTCACTTCGCCCCCGACGCAGGTCATCGTATCCAGCG
>CAYPIM010000109.1:9732-19302 GCA_964410795.1 uncultured Lewinella sp. | reverse complement strand
CTCAGGTTCACCGTAACCGTGCTGTCGCAACCGTTTGAAGAAGGCGTGGGGACGACCACGTCGCCGGTTGGCCGGGCAGCATTGAAAATCTCGCCGAAGTAATTCACTTCGCCCCCGACGCAGGTCATCGTATCCAGCGTACTGAACGCGGAAGTCAAAAAACTCAGGTTCACCGTAACCGTGCTGTCGCAACCGTTTGAAGAAGGCGTGGGGACGATCACATCGCCGGTTGAACGGGCTGCATTAAAAATCTCGCCGAAGTAATTCACTTCACCGCCAATGCAAGTCATCGTGTCCAGGGTAAAAGTAGCTGTCGGGAAAATATCCACCACTAGTTGAGTTCCGATATTCTGACTACAATTATTTCCATCAACAATATCGATCAAGGTCACTACATAGTCTTGCAAGTCTGGGCTACTAAAATCGCCCGGGCAAATAGTAAAGGAATCATCCCCTGAAGAAGGTACATTAATGGTGTAGGTCCCCAAGTTATTACCATTACGATCTATCCTGGCCCGGATTACGAACGGAGGCGTTCCGCTTAGGGTGTATGATAAATCTGTACATCCATTGTCGCAAACCGAGGTAAGCGCAGAGTTAGTAATCACCGGGAAGTCGGTAAAAGGCGCTATGGTAACATCTGCTCTGGCTTCGCAACCAAGTGAATCGGTAACGGTGACGGCATAACTTCCAGGAGTGAGGTCGGTAATCGTTTGCGTAGAACCACCGGTACTCCAGCGATAGCTCACCCCTCCGTTTGCGTCGGTCACATTGGCGGTAGCTTCTCCTGTGGGGCTGTCACAGTCCGGCTGGTCAGGAGCAATGGTTACGGCAATATTACAGCCTCCCTGGCTTACGATGGCGGAGCAGGTGGTTTCACAGTCGTTCGCATCAGTGATCGTGAGTTCGTAGGTTCCGGGGGCTAACCCGTTGAAAGTCGTATCCGTGCCCGCCGTCAGGAGCAGAGTTCCCAGATCGCCACTGAGCCGTACAACTCCCCCTGCACCTGCGTCCCCGCCCGAATTGTCTAAAGTGATCGTGCCGTCGGTTGCCCCTGCTGTGGTTTCGCCGGTAGCGGAGCAAGCAAGTGCTAGTGCTTCTGGCTGGGTGATGATGATCGTATCCCGACCGCTACAGCCGTTTTCATCGATTACCAGCACGTGGTAGCTTCCCACAATTAGTCCGGAAACCCGGTTAGTATCGGGCAGGGAATCAACAGACCAGTCAAAGGTTAGGTCACCAACACTTCCTGTAACCTGAGCCAACAGTACCGCTGTGCTATCTCCGTTACATAAGATTGGCTGAGTCAGATTGAGGTCAACGTCCAACGGAGCAGGATCTGTGATGGTGAAAGTTTGAGGAGCAACCGGGCAGGCCGTTTCGTCCGTAACCGTTACGGAATAATCTCCAGCGGGCAGGCCCGTCAGCATCGTCATACCATCAAAAGCATCGTCGGACCAATCTACCACAAGGCCAGGGGCAGCGTTATTCACTGTCAGGGCAATCATCCCATCTGCAGAACCAACACACGAAGGGATTTCAACTGCGCCGGTAAAACTCAGTGCGCACGTAGGGCCGACTACAGAAAACGAGCAAACACCAACACAACCTTCGGTATTGAAAACACTCAAAGTATAATCGCCCTCGGGCAAGCCTCCAATAGACAGCATGGCACTACTGGTAACAAAGCTTGTGTCTTTCGGTCCCAGGACCATAACATTCCATACTGGCGTGCCATCAAAGTTCAAGGCAACGCTACCGTTGCCTCCGGCAATCACCGGATTAGTGACCGTACAATCCGGCGCCAGAGAACAATTCGGTTCAGCTACTACTGCCGTACATTCATTACTACAGCCATTTGCATCCGTAATGGTGAGCGTGTAGGTTCCGGCAGCCAAGTCCCGGAGCGTATCCCGGATCGCAATTGGCATCGGCCCACCGCCCGGCAAAGCATTACCGTCAGGATCCATTGCGGTGTAAACGAGGCTAAATGGCCCGGTGCCTCCGGTGACGCTGTAACCGATCTTTCCGTTATCTAGTACGGCCAGCGTTTCGTCCACCGCACCACAGTCGAAAAACAACTCTGGCGGAGCCGTTAGGGTGAAGACGGAGTCTCGCATACAATCCCTGGAATCGGTAATGACGAAGGAATAGATTCCAGGACCAAGATCGGTAATTGTTGGACTTATGCTACCATCTATATCCGGTCCGGTCCAGACTATTTCTGGAAAGAAGTCTCCTTCAAAAAATATATCAATCAGACCATCATCAGTCCCACCACATTCTGGTGATTGTAGATCCAGCACAGAAAACTGAAGGTCGGAGCAGTCCACCGGATCGATGGTAAAAAAGACGGAGAGCATACAAGGAAAACGGTCCTCTTCGATGAGCACAAATTCGTAATCTCCAGGTTCAAGGTCTGCTGCTGGTACGATGATGCCTTCATTCCCAAAAGGGGCGGAGGGTGGGCTGCTGGTGGGACCAACGTACGCCAGGGTGAAGTTCGGGATACCGCCCAGCACCGTAATAACGATATTGCCATCAATATCCAGCATTACGGTAAAATCAATCTCGCAGGGCGGCTCTTCCACCACTACTGTGCACATTTCCATGCAACCGCTTTCTTCGTCAGTAACAGTAAATACGTAAGTTCCTGGCCGCAGGCCGGTGATGATATTGGAGCCGTCAACAGCGTTGTTAAGAGAACCTCCAATCGGGCCTGTCCAGCTGATAGAATAATCTCCCGAGCCACTGGTGATGATGATGTCTGCCATTCCGTCGGTACCGCCAACGGTAGTTGGTGGTGTGGAGGGGGTCGTGCAATCAATAGTAAGATCGGGGAGGTTTAATACGTCTCCGGTCCAACGGGAAATACAACCGTAAAAGTCACTAACCTCTACGGTATAGGTTCCCGCTTCAAGCCCGGTAATTACACGATCAGAGCTGGTGAAACCATTCGGCCCGACCCAGGAAAAACTAGCTCCGGTACCGTTTCCCTGAACGCAGTAGAGGCTGGGCGACGTAAAGTTGGAAAGCGTGATGGAACCGTCTCCATTACAGCCAACGTTTTCAACATCTACATTGAATCGAGTCACGTCCGGATCAGGGCAAGAGGGTTGAAAATTAAACTGGCATTCTACAAAACAGCCGATGATATTTCCGTCTCCGTCCCGGTCTGGCAATTGGTCGCCATCGTCGTCGAGTACGTCCCATACCTGAACGGTCCAGTTGCCCGGCCGTAGGCACTGGTTGGAGGAGTTGCCCCCGATGCTGAGTGTTGCCATATAGGAGATGCCATCAGCTTCGCTTGGTGGGTAGACAGTTAGATTGGTTCCCGTCCGAACAATCTGAAAAGTATCCGCGCCATTGTAGATTCGGCTGTAGTAGAAGTTGTTCGCATCGGTGGCCAGCCACGTCATAAAAGCACCGTTAACCGGATTATTATCTCCGTTGGCAGCCGTTTCTCCTTCACAGCTCACGATGGAGATGGGGTTAAGCCCGGGGTCACAGAGCATTTTCGTTGGCGACGGCCAGAAGGGTTCGTTGTGAATCGCTTGCAGCTCGAAGGTGGGCTTACCGTTTATTTGGGCGGTGAGCGCAAAAGTGCAAAGCAGGGAAAGGACAAAAAGTAACGCTTTCATTGGATGACATTTAGGCTCAAGCCGAAACTGAAGCCTGTTTTACAGAGTCCTACGAACTGTGAATATCATCCAAGGTACAAAGCGCATACCATAAGCGCTTACAAGGCTTAGCTTTCCTGTCTCCTTCTTAACCCAAAGGCTACCGTATCAAGTTGACCTTAAACGCCCGTTCTTCCGAACCAATCTTCAACTTCAATAAGTACAGCCCATTGGGCGTGCTGGCATCAAAGGAAAGATCAGCCCGCTGCCCACCGGCAGCCTGAAAACCTGAGTGCAGCGGAAAGTCTTTGACCCTCCGACCAAGGACAGAATAAAGCGCAAGATCTACCCGAGCAGCTTCCCGCAGCTGGTAATTTAGTGTAAGTGCTCCGCTTGTTGGGTTAGGGAATACCTCCACTGCATGGCGCACGGCAAATTCATCCGTACTGCTTATGACGGAGAAGACGGCCACCAGGGTATCAGTGCCCGTAAGTTCAATTTCAGCTTTCCGGGTAAGGGAGTCTGGGAAAATAGCGTTACCGGAGCGGCTCTCCCAGTGGCTGAAGACGTAAGTATCTTCAAAATCATCAAAGACCTTGGCTTTGATCTTGTTGCGCATTCCTCCATAGTAGCTTCCGCTCCAGGGGAAGGTCTCAATGTCGAGGGTATTGAAGTCTATTTCTCCTACTCCATTTGGCTCAGCTATCAGTGTTACTTCGTAAGGCCCGGTAAGCTCGTTGTAGCAAGTGAGCAGGTTATCCGCCAGGTTGTTACAACGGGCGTCAATGAAGTCTTTGAGGTCCTGGACGTTACTTTGCCATTCTTCCATCGTTCCGCCCCAGCGCTCGATCTGGCGGGGCATCTCAGGTTCGATGGTCGCCAGCATACTGTCCAGTTTATAGTTCATGTTTTCACAACTAAAAGTAGTGTTCATCATGTCGGCATAACGACCGTAGTAGAGCTGGCGAAATACAGGACTCTCCTCAATTAACTTCAGAAATATCTGTTCGTGTTTACCAACATTACCGGCAATTTCGCCATCGGGTGTTACTGGTCCTCCTATCGAAAAATTGCCCAGGGTTCCCCCGCTGTTCACGTGTACCAGCGCCGCATCATACTGATCCTGACAGGTGCCGTCCCACAGTTGACCACAACAGAATTCGTCGGTTTGAAAAACGAACGTCTGGATGGAATCTTCTACGGGATAAGGCGCCGATCCGTTTTCCACGGTCAAGCACGCAGAAGCATCAATACTATCCAGTTCTGGCCCGTTAAAAAACTCATCCACGGCGGCAGCAATTTCTTCAATATCACAAACCAATGCATCCGGCTCTTCGTTTGGTACGCCGGTGTAGTTAATGTAGTAACCGAAAGTGGCATCAAGATCCCAGAGGATATACCCCCATTTCTTATGTTTACCCTCAGGGTTCCGACCGCGCCACCAGCCGGTGTTATAGTTGAGCCAGTCTATGGCAACGGTGTTCAGGTTCACGAGCATATAGTCCGTCAGGCTGGTCAGGTTGATGCTATCGTCTACGATCTCGTAGTTTTCCTCAATGCTCATATCGTTTTCCAGAATAAAGTCACGGAGATTCTCCCAGTCCGCCAGGGCTTGCTCTCCGCCGTACTCGAGCTCGGTTGTTCCCCAAGTCGACAAGTATTGGATTTCGTACTTGCCTTGATTGTAGTATTCGTCAGTATAGTCGTGGTCTACCGGCCGTTCGCGCATGCCGTATACGCCCCAGTATTCACCGTTCAGAAAAAGAATTACGCGTTCTACAATTCGGGAATCGAGTTCCATTCCACCCTCTACGGCAAGGGTTTGGACGTATTCATCGCGGATATGCGTTGCGCCATCGTGTTCGCCATCATCAATGGCTGGGTAGTTGTCGTCTCCAGAATTACGGAACATGAACTTTTGATATTCATCACGGTCGGATTTCTTGAATATGGGCGCTTGTACAGCTTTAGAATAGCCCATCTCGTCACGGCTGATCCAATCCAGGCTGCGGTGGTCCAACACCCAACTGTCTTGACCGTGGCGATTTAGGCTGCCAAACGAGGTCGCTTCACGGACCTTATCAGTAGTAAAGTACTCCAGGGAGCCGATGGGGATAACATCGCCCATTCCTGCTGCAAGATCAAGTACTGAATCTGCAGCAACAGAAAAAACTGCCAGGGAATAGTCTTCGTTGATGAAGTAAGTATTAAAATCCATTTTCCCCGGCAGAATAGCGGGGTCGTTGCTGAAGGCCTGGGCCTTCACCACGGTCGTCGTTTCTACCTCCAGTGGCGTACTGTACTCGGGAGAGCTTTCCGTAGGGTTGGTGCCATCCAGCGTATACCGGAGCACAGAATTGGGTTCCATGTTGGTGATAACGACAGTTTGGGTGGTTTCGTAGAAACCTGCCTCCAGGTCCATCGTTGGTGCAGCAGTATAGCTGTTTATCAGCGCGGAGTCTTTGTTAGCTTCACCATAAGTGGGGGCGGTAGCAATCTTCCATTCCGCCGCGCCGTCGGTTACCCGGGCATGGGCGTGTTCCACTAGATTGAACCCAAGAGGATACATTTCCTGGACGACTTCGTCAGGGTTGGAGAGGAGCACCACCTCGTTAGCTTTGGTTTGTGTTAGTTTAAAATTGGTGTGCGGCTCACCGTCTTTGACAAGATCGCGGCCAGAGCAGACAAAGACCAAATGGCCACCTGCCGGAATTATGGTGCCCGCCGGAACTTCATACTTACCTGGCTTGCTCTCCTTATCAGATAGATGCCAGCCGCCCAGGTCTACCGCCTCGCTTCCGGCGTTGTAGAGTTCGATCCAGTCCTCCGTTTTTTCGAAAGCATCGCGGAATCCGTTCAGGTTAGCCGCTGAAAATTCATTTATGACAATCTGGGCGCGGCCGCAGGTACAAAGAATGGTTAAAAAGAGCAACGTGAGCAGCGTACGTTGTGGGCGCATGTTTAATTATTTAAGCCATCACCCAGGTAATCTCGAGCGTTCATCAAGAGGCGAGATTATACAGAGGAGGTCGCGTGTGGAAAAGATTTCTTGGTTTTAAATGTACACGCATTAAATAATTGTTAAGTTAATGTTTCCTGCAATTGTCGGTTGGAGGTCCGATTCTTGTCCGATTCTTCCGGTTTGTGTCGTGGCTCCGCTACAGAGAAATACCCATTAGCAATACCCAGTCTTATCTTTGTAGCCTCATGAAACACCAGTGCTCCACCTCACACCTAACCATTTTCGAATCAGAACTATTCCGTACCACGAGTACCTGCGTGATGACCGATGAATACCTCCTACTCGTGGACCCCAACTGGCTACCATCGGAGATACAGACCATTCAGGATTTTGCGCGGGAGCACGGCGCGGGAAAAGAGAAACACCTTCTCTTCACGCATTCCGACTATGACCACATCATCGGCTACGGCGCCTTCCCCGGCTTTCACTCTACCGCCAGTCAAAGCTTCGTTGACAACCCCGATGCCAAGAACCAACTTCAACAAACCATTGCCTGGGACGACGAGTATTATATCCGCCGCAATTATCCCCTCTCCTACCCGGCCATCGACCGGGCCATCGCCGGCAAGGAGCAAAGCCTGCTGATTGGTAACGACGAATACCGTTTCTTCCAAGCCCCCGGCCACAACTACGACGGGCTACTTGCTTTCAATCGTAGCCGGGGCATCCTGATCGTGGGGGATTACCTGAGTAACATTGAGTTTCCTTACGTCTACCACTCCTTTGCCGCCTATCGCACTACGCTTCAGACGCTGGAAACCATCATCGCCACCGGCGAAGTCAAAATTCTTATCCCCGGCCACGGCGATCATACTACCGATCGGGAGGAGATGGAACAGCGCGTCATTGATAGCCGGGCTTATCTGGATGCGGTAGAATCAGCTATTCGCTCGGGTACGTCATTTGACTTTACGGGCTTGATGGAGGCGTATCACTTCCCTGGAATTATGGGGAAGTTTCATGAGAAGAACTTGGTGTTGGCGGAGGAGGAGTTTAAGGAAGGCTGAGGGAAAAACATCTCCTACTTCCACTTCTTTGGCCGTTGTAAAACAAAACCACCCTTCTTTTTAATTGATGGCGGAAGTTGGCACTTTCGGACTAAGGACTCGCTCATGGGTATGAATTTACCGATACGCCGTTTGATTTCTGACGAATGGCGGTTAGGGGGAAAAACAGCGATAATGTCTTGTTCGTAAACATCTCTGGCTAATTCCATCGGACGGATCAGGTCGCTGTCACCCGACACCACCAAGTAGTAGTCAGCTTTACGGCCAGCAGCATCCACTAAAAGGGTTGCGCCAAGATTGACATCAGATTCCTTTTCCTCATAACGAGGATACTTCTTTTTACAAACTGGGCAGGTAACCATCTTTTGCTGGTACTTTCCGTACACGATTTGAACACCACTCACTTCGAGTGCTTCCAGATATACGGATTGACGCTTTATTTTTGCCTTGTCTCCTCCTTTTATCCGCGCAGTAAAATATTTCACGGCTCCGAGCTCTTGGTCTGGCCTACACAATTGACTACCGACGGCAACAAGGTCTAGCCATCTGTACTGGCGCTTACGGAGGCTACGAAGCCCAAAGTACAAGTTGAACCCATCAATATAGAGGTTGACTTTCTTTTTCATTTAACAAGGCTTGCTTCGTTTACTGGAAGTAGTTATCTTTGTAATCATTACCCCCCCAAGGAGAGTATCCTTGGCCTGACCCGGTTCTTCGTAAGAAGTCCGGGTTTATTTTTTGGTGCATTATACTGGGTCTGAAAACTTTGTAATTGCAAAGTTACCCCATTCCTCAATCGACTTAAGTAAAGGGATAATCGTTTTCCCCAAATCCGTCAATGAGTATTCAACCTTCAAAGGAGGCTTTGAGGTGTAAACCTTCCTGGCAACAATTCCGTCTTTCTGCAACTGCTTCAATTGTAAGCTCAGCGTCCTTTCAGTAACCGTGCTCATTTTTTTTCGGAGTTCGTTGTACCTCAGTTTTTCATGTCCCATCAGGTGGAAAAGAATCACTGTCTTCCATTTACCGCCAATCAGCCCCATGGTCACACTCATGCAACAGGGGTACTCCTTACCTTTTACTCTAAACATCTTATCGCAATATTGTCCGAAAATCTGGCTAAAAGTTAAACTATCCTTTTTGACCGTTATTGCAAAGTTAGTCTACCATAATTAGTTTTGCAACTATACTTTTTATAGTTAAAAAATCAACTATGACTTTTCTACAATCCATGCAAGCCCGGTACACCACTAAAAAATACGACCCTACGAAAAAGGTGAGTTCAAAGGATATTGCCGCGCTCAAAGAAATTCTCCGACTTAGCCCTTCGTCCATAAATAGTCAGCCCTGGAAATTCACCTTCATCAAGGATGAATCGGTCAGAAAAAAACTCTCGGAAGTTTCCTGGCTGAATACCAACAAGGTGCTGAACTGCGATACGCTCGTAGTATTCAGCAGGATTGAGAGTATTCCACACTTCGAGAAGCAAATAGCGGAGGCGCTACCCGAAGGAGCTGTAAATTATTATAAAGAATTCATCAAGCCTTTGCCCGAAGAACAAATCAAGTCCTGGTTCAACAGTCAGTTGTACTTGTCTTTGGGTGTTTTCCTTAGTGCGTGCGCCCAAATGGGCATTGATGCGACTCCTATGGAGGGGATCGAACCAAAAAACTACGATAAAATTCTTGATCTGAAGGATTACACCTCCCCCGTTGCGGTAGCCATCGGTTACCGGGCCAAAGATGATTTTAACCAGCCTAGTAAAAAACCTAAGTCCAGATTAGCGCACGAAGAGGTAATTGAATCGAAATAAGCCCGAAGGCTTCACCCAATCTCAATTCGTTTCATTAATCCAATCTAAATAGTAAGCTGCTGGCCAATGAGGCTATAGTTAAAGGCAAAGGGCAAAGCATGCAGTGAA
>CAYPIM010000109.1:0-9632 GCA_964410795.1 uncultured Lewinella sp. | reverse complement strand
AAGCTGCTGGCCAATGAGGCTATAGTTAAAGGCAAAGGGCAAAGCATGCAGTGAACAAGTACTAACTTGCCCCCATGATTCGCCCTTTGCCTACCATCATCGCTCTGCTCCTCTTAACCCTTCTCTGCACCTGCGGCCCCGCCCACAATAAGGGAGGAAAAGGGGAGAGAGGGAAAGAAGCCGCAGCTTTTAACCACCTCGCCGGCCAAAAGTCTCCCTACCTGCTCCAGCACGCCCGCAACCCGGTAGACTGGTACCCGTGGGGGGAAGAAGCCCTGGCCAAAGCCAAAACAGAGGACAAACTCATCGTCATTAGTGTAGGCTACGCTGCTTGCCACTGGTGCCACGTGATGGAGCATGAATCTTTCGAAGACAGCACCGTTGCCGCCGTGATGAACGAGCACTTCGTAAGCATCAAAGTAGACCGCGAGGAACGGCCTGATATTGACGATGTGTACATGACTGCCTGCCAACTAACGAACGAACGTGGCTGCGGCTGGCCCCTCAACGTTATTGCCCTGCCCGATGGGCGACCCATTTTTGCGGGTACCTACTTCCCCCGCGAACAGTGGCTCAAACTACTTAATCAATTCCAGCAACTAAGGGCCGAAGACCCCATAAAAATGGAAGAATACGCCAGCGGACTGACCAACGAAGTGGCAAAGCAGAACGCCTTCTCACCCAACAACGCTGCCGGGCTAACGCTGACCCGCGAGGAAATAAACGCTTTCACTATTGATCTGCTCTCCAACATCGATAAAAAAGATGGCGGCATGGCTGGCGCTCCGAAATTTCCAATGCCCGTGCTCTATGAGTTCCTCCTTGCCCATCATTTCTATACGAAGGACAAGGCTACACTTGAGGCCATTACCCTCACGCTTGATAAAATGGCCGACGGTGGCATCTATGACCACCTGGCCGGCGGCTTCGCCCGCTACAGTACCGACGCAGAGTGGAAAGTGCCTCATTTCGAGAAAATGCTCTACGACAACGGCCAACTAGTGAGCCTGTACGCCCACGCCTACCAGGCCACCGGTAAGGAACACTACGCCGAGGTAGTACGCCAGACGATCGCCTTCGCCGAAAGCGCCTTGTCCGACAAAAACGGTGCCTTCTACGCTTCCCTTGATGCGGATACCGAAGGAGAAGAAGGGCTTACTTATATCTGGACAAGATCGGAAATCACCGAAGCACTGGAAAATGAAAAGCTAGCCGATGCCTTCAGCGACTATTACTCCGTCACGAAAAACGGAAATTGGGAAGGCCACAACATCCTGTACCGCCGTAAGAACGCCACAACCCTAGCCCAAAAGCATGGCTATAAAAGCGAAATGGCCCTACGGGACGCGATGAAAGCCGCAGCGCAAAAATTGCTTGCCGTTCGTGCAGATCGCCCCCAACCAGGACTGGACGACAAAGCCCTCACCGCATGGAACAGCCTGATGATCTCCGGCTATACCGATGCATTCCGGGCACTGGGAGACGAAGCTTACCGAGACAGGGCCATTAAAGCCGGGCGGTTTCTGCGCAAGGAAGTGATGGAGGATGGCGGCAGACTGGACCGCAACTTTAAGGATGGCAACTCGGCCATCAACGCATTCCTGGACGACTACGCTCTAATGGCACAGGCCTGTATCGATCTCTATCAGATCTCCTTCAACGAGGAGTGGCTTAGTACCGCAAAGCAACTGATCGATTACGCCGGTGAACATTTTTACGCCGAAAAAACCGGCCTCTATAACTATACTTCAGACCTTGACCCGGCACTCATCAGCGGCAACGTCCCGATAAACGACCAGAAAATCCCTAGCGGAAACTCCGTAATGGCCCGTGCTTTGCACCAGCTGGGTATCCTTACGGCCAACGATGAGATGAAAGACCGCGCTCGCCGGATGACGGCCCTTATGCAGTCGGCCCTACGAAGCAACGGATCACGCTTTTTTGCCAACTGGAGCCGCCTTGCACTCGAACTGCTGGAACCTACTTTTGAAGTAGCCATTTTAGGCGCAGACGCAGGTGCAATGCGGGGACAAATGAGCAAAACCTATCACCCAAATGCTCTTTTCCTGGGTGGAAGCAAAGAAGGAGATCTGGAGCTACTTACCAATAAGCTCGTCCCCGGAGAAACGACGATATATGTGTGCCTAGATAAAGTCTGCCAGTTACCGGTCAATGATCCGGAATTGGCTTTGGAGCAGTTAAACTGAATTCAATCTGTCTGAAAACAGGCAGAGAGCGCTAAAGAACCAATGTTTATATTGTAAACAAACCATATCTTTACAACTCATACACACTACTTTTCGAGTATTTTCTGAGTGGCTTCGCCTTTGGCGAAGACCACTCATTTTTTTTAGCTCTTCTCTCCACTAAAGAAAAAGCCAAGGTTTTGCTCCACGCTTTTGGGCAAATCGGGAAGCTGTGAACGTGGAATTAAGAGTGAGCTAATGTTGTGTAGATCTTTGAAGATCTTGTGTTTTTCGGCGGTGGCGGCCAGGTAATCGTGTCCCGAAGATCCGCCGGTACCAATTTTGTTACCGATCATCCGCATAACCATCTGGGCGTGGCGGTAGCGCCAGGTAGTAAGCAGCTCATCAATATTCATCAACTCCATAAGCAGGTTGAAGGGAATATTAAGGATAGGCTTTTCCCGGTACAGGTTAATCAGCAGGGCCGCAATGGTCGCATCGTACGACAACCGACATTCCCCCTTCGCCATCATGCGCTCGTGTTCTTCCTGGCTAAGCACGTGCTTGAAGTAACTATTACTGTCCCCCAGCATCTTCAGCCGCAATGTCTTCATTCGTTCATCAAGGTATTCGCTGCCGGTGATGGATGCTTGCTCTTTTTGCAGCATACGGTCAACGGCTGCTTTGTAGGAGCTTAGAAAGTCAAAACCTTCGAATCGAAGAAAAGGTGTACGCTCTAGCCACCGCTCTACAAGTTCAAATAGGCTGCCTCCGGATTCAATTGCCTCCAGGCGTACTTTTTGCTCTTCGTTGAAAACTATTTTATAAGACTTCCCGTGGTAGGTCATTCGGTCTTCTTCCCGCAAGCCGAGGGTAGATTCGATCATCCGAAACTGCATACTCTGGAATCCAGAAGCAGGAAAGAGATAATCCCGAAAGTCAAGAAAATCGAGTGGTGTGAGGGTCTCCATCACGTGAATTTGTTCCACCATCAGGCTAACGATGGCGGAGATGCGCTTCAAGCGCAGCAGTACGGTATTCATGTTGTCCTCATTAACCTTCTCTTCCCGGAAGAGCACACAAACCGAATCCAGCTCCGTCATGATCTGCTTGAACCACAACTCGTAAACCTGGTGCATAATGATAAAGAGGGTCTCATCGTGCGCCGCCTCACCCAATGCAGCACTGCGGGTATTCTGGATGGACAAGAGCTTATCAATCTCTAAGTAATTATGGTAATGAATGGTAGAGTACTTACGGTCGGACATAGGGCTAAGGTAGAGTATTTAGTCTAAGATTTATTTGCCGCCTCCGGCGCTGGTATTCAAGACCGCGAAATCATCTCGATCCGTTAAAAAGGGTAGTTTACTTCGTACTTCAGTCAGGTGTTGAAAGGACAGTCGTTCGGTGTGAATGGCTTCTTCCCGTTCAATGTGATAGATCGTACGCAGCCACCCTGGATCAATGATGCAACTGTCTCCATTATAGACCAGGCCATTTGCGTCCATCCCCACCCGGTTGACGCCAATGGTATAGCACTGGTTCTCGATAGCGCGGGCCTTCAGCAGTGTGCGCCAGTCGTACGCACGCCTATCCGGCCAGTTAGCGGTATAAATTAGCAGGTCGTAGGCATCATCGTTACGTGCCCAAACGGGGAAACGCAGATCATAACAGATTAACGGACAAATTCGCCAGCCCTTATATTCAACGACTAAGCGGTCCGTTCCCGGTTCATAATATTCGTGCTCACCGGCCATGGCGAAGAGGTGGCGCTTGTTATACGTTTGATAAGTCCCGTTGGGCATCATCCAGATCAGGCGGTTGTAGTACTTATCGTTTTCCTCAATCACCAGGGTTCCGGTGATTGCAGCCTGGGTCTTCTCCGCTTGTTTTGCTAGCCAGGCCATGGCCGGGCCATCCATCGTTTCAGCATTATCCGCGGGGTTCATCGTGAAGCCAGTGGTAAACATCTCCGGTAGAATGATGAGATCAGTGGGTTCGGCTAAGCTAGCAATAAGCTTAGCGTAGTGCTCCAGATTAGCTTCCGGATTTTCCCAGATGATGTTGGTTTGGAGGAGAGTTACGGTTAGATCCGTCATACTGAGATCGATTGTGCTTGCTTTAGTAGCTTAGCGGGGTTTACTGAAACGAACAGGCGTCCAAGTTAATCAGAATCATGGGCTTTAGTCCTTTAGTTGTTTGGCTGCAGCCAGCAACATCTCATCCGTCTTAGCAAAGCAAAACCGTACAATGCCCTCATCCGTTCCGTCGGAATAGAAGGAAGAAATGGGGATGACCGCCACCCCCCGTTCACGGGTCAGCCAGCGGGCAAAAGCCTGATCCCCTTCGGCCGAAATTTTCTGGTAGGCAGCCAGCGCAAAGTAAGTACCGGCACATGGCAAAAAATCAAAACCCGTTCCTGCCATTGCCTCCAAAAACAAATCCCGCTTACGCTGAAAAAACGTGGGCAGACTTAGGTAGCGCTCTGGTGTTGACAGGTAATCCGCCAGGGCATGTTGCAGTGGCCGGTTGATACTGAAGGTATTGAACTGATGAACTTTTCTGATTTCAGTCGTAATTGCCGCAGGAGCGATGGCGTAGCCAACCCGCCAGCCCGTTATATGGAAAGTCTTCCCGAACGACATCGTAACGATGGAACGCTGGTACAAATCCGGGTAGTGAAGAACGCTTACGTGCCGTCTTCCGTCAAAGGTCAGGTGTTGGTAGACTTCGTCGGAGAGGATAAGAATGTCGGTGTCTTTCGTGATGTCGCGCAGGGCTTCCAGGTCGGCGGCTTCCAGCATTGTCCCCGTAGGATTGTGCGGGGTATTGATCATTATCATCCGAGTTTTAGAGCTGATCTTATCGCGCACTTCGTTCCAGTTGACCCGGTAATCCGGGCTTTTTAGGCGCAGCGCAACGGCGACACCACCGTTCACTTCAATCGCCGGTACGTAGCTATCGTAAGCAGGCTCGAAGACAATTACTTCATCGCCCGCATGCACCAGGGCGGAAATGGCGCTGTAAATACCTTCCGTGGCACCGTTAGTGATCGTGACTTCGGTTTCCGGATCCAAAGCGCAACCGTACAAGCCTTCTTTTTTCAGGGCAATGGCTTCCCTCAGCTCCATCAGCCCCGGCATCGGAGCATACTGGTTGTACCCAGCCTCGACGTACTTGCCCACCAGCGTTTTCAGCGCAGGGTCTACTTCATAATTCGGAAAGCCCTGGGAGAGATTGATCGCCCCGTGCCGGGCGGCCAGCTGGGTCATCTCGCTGAAGATGGTGGTGCCTACGGTGGGGAGTTTGGAGGTTATTTCCATGGGTGGGCAAGGTAACAAAAACGGGTCAGCTCGCCTCCCAGTCCTGATTTCCAGCAAATAGAATTGGGTTGAGCGCTTGCAGCGCGATTGTTCTGTTACTAGCGCAAAGCGACACTGTTCAAAAACCTACTCTGCACCTGCGGCCGCGCCTCCAAAAGAAGCATGATCAGGCGCGGACGCGGGTGCAAAAAAAGTTTTAAGGGCAAAGTTTGAGCCTGAAAACAAGTTTTGTGAAGCCAAACAAATTCCTGATGTTTGAAACATGGAACGTAAACCGGGGTGGCTCCTCTCTTTCTACCTACCTTCCAAAAAAACAAACCAACATCATGAAAATACTAGTCATTGGCGGCAATGGGACCATCGGCAAACGAATTGTAGAACACTTCTCTGCTAATCACCAGGTGCTTGTGGCTGGCCGCAGCTCCAAGAAATACCCCATTGATATTGCCGACACCCGCTCGATCAAGCGGCTCTTTAAGCAGATTAAGAAAGAGGGTAAAGTGGACGCTATCATCTGTGCCGCTGGCGAAGCCAAATGGGCGCCCTTCAAAGACCTTTCCGAAGCCGACTTCCACATCGGCCTGCGCAGCAAGCTGATGGGGCAGGTAAACGTAGTGCGCTACGGCCAAAAGGCGTTGCGCAAAAAAGGCTCCATTACCCTCACCACCGGCGTTCTGGCAGACGACCCCGTGTACCAAACCACAAGCGCGGCGATGGTCAACGGCGGCATCCACAGCTTCGTGCAGGCCGTGGCCCTGGAGATGAAAAAGCAGCATCGCGTCAATGTAGTCTCCTCCGGGCTGGTGATGGACACCCTCGATAAATACGAGGGCTACTTCCCCGGCCATCCGCCCATTCCCATGTCCCGGATGGTGCTTGGCTACGTCCGCAGTGTTATGGGCCGAATTAACGGTGAAATCATCAGAATCTACGAAGCATCATGAGCAAAATACTCGTCATCGGAGGTGGACTTATGGGCTCTGCCGCTGCCTGGAAATTGGTGCAGCGCGGTGCAAACGTAACCCTGGTAGAGCAGCAGGGTAAGCACTACCTCCACGGCTCCAGCTTCGGCAGCGCGCGCATTGCGCGCAGCCTTGGGCCCAAGAAGGATATTTTCTCCTACCTCTTCAACCAGACACTAAAGGAAGCTCGCCAGCTGATCGACTTCCTGAACACCAGCGATTACGGAGGCCGGCACGAGATGGAAGACATTTACTCCACCTCTCCCGTTTCCTATCTTTTTCATCGCGACCAGTGGCCTGCGGTTGACCGGCTAAGGTTCAAGCAGCAAAAAAAAGATTTCCGCATAGGGTCCTCAGATTCCTCCTTCCGGAAGTTCGGGATGACGATACCAAAGGAGACACTGCTCGTGCGGGAAGAACGCAACTACTCCGGCACCATGCACCCCATGGAATTGATCCGGAAGCTCCACCTTGGCATCAACCAAAAAGGCGGTCGGATTAAGTACCAACGGCGGGTAACCCGCCTGGTGAAAGAAAACGACCAATTTTCGGTAGATATCCTGCACCTGAAGAAAGGTAAAACGAGCACCAGGGCGTTTGACCAGGTCATCGTCGCTTCCGGCGCCTACACAGTACCGATTCTCAAAGACTTTGCGCCGTACCTGAACCGTGTAATTACGCCAAAAAAGGTGGTGCTGTCTTTTTTCCGGATCAAACAATCACGCTACGCCCAGATGACCGCGGCGGAGAAGAAAGCCATACTCGACGCTCAGCCCTACTTCTCGCAAATCGGGAAGGAGTACTTCTCTATGATAGAACGGCCAGCCAGCGGAGACACCTCTCCCCTCTTCAAAGCCGGAGGCCATCAGGTGCGCCGCAACATCCGCGACCTAAGCCGTGTTTGGACGGAAAAGCCCCACAAAAAAGATTGCAAATGGGCGAAGAAGCTTTTCCGCAAGCACTTCGACATGCTGGAAATATACCTCAAGAAAAAGGACATCGAAGTCGTAGATGCCTACAACTGTGTTTATGCCGAAACCCGCAATCAGGTCCCACTCGTCACGAAGTTATTCAACCGGTATGGCTCCCTTGATCCTAACATCGTACTGATTGGCGGCATGTCTGGCATCGGTGCCAAAGGCTGCCTTGCCTACGGCGCTATTGGAGCAGACTTACTACTCGGCAAAGAAGGAAAGGCCAGGAGAATGTACCGAAAGACCGTCAAAGCCCTGGGGAATCCGAGTGTCCGTTTATATACCCGCCGGGTTAAGCGAGGGCGGTTGTTTTAGGGCGCGAACGCAGGTGCAAGGGACGGTTTTATAAAACAATACCTACGCCCTAAAACCACGTACCGTATCTTACTCATTAGCAAAACACAGCAACCATCAACCGACGCAAATTTCTACAACAAAGTACTTGCCTTACCGCTGGCTTTGGCCTGCTTCCGGCCATGGCCATCGCGCCAGACAAAGACCTCATCATTGGGCACGGTAACTTCCGCTATAAAGTGGACGCCCAATGGGGTAAGCTGGACCAGGCTACACCGGTCAAAGACTGTCACGAGATGGTCCAGGATCGCCGGGGGCATCTCATTCTGCTCACCAACCACACCCGCAACAACGTCATCATCTATAATAAGGACGGGAAATTGCTCGACAGCTGGGGAGATAGTTTTCCCGGTGCCCACGGCTTAACCCTGCGCGATGAAGGCGGCGAAGATTTCCTTTACCTTACGGATACCGCTCTGCACCAAGTCATAAAAATGACGCCAGACGGGAAAGAGGTTTTGCGCATTTCCGCGCCACAACGCCCCGATGCCAACGGAAAAAACCGTCCCTTCTTACCCACCGAAACCGCCATCGCCGACAACGGAGATATTTACGTAGCCGACGGCTACGGCAGCCAGTTCATCTACGTATACGACCAACAAGGCCGACTCAAGAATGAATTCGGTGGGCCTGGTGATGCGGACGACCAGTTCCACAACGCGCACGGCATTGCCATTGATGCTCGTAACGGCAAGCCTAAACTACTCATTACGGCGCGGGAGAAAAACCAATTGAAATACTTCGATCTGGAGGGCAACTACTTGTCTTCTATTGATCTACCCGGTGCCTACATCTGCCGCCCGGTTGTTCACCGTTCGGAGGTTTACCTGGCCACCATCTGGTCTGGCGACAAGGCCAACAACTCGGGTTTTGTCAGCATTCTGGACCAGGACAACCGCGTTATCTCTGCCCCCGGCGGGCTGCCCCCAACCTACAAAAACGACCAACTTCAACCCACCGCCCAGGCCCTGAGCTTGTTCAAGCACCCGCATGATGTTTGCGTTGATGACGACGAAAACCTCTATATCCCCCAGTGGAATGCCGGCCAGGTTTACCCCATCAAACTACATCGGGTATGAGATTAGCATTATTCAGTGCCGTCGCCTTACTTATCCTCGGTGCCTGTACGCCAAAAGGAAAAACCGTCTTTGTTCAGGCCGAAACCGTTCAACTCAGTAAGCCTACGGTCAGGGTTGAACAATACTTCTTCGAGGAAGAAACTACGCTCTATCTTGGCGCACTTCAGGAAGGGACCGTTGTCCGTTACGCAACGGGTAATGACAGTCTTCATGCAGCCAGCCCAATAGCCAAACAGTCGATGACGGTAGATGAGTCTTCTACCCTGCGTTTCCAACGCAGCGGTGGCGGGTTTATCCCCAGCGAAGAAGTAGTGGTGGAGGTCCTTAAACTTCGGCCAGAGAAGACCTCATTAACAGCGGCCAGCTTCGCCAGCCCACCCTACAACAACACCCCGCAGGCTGCGCTGACGGACCGAAAAAAGTCCAGCATGGACTTCCGTAACGACGACTGGGTTGGTTACCAAAAGGAAACCGTTACTTACGTACTGGCCTTTCCCTCTGCTCAGGTTACCGGTATAACCCTTTCCTGCCTCGAAGATCAGGGCAGCTGGATTTTTGCCCCATCTTCCCTTAAGGCGACTTTCTACGACGTGGCGGGTAATGTGCTTAAAGTGGTCACGAAGCGGTATTTGGCGGAGCTACCAAGGCCCAGCAAATCTTTTCGCTTCCTGACCCTGACAACGCGACAACTAAGGGCTGCTTCCATCAAACTAGAGGTAGAGAGTTTATCCACCATCCCCAACTGGCATCCCGG
>CAYPIM010000108.1:16502-19975 GCA_964410795.1 uncultured Lewinella sp. | reverse complement strand
TAGCTGTAGAGGCAGGAGTCGAACCTGCAAGGGGCGGTTAGTCTTGGAACCCTTGCTCCGAAGAGCCGCGCTCCTGCGGAGCAAAAGGTTCATGATTTATCCCGGATTCCCCACCCGCGAGACAAGCGGGCATGGCTGCCAATTTCATCACTCTACATTTTGAAACGTTAGTTACTAGAAGAACTAGGAGCTAACTTTTGCTTTAGACGATACCGTTGTTTCGTTCTTGCATTAGCAAAGATGCAATGATTTGGATCTAATGTGCAAGTTTTTATAATGAAATGATGTTAAGTTTATGATTCAGTCATTTAATTAGGTGTTTGTGTGTAAATATGGCAAAATGTTGAAGTCTAAGTTGGGAGAAGTTGATAAATTAGGAATGGCTGAAAAAGGAGAAACATGAGTCATCCCGAACTTTGGGTAGTGCTTTGGGAGTTCCCCCTATTTACGAGCTGGATTGTGGCAAAAAAAAGCGATCAGCGATCAGCATTCAGGCAAAACTGCTCTGAATGCTGATCGCTGATCGCTAAAATTCTTCCCAGTCACTACAAAACATGGCAATTCATTCCAATAATTAGGGATGACTCATGTTTCACTGGTAGCGTTGGGATTTACAGATTCGGCGAGGAATTAGTCCGGTATGGCCACTCCATAAAATGCATATATAGGGTTTTTGCTGCCGGAACTGTAGTCTTGTAGCCCTTTTTCCGGTGTTTTGGTTAGGACACAACGTCCGGAGGCGTTGACGATTCCGATGTACTGTTGTTTACCGGCGGTTTTTTCGTGCTCAGAGATGACGGTCTCCACCATTTCAATGACCTGGGGGCGTTCGCTGGGTTCGAGGTTCTCAAGTTCAGGGATTTGAACGAGGGTGAGAGACTTGTCTCCCCGGATCTTAGTAATATAGGAAAAGTCCTGTGGCCTCATCTCATCCGAAACGATGGCGGTCATCAGCTGATCTAACTGAAAGGAGACCTCGTCGATGCTTTCATCGGTTTCACTAACCATCACGTTCACGTCTGCGTTAAGCTGCTCGTCCCGATAGTCTACGGTCTTGGTTTTATCGAGGATGGTCATGATCAGGAAGAAGCCAGCGATGATGAACACGCCCGACCACATCCATTTTGGGGAACTCACCCGGGTACCGAGCTCGCGGCCGATCATGTGCATTTTTTCAGAGAACTCACTTTTGTCGTAGGTGCGCTTACAGCGGGTGCATTCTGCTACCGGGGTTTTACCGATGGGGAATAGAGGAATCCACATTACGTGGGCATATTGGCCAAAGATGGACATGTTTTGGTCATCCACCTCTTTACAGTAAGGGCAGGGAATTTCTTTTACCTGGAAGTTGCCGAGGAATTTAGCACGGGTTCCATAAATCATAGGGAAGTAATTTGAGTGTAATTAAAAGAGTGTCAGTTTTGTGTTTTTTAATTATTATGGTGTAAATGTACGTTAAGAATTACTAATTGTGCTACTTTTTTCGAACCAGAGCTTCATTTCCGGATCTCCGGTCCTGTAGTTGGTGCATATTTCGGCTCCCGGTGGGATGTCTTCAAGAGCTACGAAACGGATCTGTTCGAACTCATAATCGAGTTCAAACTCTGCATTGGCTTCGTCGGAATGATTGTACAAGGAACCGAAGCCAAGGGCAATAGCGGCACGGTCTCCGTCCCACTGGAAGTAGTAATCGTGCAAACGGGTTTTGTGGATCGCCTTACGGTCTTCTGCGGATAGCAAAATTATGGGAGCCAACTCAATGGTGGTGCCGGCGGGTATCTCGGCACCGGTGAAAACACCACGACCGCCGAGCGTGCTAGGGGCCAGATAAAGAAAGGGTAGGGAGGACATTGGTTAATAGTTAGACCGTTAGAAGTTAGGCGCTCACTGCGAACTTAATAAGTTCTAACCCGCTAAAGGTCTAATTCCTGACTCAAAGTTCCAGTCGGTTAATCATCTCCCAGGTAAGGTGAGACTCAAAGCCCCGTTGGAACATATAATCAGCGAGCTTACGGCGACGTAAATAAGGGTGGAGGCCTTTGCGCTCCAGCCGATCGCGGCGCAGGAGTTCTCGCTCCATCACTGCATCATATTCTTCGTCTTCAATTTCGGAAAGGCCTTTCTTAATGCAGTAGGCGGAGACGCCTTTCTGCTTTAGCTCGCGGGTAATCTTCTGGCGGCCCCAGCGCTTCATTTTGAAGCGGCCGCGGGCAAAGGACCGGGCAAAGCGCTCTTCGTTCAGATAATTCTCCCGAATTAATTCGCAGATGACCTCTTCGGCCAAGTCCCCGAAAAACTGGAGGCTACGTAGTTTTTGGCGGACCTCTTTATGACAGCGATCTTGGTACGCGCAGTAGTCCTGCAGTGCATCAAGTGCTTGCTCATAAGTATGAATTACTCTTTTCTGATTAAAATTTACTTTCCTTGTCATTTGTTGCAAAAATAAACATAAAACATTAATTATTTTTATTTAACATTTTTTTTGATGCTTAGCCTTTAATTTTTACCTGTATTCTGAATTATAGTGTGTCTTTTTTGCGAAACTTCCGTCTCATCAGTGTTGCAATATTGCAGTAATACAATTCAATAATAAAACACACGATAGAAATGGAGATTTTAGAACAATACCTAGGTGAAGATTACCAAGGAACCATTGTAGGTTGGGCAACTACCCTTGTAAGTGCGATTGCTGTTCTCATCATTGGTTTCTGGATTGCTAACCGTCTTGCCGCTTTTGTCGGTACGCGCTTGAAGAAGTCTGGTATGGACGATACTGTTCGCCCTTTCCTCATGTCACTGGTCAGCACGGGTCTCAAAATTCTTGTGGTATTAGCAGCGGTCGGTATGTTCGGTGTAGAAACGGCCAGCTTTATAGCTATCCTTGGTGCTATGGCATTTGCAGTAGGTATGGCGCTTCAGGGCACCCTCGGCCACTTCGCTAGTGGAGTAATGCTGCTTTTCTTCCGTCCTTATAAGGTAGGAGATCTGGTGACCATCGGCGGCGGCGAGACCGGTACCGTAGAGGAACTAGCTATCTTCAATACTGTAATGGCTACGCTAGACAATAAGCGGGTCATGGTGCCAAACGGCGTTGTAACCAGCAACATCATCACCAATATCAGTGGCCAGGGCGTTATCGGTGTAGAACTCACTTATGGCATCGGTTACAACGACAGCATTGACGCTGCGCGTGAAGCTATCCTCGCGGTTGGTAAAGCCTGCCCCTGGATTCTGGATGATCCGGCGCAGGGCGTAGTTGTAGCTTCTCACGGAGACAGCGCTGTTAATCTCGCTACTCGCCCGTTCTGTAAGAGCGAGCATTACTGGGACACCTTCTTCTACATGCAGGAGAACGTTAAGAAAGAATTTGACAAGCGTGGCATCAGCATTCCTTTCCCTCAGCAGGATGTGCACATGCACAACGTAAACTAGAAACCAGGAGCTAGTGAACTAGAAATTAGGGAGCTAGAAAC
>CAYPIM010000108.1:0-16402 GCA_964410795.1 uncultured Lewinella sp. | reverse complement strand
ACAACGTAAACTAGAAACCAGGAGCTAGTGAACTAGAAATTAGGGAGCTAGAAACTAGGAAACTAGAAATTAGAAGGCCAGGAACTAGACTACTAGTTTCTGGCTTTCTGGTTTCTAGCTCTTTAACGCTTAGCTAAAATGGCGAATCATCCGTACCTCTTCTTCCGATAAGTATCGGTAAAAACCGCGCGGAAGATCTTTTTTGGTAAGTCCGGCAAGGTAGACCCGATCAAGCCTTTCGACGGTATAGCCAAGGTGCTCGAAGGCACGGCGAACGATACGGTTTCGGCCGATATGAATCTGGAGGGCGACCGTTAGCGGTTCGCCCTCTTTTGCGTACCGGACCCAGTCTACTGACATCGGACCGTCTTCTAACTCATAGCCAATTTCCATTTTAGCGAGATCCATTTTGCTGAATGGTTTATCTAGTGTTGCGTGGTAAATTTTGCTGACCTCGTGGCTGGGGTGAGTGAGGCGCTTGGCGGTGTCGCCATCGTTGGTAATCAGTAGCAGACCGGTAGTCATGCGGTCCAGGCGACCAACGGGGAATAGACGAAAATTCTTCAGGGCGGGCTCGTCAATCAGGTCCATCACGGTGGTGCGGTCATGTTCGTCGGAGGTAGTTGTGATTACGTTTTTAGGCTTGTTTAGGAGTACGTAAACAAACTGCTCGTCCGGGCTGACGACCTTGCCTTTAAAACTTACCTCATCTCCCTCTTTTACCTGATAGGCAGGATTGATCTCGGTTTCGCCATTGACCTTAACCTTACCCTCCTTCACCATGTCGCCGCATTGCCGGCGGCTGGCAACGCCGGAGTGAGCGAGGTATTTGTTGAGGCGCATCCCGACGATATCAGCGGCGGGGCGGTCAAGACCGGGGGGCGTTGCGGAGTTGCGGGCCTGGGAGCGTTGGAAACGGCGGGGGGCTTTCATAGTCAGATAGTCAAGTGGTCAGATAGTCAGCAAGGTACTACCTGGCTGCTTGATTATCTGACTGTCCTACTTCTTAGGGCGCGCTGTTTACAATGGAGTACAAGATGCTTTAATGGATTCTCATGCTCAGATAGAGCACGGCAGGAAGATGAGAAGAAAATATTTAATCAAATAAGTTATTTTTAAATTAAACACATTTTTTTGATTACACTTTATTGTCTTTTTTGTACCTTAGCAGTATAAACCTCATTACTATGAAAGCCTTTACCCTTCTTCTATTCTTACTTCTTTATTCATTCACCTCCTTATTCGCGCAGTGGGAGCCTGTCAAAAACCCAGCAGGAGTTTCGCCTCGTAATTTGGTGGATTTGGGAGATCGCCTACTTGCCGCCACATTCGGTGGCCTTTACGAGAGCACTGACGAGGGCGATAACTGGGAGCTGGTTTTTACCGGGGAGCTTGACCGGGGCTTTGTCAGTGATTTAATTGCTGATGGCGAAAATGCTATTGTTCGCATCTCAAGTACTCAAACAGAAGCTTATCATATCCTGACGACCAATGACGGCGGAGCCTCCTGGCAGAATATTACTTTAGCTCCTTTCATCAATAACCTTTACCGGGGTATGGTCTATAACGGAGAAACCATCCTTTACCGCAGCAGTCAACAGACTTATATTTCCTACGATAACGGCGAGACCTGGAACAGCTTGTTAGATAGTTTCCCGGCCGTTCCCGGGACGTTTTATTCCCAAGACGGCGTAATTTATGTTACCTCAACCAATGGTAAGCTTTTTCGCTCTGCAGACCCGGAAATCGAAAGTTGGGAAGAACTTCCCTTCCCGTTGTCTACCACTTTTCCTGTTGAGTTGATCAAACATGGAGATACTTTACTTACAGCGGTGTCAAACGGCCCGGTTTATTACAGTCACGATGATGGTCAAAACTGGACGGAAGCCGTAGGAATCTCCGATTTTGACGCGGGATACGAAGGATTCTGGCAAGCCAATGATGCCTTTTATGCGATCAATGATAGAGAGCTGTTTAGCTCAACAGACGGTGGCGTTACATGGTCGGCAACTACGGAAGTGATAGATAATTTTAGTGATGTTTTACCGGTCTCCACGGGCCTTTTGCTGGTCAAGTCGGATGGGGTTTATTTGTCGGAAGACGAAGGAATATCCCTCACGCTGAAGGTTGAAGGTTTCAATGGGAGCTCACTTTATAATTGGCAAGCACAAGGTGACGGTATAACCTATTATGGTGAAAACCGAAACCTAATTCATGCCACCTTAACCGACGGGGTTTTCACAATTGACTCTAGCCTGGACTACAACTTTTCATTGATGAATGAAATGTTGGCTACGCCAGACGATTATGTCTACTACGTTGCGGACGATATCTTCGCTAGCCAAACATCCAAGGTTATTCGAATATCTCCTTCCGGAGAGCAAACTGAAATTTACACAGCCAACAACCAGCCATGGCTGGCTAGCGACCACCTGGAATATGCGGATGGCAAGCTGTTCTATTTTGCTAATGCTGGCTTCGGCGCTTTCTCGGAAGACCAAGGAGCAACCTGGAACCCACTCATGGACCTAAATCCGAGAGGCTACAGCGACTACGCCCGCAATGGAAACGCAGTATTTACCATCGCCGGAAATTCGATAGAACGAAAACTGGATGGCGAGTCAGAGTGGGTCGATGTAAGCCTGGGGTCTCCAATTGCTGATATTGACCTTGGTACAAGAGGTAACGAGTGCCGCCTTATCAGCACCGACGGTGCTATTTTTGCGTTGCTTTCGCCAAGTTCTCAAGAGTTTTACGAGATTTTTGTCAGTATCGACGGAGGAGAAACCTGGCAAGAAACAGCAACTAACCTTCCCGAAATCCAGTATCCTATCAATAATGCACCGCCTGGCGTAAAGGAAATTGTCGCAGTTGATGGTTACCATATTATGGCCGCACGCGATGTTGGGATAGCAGTATCCTCTGACCAGGGGCTTAATTGGACCATCTACAACGATGGTTTGCCAACTGATCGGGTGGACGAACTTCAGTTGATCAACGGAGAAGTTGTCATTTCAATCCATCAGAATGGCTTTTGGCAGCTGGACCCGGCAAGCATTCAACTACAAGAAGTCTCCGGAGTGGTCTATTTTGATGAAAATACTAATGGGGCTTTTGATGAAGGGGAACCTGGCTTGCCCAATGTGAAAATACTTCTGGAAAGTGGTGAAGATTTGTCCTTCACAAATGCTGAAGGAACGTATAAAATGCTCTTCCGTAACGATGGTAGTTTCGGGCCTGAAGTTGACAACCCTTATTTCACCGCTTCCCCCGTTCGCCGGAACACTGATGATGCTGGCCCGCTCGATTTTGGTCTTCAACTTACCGAGAATGTTAACGATCTGAAGGTGCGTCTGGAAACCGACAACGTTCACCGTCCAGGCTTCGGAAACAGGTATTACTTGCAGTATGAGAACCGTGCTGCAGCTTCGAATGACGTCACCCTCACACTAAACTATGATCCGATATTGGTCTATGAAGGGTCCAGTATGGTGCCGGATGAGGCCACTGGAGCCACCCTTACTTTCAATCTTGGCCCGCTGGAAGCTTTTGCAACTGGCCGGATCGTCCTGGATTTTACCGTGCCGCGTACCGCAGTACTTGGAACGGTGGTAAGCTCCGTAGCCACAATCGGTAGCACTGTGGATACCGAAGCTGTCCCGGAAGACAACACCTCCACACTCATGGATGTGCTTGTTGGGTCTTACGATCCGAATGACATTTCAGTAGATGAAACTATTCTATCTCCGGGAATGGTGCAAGACGAGCAGGTGTTGAACTACCGTATTCGTTTCCAGAACACGGGGACCTATCCGGCAGAGACGGTGATTGTCCGGAATAATATTGACTTGGGCCTACAGTTGGGTAGTATCAAGGACATTGTTGCGAGCCATCCCTTCGAAATAGAGGTGGAAGGCGATCGGTTGCTAGCCTTTGTTTTCAATGATATTCAACTGGCCGACAGCACCCGCGACGAAGCCGCCAGCCACGGGTACATCACTTACTCCATTCTTGTTGATGAAAACCTCACCGTTGGTGATAGTATTTTAAATCAGGCGGCCATCTTCTTCGACTTTAACGACCCCATCATCACCAATGAAGTTGCCACCGTAATCGAAATACCAGACGCAACGGGAGAAGCTCCTAGCCGACTTTCTGGTCGGGTATATCCTAACCCTATTCGTCGTGGAGAGCTGCTCTCTCTCAAAGTTGATAGCCCGGCGGGTAAGCTGGCTGTGTTTGATCAGCTTGGCCGACAAGTAAAATACGAACCCGATTTCCACCCTGCTACCCAGTTGGTCGAAACTCAGAACCTGAGATCTGGCGTTTATTTTCTCAGTTTCGCTAGCCCTACGGGAAGAGTGGGCATGAAGTTGGTGGTGGAATAAAGATGCATGTTTTTGGGCGCGGCCGCAGGTGCAAACGGAGGTTTTAGGAAAACGTTATCTTCGTGAGCATTCCTTTAATTCCTGAAAATGAAGTCTTTCGCCGGACGGTTTGTATCATGGTTTCTCTTCGATGTCTGTCTGGCTCTCATTCCGTGTGGGATCTTCGCGGCGCTCGTTTCTGCCTCTTTGGTGGATGGGAAGACCGTGCCTTACGGCTGGCTAACGGTCTGCTGCTTATTGATCATCACTATGCTTGTCCGGCTTTTTCGGGCGGTAAAATCCTGCCTGATGAACAAAGATGTTGCTGTAGGTTGGCGAATACTGGCCTTTCTGCTGCACTTCGGGGTGTTAGCTACGGGCTTATACGTAACGAGTTTTGTGGCTGCTCTCCTCCTTGGGGTGTTGGGCATTAGTGCTGGGGAACCAGGCTAGCGCATCAGGAAGAGATGGTAAAGGTCCTCGTTAACGAAGTAAGTGTTGTTGCCAATTACCTCCTTTCGCAATACACCGTCTTTTGCCATCTTGTTTAGATAGCCTGCTGCGGTTTTCTTAGTTACACGAAGGTCACTTGCCAAAAAATCAGACTTCGTATAGGGGTGTTTGAACAGGTTTAGCAAGAGGTCGTGCGAATAAAACTTATACTCCCCTTGAAGTCTATGTTTCATATCATTCATCTGTAGTTGTTGGCTACGGATCATGCTAACAGTGTCTCTTGCAGTAACTTTTACGCTACGGATCATATAGATCAGCCAGCTCTCCCAGTCTTCATCTTCTCTTACCTTCTGCAAAAGGCGGTAGTAATCGGGTTTGTTTTTTATGATGTAGTTGCTTAGATATAGGATAGGGTAGTCGAGAAGGCCCTGAATGATAAGGTAAAGGATGTTGATGATGCGCCCAGTACGCCCGTTTCCATCGTAGAAAGGGTGAATACTCTCGAACTGAAAGTGAATTATTGCCATTTTTACAAGAGGGTCGTAATCTCGATATTTATCATCATTGATCAGTTTTTCCAAATCGGACATTAGACTACTTATCTCCGCAAAGTCTTGTGGAGGTGTGTAGACTACTTGGCCGGTACGCGCATTTCTCAAGGATGTGCCGGGCGTACGGCGAAAGCCAGCGTTGTTCTTTTCCAGCATTTCCTGTATTGAAATAATTGAGTTGCTGGTTAAGATTTTGTTCTGACGAACAATCGCAAAACCGGTTTTCAAGGCAGCAATATAGTTTTGAACTTCTTTCGCTTCGGGGGAAGGAGTTCTGTTCAGCGATAAACTAATTTTGAACAGCTCATCCATTGTAGTAATAATGTTCTCGATAGCAGAACTGTCTTTGGCTTCCTGCATTCCAAGGGTATTGACCAAAATGGCTTGTTCAGGCATGCTGTCAGCAACCCCTTTTAATTCTGCAAGAGCGGCGCGGGCGGCCACTAGCTCGCGGTAGACTAAACGGGTTTCCAAATCAGGGTTGGAAGGAATCTTGTTGATGGGCCACATAGTATTTTGATTGTGAAGTTTGTTTTTAAATACAAATGGTGGCGTAAAAGTTGCGACTTTTTACCTTAAGGTTTGAAAATGGGGGCGTAGTACGACCTGTTTTTATGGCCTTGAGGTGAAAAATATGAAAAAAAGGCCTAAGAATTGTTTTAATTAAGTCTTTGCAAGTTATGTGCTACCTTTCGCGATCTTATATATACATACTTAATTATGCGCTTCCTCCCCCTGCTCTTTCTAACCCTTCTTTGCACCTGCGTCAGCGCCCAGAAAACACTAAACGAGCGCACCCTTGAAAGCCTGGAAACGTACCAAAAGTTCCTGAGTATCCCCAACGACGCGCGGATCAAAGGCCAGCTAGAGCCCAACCTGATTTGGCTGGAAGAAGCGTTCGGTAAGCGCGGGTTCAAAACCCAGCGGCTGGAGAATGCCGGCATTGATTTACTACTACTAAGCTATCCGATTGCGGAAGCAAAAGAAACCGTCCTCTTCTACGGCCACGTAGACGGCCAGCCGGTGGATGTTACGAAGTGGGTACTCGGCCCTCCCTTCAAGCCCGTTTTTGGCCGCATGGAAACCAATGCAGATGGCACGGTGAACTACACCAAAGCAGACAAACTACCCGCCAAGCCAGAAACCACCAATGTCCGTCTCTTCGCCCGTGCCAGCTCCGACGCTAAGGCCCCGATCATGCTCTTCCTTGTCGCCTGGGACCAAATGGTCGCCGACGGAAAACTACCGAACTATAACGTGAAATTCATCATTGACCCGATGGAGGAAGCCAGCAGCCCGGACTTGCCCGGCGCGGTAACCACTCACCGCGAAGCCCTCGCCGCCGATCACCTGATCATCCTGGACGGACCAGTGCACACCACCAATCAGCCAACCCTCGTTGGCGGAGCACGCGGTATCGCAGCCGCCCGCCTTACGGTCTACGGCCCGAAACTGCCCCAACACAGCGGCCACTACGGGAACTACGCCCCGAACCCTTCCCTGCGCCTGGCTCAGTTGCTGGCCGGCATGAAAGACATCAATGGCCGCGTCACTATCCCCGGCTACTACGATGGCATCGAACTAGACGCCAAGACCCGAGAAATGCTCGCTGGTGTGCCCGACGACCTGCCGGCCATTCACGGCCGTATTGGTTTCCGTACGCCCGATGGCGTAGGCGGGAATTTGCAGGAAGCACTCCAGTATCCAAGCCTTAACATCCGAGGATTTAAAGCGGGCTGGGTAGGCCAGGCTGCCCGCACCATCATTCCTGCAACGGCCGTGGTCAATATGGACCTCCGCCTCGTCAAAGAATCCGACGGAGACCGCCTGCTCGGTCTCGTGCGCAGCTACATCAAGGCCCAGGGCTACCACATCATCCCCGAAGGCCGCGAACCCACCGACGCCGAGCGGGCAACCCATGATCGCCTGGCCAGCTTCGGCGGTAAAACCAGCTATGCTGCCTTTCGTACCGATTTAAACGGCCCCACCGGCACCTGGCTGCAACGTGCCCTGAAAAACACCTTCGGCAAAGACCCCGTGCTGCTCCGCACGATGGGCGGCTCGGTCCCGATCGCTCCTTTCGTCACTACGCTCGATGTGCCCGCCGTGGTCCTTCCGCTCGTGAACCCAGACAATAACCAGCATTCGCCCAACGAAAATATTTTGCTGCGGAATTACTTTTCCGGGGCGGAGACGTTGTATGGGGTGCTGGTGGAGAAACTGTAGTTCGCCCTCCAGAGCAGGCAAACAGTGGCGCCTAATCCAACCTTTTAGCGAGTCATGCCTTTTAGCGACTGTATGCAGTATAAGCAAAATCCCAGCCTTCCCTTTCACTCCAACGCCCCCAATGGCTGGCAAGGCAACCCTTTTGAAGGCAAAGAATTCAAATACGTTAGTGATCCCTTTCGGCCAGACTGGAAGGCTATCCTGAAAATGCTTTTTTCGGCAAATCCTCAGCGCAAAGAAAAGAAAGCGGATAAGTGGATTCCGGAGGTTTCTGCTGACTTAGCTTATCTGGAGGACCGTTCAAAGAACTGGATCGTCTGGCTCGGCCACGCTTGCTACCTGATGCAGTTTAACGGCATTCGAATACTTACGGATCCGCAGTTGACCGACATGCCATTTGTCCCCCGCCGGGTGCATCCGCCCTTTGGTTACCAGGATATTCGGGGCGTGGATTACCTCCTACTCAGCCATGATCATCGGGACCACGTGGACAAGAAGTGCGTCACCGCCATCTGCGCAAACAACCCTATTCGGAAAATTTTGTGCCCGTTGCAGCTGTCTGACCTCATTGGCGATTGGGTGGGCGATACTACGATCGAAGAAGCAGGGTGGTACCAAATATTTGATACGGCCGGAACGGGCCTACGTATTACCTACTTGCCCAGCCAGCATTGGTGCCGACGGGGGCTAACGGATTTCAATCGGGCACTTTGGGGCAGCTTCATGATTGAAGTTTCAGGCTCGGCAGCAGGTGCAGGGGAGGTTGAAAAAGCAAAGCACACCATCTACTTTGGCGGAGACTCCGCTCGTACGGACTACTGGGCGGAGATCGGGGCTATGTTCCCTGACATAGACATCGCAATGCTCGGCATCGGAGCCTATAAGCCTGACTTCATGATGGAGCCGGTGCACTCTAGCCCGCCCCAGGCCTTCCAGGGCTACCAGGATCTGAAGGCAAAGTATTGGTGGCCAATGCACCACGGCACCTACGACCTCAGCAACGAGCCCGCCAGCGAACCGATTCGGTGGGCGGAACGATTGATGAAAGAGGCTGGGCTGGGAGATCGGTTGCTACAGCCTGTGATTAATATGCCGTATTATCTGGATTAACGGTCGAGGAGTTGTACTCCAAGCGGAGCTGAGTAGCCATACCTCCCTGCTCGGAGTGGAACTCCTCGACCGCTAAAGGCTTCGGCAAGCCTCCAATAACCAGTCCATCTCCTCTCCTTCAACCAGTGGCCCTACCCGCTCGAGTACCATCTTATGGTAGTCATTGATCCACTCAACGTGTTGGCGCATGAGCAACTGCTGCTCAATCAGGGAGCGATCAATGGGGAATAGGGTTACGGTCTCAAATTCCAGCCAGCCTTCTTCGGAGGCGTTTTGAATCACGACGAGGTTCTCCGTCCGGATACCGAACTCTCCGTTTTTGTAAAAACCGGGTTCATTACTAAGTACCATACCGGCTTCGAGCTTCCGCTGCCCGGAAGGCGTCTTGGGGTTGGTGAGGATGCCCGCAGGCCCTTCGTGGACATTGAGGAAGAAACCAACGCCGTGGCCGGTGCCGTGGCCGTAGTTCATCTGGTTGCGCCAGAGCGGGCCACGGGCCAGAACATCGAGCTGAACGCCGGTGGTGCCTTCGGGGAACTTCGCCGTTGTGAGGTCAATATGCCCCATTAATACGAGGGTGAAGGCCTTACGCATCTCTTCCGTTGTGTCGCCCAGAGCGAAGGTCCGGGTGATGTCGGTGGTGCCGGTTTGGTACTGGCCTCCGGAGTCTAGTAGGAGCAATCCTTCAGCCTTTAGTTTCGCTGAGCCTTTTTCGGGCGCGCGGTAGTGCACGATGGCACCGTTGCCCGCGTAGCCAACGATGGCCGGGAAACTATCGGTAACGTAAGGGCTGTACTCCGCGCGCAGGGCGGTGAGCTTTTGGGCTACTTCTGCTTCGGTGACGCCCGCTTCGATGGCGCCGTCTAGCCAGCGCCGGAGGCGCAGCAGGGCAACGGCGTCGTGGGCCATAGTTGTCCGCAAGTGCTCCAGCGAGACGTCGTTTTTGATGGCCTTCCAACCAGGGACGGGGCTTACGTATTCGGTGGTCTTATCATCGCCGGCGTGCATGGCTAACCGGGAGGAGATGGTGCCGGGGTCGATGCCTATGTCGGCGTTGAGTGCATTGAGGCGACGGAGGTAACTACTGACCTTTGCGTAGTCGTGGACTTCCATCTTTTGCCCGGTGGGTAATCCGTCAACCCAGGCAGAGAAGCCGGGGCGCGGGGAGGTGAAGAGGGCATGATCTCCCTTGCGGCCAATGACCAGGTAGGCTACGCAGAGCGGGTTAAAGTCGATGTCTGAGCCACGAATGTTGAGCAGCCAGGCGACTTCGTCGAGTGCAGATACGACGAAATAGTCCAGGTTTCGTTCTTCCATCCACTTGGAGAAACGTTGCAAGCGGGTTTGCCAGGATTCTCCGGTGTAGTCTGGCGTATGCTCGAAGACCGGACGGCTGGGCACGTCGGGACGGTCTTTCCAGATGCGGCGGATGAGGTCTTCGTCCAGGACTAATTTCAGGTCCAGCTTTTCGAGTTTGCGGCGCATTGCGCGGCTGGTCTTAAGACTGGTGACGCGGCCATCGGTGCCAACGGTTTGGCCATCCATCAGGGTCGCACCTAGCCAATTTTCGATGGAGACAGAGTCTGGCTGACGGCTTTTCATCATTTCAATGCCCGTACCTTCCAGTTGGGTGTTGGCCTGGAGAAAGTAGCGACTGTCGGTCCATAGCTTTGCCTCGTGTAGGGTGACAACGAGGGTGCCGGCGGAGCCGGTAAAGCCCGAAACCCACTCGCGGGCGGCCCAGCGGGGCGCGGGGTATTCGCTCTGGTGGGGATCCGTACTGGGGATGATGTAGGCATCAATTTGCGCTTCCAGCATTGCGCGGCGGAGTTGGGCTAGTTTATCGATCGTGGTCATGGGAGCAATATAGTCAGTTCGTTGGTATTTTAGCTTTTTTGGCGGCGGTGCGCGGGTGCAATGTTGGTTGAGGGCATTTGCTTCTGGCCCCTCAGTTTGGCCGCCTTCGGAGTAAAACTCCTCAACCGCCCCCTGCATCCTGCGGCCGCGCCCTTATTTGCCACGCCCTGAGGAAAAACTATGCAATCGCCTTCGCGTTAACATTAAAAACCAAAAACTTATGTTCAATATCCTTCACACCCCGGAAGACATCGATGTAGCCATCAAGGCCAGTCACGAAAAGCCAGTGATTTTCTTCAAGCATAGTGCTACTTGTCCCTTCAGCGCAGCTGCCCAAATTGAAGTAGCTCACGCAAAGCACGACTTGGATATTTACGGCACGGTAGTACAGTACACTCCAGAAATCAAGGAAGCCATCACCGAACGCTTAGACGTAGAACACGCCAGCCCCCAGGCTATTGTTGTGTATAAAGGTAAGGCGGAAAGCCATTATTACCGTGCAGAAATCAAAGAAATGGCACTGAAAAAGGCTGTGAAAGCTCTTTTAGATTGATACACTATTCTGTCTATAGATCTTTCATATCTATAAATCTATCCTACCATCACATCTACCAATCTCCCCCCTTCCGAACTTATTCTCCGCCCCAACGGTGCCCTCTACCACCTCGACCTCCTGCCCGGCCAGGTAGCCGAAACCATTATCACCGTAGGTGATCCGGAACGGGTAAACGCCGTTTCCCGACGCTTCGATAAAATAGAACTAAAGGTAGAAGCCCGCGAGTTTGTGACCCATACCGGTGAATTGGATGGCCAACGCCTGACGGTAATCTCCACGGGCATCGGTACGGATAATATTGACATCGTTTTTAACGAACTAGATGCCCTCTTCAACATTGATCTGGAGCGGCGGGAAGTGAAAACCGATCTTACCCAGCTGGATTTTGTTCGTCTTGGTACAAGCGGAGCCTTTCAGCCGGATCTTCCGCTAGGCAGCTTGTTGCTCTCCGAAGCAGCACTGGCCAACGATGGCCTCTTGCCTTTTTATCTCTCCGCCGGGGCACCAGACGAAGCGGCCATCAGCTTGTTTGAGCATCTGGAAGACGGGAAGGTGCAATTGCCCGTCCCCGTTTTGATTGTGCGGCCCGAACTACCACCCGCCTTTGCTGCCAGTGATCTTGCCCGGGGCGTAACGATGACGGCTTCGGGCTTCTACGCGCCACAGGGGCGGTCGTTGCGCTTACCGTCCGGGCTTTCCCCGGAGCTGCTTCGCCGAATGCGAAGTTGGCGACACGATGACCTCCGGATCACGAACATCGAAATGGAGACTGCCGGTATTTATGGCCTTGCTACTGCGCTGGGTCACCGGGCGGCTTCGGTCTCCGCCCTGCTGGCCAACCGGGCGGAAGGAACGTTCAGCCTACAGCCCGCTAAGTCCGTAGAGCATTTAATTGACAAGGGACTTTCGTTGATATTGAGTGCTTAATACTTTTGAGCGAAAAGTTTAAATCAGTTCGACCCCAAAGATGGCAATACGGCCTTTCGGGCAACGTTTAATGCAAGTAACCTATCCATATTACATGCGATTCTTCCCCCGTATTCTTGTAATTCTTGTTTTTTGCTGTTCTTCTTTCATTCTTTCCGCGCAGACCAACTACGCGGAGGCCATTGCTCGTTTTGTTGAAGACCACAACGCGCGCGTTTCCATGCGCAATTGGGTCAAGACGGAAACCGCTCCGGTATCCATCCGCCTCAACGAGCGTAATGAGTTAGAAGCTTTCATCGACAACGAAAACAAACTCCGCATCACGCTGCAACGCGAAGAAGATACGGACATGGACGAACTCTTTCCCTACAATATCGACTCCGCACTGATCGTGATGACCAACGAGACGGTGGTCATTATTGACCCGGTAGAGAAAATACACTTCGCCTTTTCGCTTAATCCAGCACCGAAATTACCGGAAATCGCTACAGAGCCTACCTTACTTTTTGAAGGCTTTGGGCTTGCGCGCCATTGGGATAATAAACTACGTTAAGCGCATTCGCCTGCTAATCCATCAACGGGAAATACCGGTTAAGCCAGATGGCCAGGCTATGTGCAGAGTTCAGGGAAGGATGCTTAAAGTAGTCTGTCACTTTTTTCTTAATCCGATGTTTTATCTTGTTTAGGTTGTCGATCGTATCAACACCGGCTACCTGATTGAGTAGCTCGCTTTGAATAAATTTTTTACTAACACCTGAAGCGATAATTTTCCGATACTGCAGGATGAAGTTTACTTGTGCTTCCTGGAGGAATTCGCCTAAAAAGGCAGGTAGAAATTCCAGCGACAACTTGTTTAATTCAATTGTTAGCAAAGGGTCTTGCTCACCGAAAGTTGTAAGTGTGGGCATAGCGGGAAGCTGGCCATTGTAGACGGTGCTTTGGTGGTAATAATTGAGATGAGCGGCCAACTGATCCCCGTCGTTGGCAGCCCGTACAGAAATCTGATGGTACCAATAGTATTCTCCCGATCGGTGCCGAAGGGGAACAAGGCTACCGGCGGATGCTCCTTTCTTTATAACGGATTCTGGGTGATTATAGGCAACCTCGTACATCGCTCGGGCAAAATTAATATAGGCGAACCGCCAGGAGGGGTGAACCAACCTGAAAACATCCTCGTATTGGAGATCGACGATGCCAAAATGCTTGCCGGTATTATGGCGCCAGGTTATTTCAGGTTTTTCACCCAACAACAGGGTAAAGTAGCAAGCGAAAGGGTTGGTCTGTTCAACACAGTTACGCTGAATTTTCTCCAAATAGTCATTTCCTTTAATGACGCTGGAATCTACACCCCGGTAGAAGTCGGAAATGATACGGTCCAGATCAAGAGATGTTATTTTTTTACGGGGCATTTTAGGAAAGGAAAATTCAGAGGTGTAGGCTATACAAGATCGGTAAAAAATATAAGTTTAGATTGGAATTTTTTGAAAAAAGATGATTAGGACCTAAAAATAGGTGGTTAAAAAGCAGGAATTAAGGCGTTAGTGAAAAAAGTAGCGTCTTAAGCATTGAGCCATAAGACGCTATGGGAAAAACACTATGAACAACATATATGAACGGTTCATTTTCAAGAGACACTAATGAATTCTGTTTGGCATTTAATAGGGTGTAGTTATTTTAATAATGGTGCCTTGTAAAGTTAAGCCGTTCAGTAGTGTAGAAATCCTATGATGTTGTCCATTTGTAGACAGAAATGTTCTTGCCACGGCATTATGCCGCAAGAACCCCATGGGGAGGAGTTGCGTTATAGCGGGGAAACTCATCGTATATGGCACAGCGTACTTCCCAATTCATTGCCCTTGGTGGCATGCTCCTCATGCTTGTGCTTTATACGCTCAATGCTACGGGGCAGCTTGGCCCAAATCCTATTGGAACTACTTCTAATGCCACCAGGCCGCTGATCGTTCCGTCGCCCTATGCTTTTGCTATCTGGGCGCCGATTTATATTGGATTAATAATTTTTCCAGTGTATCAAATAATTAAAAATAGAAACAACCACCCCGCCTGGGTTGAGCTCCGGGGCTGGTACGCAGCCAATGTTGTCGCTAATGGTTTGTGGCTGGCAGCGTCTTCCTACGATTGGCAGTGGACCACAGTCGGGATCATTGTCTTTATGCTGATCTCCCTTTTTCGCATCAATCAGTTGTTGCGTATCATCGAAACTTCCGGCGCAGCGGTTACGTACTGGCTGGAGCGTTTCGTTTTTAGTATTTATTTTGCCTGGATCACGCTGGCAACGGTGCTTAACGTTGCTTCTGCGCTTACTTTTTATGATTGGGGTGGCCTCGGTATTCCAGCGGTTACCTGGACGATCATTATGATTGCAATAGCGGCGCTCATTGCGGGCTACACCAGCCGGCAGTATCGGGATGTTGCGTACGCCGGGGTAGTTGTTTGGGCTTTTGTCGCGCTGGCGCTTAAGCACTGGGGGGCGAGCACGCAGGTGCTGAGTTACGTTGCGGGCGCCGTCGTGCTGCTCTTTCTGGGGATTATGCTCTGGAGCGGACGGGAACGGCTTTCGGCAGCGCGTTGAGGATGAGGTCCCAGGTGTCTTCATAGGGAAGCACTTCCTGATCATAGCCCTGGCTGGTTACGTCTACGGGAACAGTGTCTAGTAGCGCACGTAGCTTTTGGGTCTTCTTCTCGGTGAGGGAACGGTCGAAATTGGCTTTCGCTAATTCGTTAAGCATGTGGAGAAAGACGTTGCCTCGGAAGTTTTTCTCTACTCCCGCGTAGCGACTTCGGTATTTACCGATGGCTTCAAGCCGGTCATCCACTGCGTCGAGCTTGCCCTGCTGCAGTTGCAGCAGAATATGCGATACGAGCACGGGCACATTTTGCCCGCGTTTGTCCTTAGAAAAGGTCGGCAAATTGTTCAGGTAGCGGCGGATGCGGAAAGGAGAGGCCTTCTGCTTGGTCGTTAACGGTATTTTTCCCGCATTGGCCAGAATGCGCAGGTAGGCACCGTAGATGATCCATATCTCCTGAATGTAGGCGGGTTGATCTTTATAGTCTTTGCGTTTGGTCGTTTCTAGCAAGAGGGTATTCGCCTTTTCGTACTGCTTGGTGTGGAGCAGCAGAATGAAGTGGATTTCGTTGGTTTTGTACCAGTTGAATTGACCAGGAGTTAAGAATTGACCAAGAGTCTCCAAGGCTTGTTCTCCTTCATGAAACTGGCGTAAGCCAATTCTGCATGCAATAAGATTAATTGTAAGAGAATAGACTATTGTAGGGTACAAGTAATCCCTAGCCATCATCGTTTCTAAACCTTTAGCGGCAGCTTCAGCAGCAGATGCATAACTATTTGCTGTCATATGTTTAGCTGTTTCAAGTATTGCTAAATGATACTCCAGCATAATAGACGTATGATCGCACTTGATCTCGGATAACTTTTGAAGCTGTCGACTAATCTGATCAGAGATATGAATTTTTAGCGATCTATCGTGAGTATAATTCATTTTCACTTCCGCCCAACACGATTCAGCAAAGATTTCTTTGTATTGAAGTTCATTTAAAGATCTAATAAGCTCTATAGTTACTTTAGCTTCTTTCAATCGACCGAGAGTGATTAGAGTATTCATCTTTCTCCTTGCCGCAATTATTCTTTCGGCAGTAAAGTCAAAACGTTCTCCAATTTTGAGCACTTTCTCGCATATTGCTAATGTGTTCGTTTTTGCTCCTAACGCGCTGAGATTGTTAGCGACAGCTAATAGGAACTGGCATTCGGTAAATGCGTCCCGCCTTGAACTAAATTTATTTTTTTTTGCATCGACAAAAATCGCAGTGTTGTAGAGTCTTTCTTTAAGTTGGTGCTTTAGTTTGTAGAAAGAGTTTTTACTTCTTTCTCCGGGGTATAATTTTTGAAAAGCTTCCTCGTCGGATGATATTTCTCCACTTGCGATGAGGTCGTAATAGCGGTTAAGTTTAGAGTTGTCGTTAAGTCCGTTGCCAATGATGGTGATAGACTTCGTTTTGTTTCGTGTGATAACAGAGACTAATTCTTGTAACTCTTTCATGTGTCGTTAAGTCATTTTTCAAGATGCTACAAGGTAGGTTTTTTCTTCTGTTACAGAAGGTTGTTTGGTGTTTTTTTAATTGGTGGTCAAAATCTACGGCGTCTATTGTTTTATCGATTATTTATTTTTTAAAATTTCGGGGTAAGATCAGAGTTGGGATAAACAAAATATACCCAGTAAAATCAGGGGGACTTGTAGTGAACGTGTGAAAACTGAGGGGAAGATTAAAGCGAAACGTGTCTGTGCTTAAGAGAATTGGCGGGCAGAAGTTTACAGCGTAAT
>CAYPIM010000107.1:13139-20004 GCA_964410795.1 uncultured Lewinella sp. | reverse complement strand
AGGGAAGGGAGGAAAGGGGGAAAAGGAGTAAGGGCAGGGAATAAAGGGGCGGGGCCGCATGTGCAAAGGAGGTTTTTAGGAAGCAATGGTTTACCCAGCTTGTATTTCTTCTTTGGCGGAGGCTTCTGGCTTCACCTCAATCTCCGCCAAATCTCCTTCATATTCCGTTTCCAGTTCTACGGCGTTGAAGCCTTTCCCCCGGAGGTACTTACTGAACAGGGCAGTATAGCCGTGGGTAACGTAGATGTTGTCCGCTTCGGTAAGGTTAATTGCTTCGAGCAGCCCGGGCCAGTCACAGTGGTCGGAGAGGATAAAGCCCCGGTCTGCCCCCCTTCTTCTTCGCGCCCCCCGGAGCGTCATCCAACCGGAGGCGGCGCCGAGGCTGATGGTTCCGAATTTCTTGATCCAGGTTTGGCCTACGGCTCCGGGAGTACAAATCACTAGATTACCGGGATAAACCTTTTTATCGATCTCTTTGGTAACGCGGATGGTTTCTGGTAAGGAAATGCCCTGAGCGCGAATAACCTCGTTGGTGTTTTCGATAGCACCGTGCGTGTAGATATTTCCAATGCTCTGGTCTAAGCCCATTAATAAGCGTTGGGCTTTGCCGAGGGCGTATCCGGTAAGTACACTCACTTTTCCGGCTGCTTTATTCGCCCGCCACCAGTCATTGATCTCCGCAAAGACTTCTTCCTGTGGCGCCCAGCGATAAACCGGCAAGCCAAAGGTGGATTCCGTGATAAAATGCTGGCACTTTACCGGTTCGTAGGCTTCGGCAAGGCCGTCGTCATCCAGTTTATAGTCTCCGCTGGCTACCCAGATTTCGCCTTTGTATTCCGCCCGGATTTGGGCGGAGCCGATGATGTGTCCGGCGGGGTGAAAGCTAAATTTTACGCCATTGATGGAGGTCACTTCACCGTAGCCAACGGTCTGGAGTTTGATGTCTCCTAAGCGGTATTTGATGACCGGCCCCGCGGTGTGCGTTGCGAGGTAGGCTTTGTGTCCCCAGCGAGCGTGATCCGAATGGCCATGGGTGATGAGCGCGCGGTCTACCGGTTTCCAAGGATCGATGTAAACATCAGCCCGGGGACAGTAAATACCGTTGCCGTTAAATTCTAAAAGAGCCACTAGGCATATAACGGACCGTACAGCAAAAGTGTTCCGTATAAAATAATAGTACACACTTAGTCCTCTTTTCAAAAACGCTCATTGCATCCTGCGGCCGCGCCTAAAAAAGAGCTATCTTATCCGCCTTACTTTACAGCCCTAAAAAGAAGTCATGTCTAACTCCCCTGATTTATCCGATCTGAAAGCATTGGTAAAAACCCTAAACCAGCGCGATAACAACATCAAAACTCGCCGCGCCGAAATAGACGCTATCATTGATGAAGACTTTACCGCCCTGCACGCTGTTTACCAAAAACTCGCCCAGTGATGGATCACCTGACCAGCAACGATATCGTTCACCTCAACGAACGAACCATCCGCGCGTACGGTGGCAGCTTCAAGCCGCCTGAAAACCTGCGCGAAGAAGAAAAACTAAATACCCTAGCCAACGAGGCTACCATGGATAAGCATCCGAAACTGTCGGACAAAGCCGCTTTCTACCTCCACTCCATCATTACGCGCAAAGTTTTCCTGGACGCTAACGAAAGGACTGCGCTTCTAGCCGCCCGCACCTTCGTATTTCTGAACGGGGGTATGTTCCACAAAAAGCTAAAAGTCGTTACTAGAAATGAACATCAAATACCAGGAAATGCTAAAGGGAATCAGGAGATACTCTTAAACCTTATAGAAGAAGTTTCGTCGGGTAGTTTGCCACTGGATGATTTACGAGAATGGTTCGGGCGAAATGTCAACGCCTAATTATCCTTCTACAAACTTCAATAACGGCCCAAAGTCTCCTTGATCAGCCGCTCGTAGAGCGGCGATGTATATTTTTCGTTCCTCTCCGGCACTTACCATTCCTGCAGCACGCCAGGAAAAAGCGCTTTGTCCGAATACGTTTTCCATAAGAACATCCGCCATGATTCGGGAGTGCCGACCGTTACCATTAGGAAAGCAATGAATACTCACCAGACGGTGCTTAAAACGCAGTGCAATTTCTATCTGTGAAAAAGTCTCATTTTCCACCCAGAATAAAGTATCATCGAGTAACATTCGAAGCTCCCGCCCGATCATCACCCACCCCACCCCAATATTCTTTTCCGAACGGCGAAAGACGCCCGCCCACTTCCAGACGTCACCAAACATCCTTTTATGAAGCTTTTTCATGAAAGCTTCGGAAAGAGCTTCTCGCGGTAGGAACGTCCGACCAATCAGCCATTTAATGGCTTTTTCAATATTCAGTTGCTCAAATTCATCTAATTCTCGCTGAAGGCTAATTGACTTGATTTTCAGGCCGTCACGTTCTTCTTCGTTGATCGGAGTTTGCCCCTCATCAAAAGTTATTTCAAATGCCATATCGTTCGGTCCATTTTCTGCATCAACTCATCGGTAGCCTCTTCAATTGCGCGGCGTAGTGCTTCCGCTCCAATCTCTTGCGCTTCTAGTTTCATTTGCTGGTTTGCCTTAGAGATTATTTGCGTAGCCAGTTTTCGGGCATGCTTGCGGGTATAATCTTCCAGAGACGCCTCCTTCGGAATAACAGCATAGACAACCTGCATATCGAGTGCATTCGCCGCATCCCGAAGAGAGTTAAGGGTAATGGCTCCCGTGCTCTCTCGTTTTTCAAGCTTGTAAGCCCCATCCTTTGATATCCCTAGTTTGCTGCCAAACTGTTCCAAAGTCATGTTCAGCGTAGTACGGATAGCGGAAATCCAGCCAGTAGAGGGCACTTTTATGGTTGCGACTGCTCTAAAAGGTTTCAACTTACTGTCTAAATGCCTGATAGCCAAACTTTTATTATTACGCATTACTCTGTTATTATATCAATAGAATACATCAAAGTAAGTAAAAGTTTCCATATAAGTACGCGATAAATAAAAAATATAGACTTATAAGTATAAGTAAACCTATTTAAGAATATCTATACGTATACTTAAAACACAAAAATTAGACGCATAAGTAGACTTAAAGTATATAAGAAAGACATATAAGTCTACTCGCTAACCTCCAACCGTTCCGGTCCTTTTCCTACACGATCTGCTAAGTACATTTTGTCTTCGCAGAAATAAAGTAATTGCTCGCGGATGAATTTCTTGACCTCAGCGGCAATACTATCGGGATACAACAGGTGCAGGTTAGGCCCGGCATCAAGGGTGAAGTACAAGCGCATTCCTGTATCCGCTCGGTACTGATGGATTCTTTCAATCACAGCGAGGGTGTTGGGCCGAATCAAAACGTAGGGCGGGTGGCTACTCATCATGAGTGCGTGTAACGTCAGTGCTTCAGATTCCAGGATCTCTCCGAAGCGTTCTACATTGCCTTCGCGAAGCACGGTAAGCATTTCATCCGTCCGGCGCGTAGCTTGGGCGTAACGGGCGCTTGCGTAAGGGTTCCCCTCCATCAGGCCGTGGCCAGCACGGCTACTGACTGATTTTTCAGACTTAGAGATCAAAAGAATATCATCGTGATAATTCTGAAAGACGCGGTGGAGCTTTTCCGTTACCGGTACCGCAAACTCATCGCTACTACCCTCAAGGCCCGCCAACGAGCCCCAGACAGCCGCACCGCCGTAGATAGACCGACAGGCGCTTCCAGAGCCCAGACGGGCCAGAAAACTTGCCTTAGCATTAAATGCAGCACGATCCTTAAACGGCTCAAAGAGCTCTTCTTCAAGACTAACCAAACAGAGCGCCAAAGCGCTCATCCCAGAAGCCGAACTTGCAATCCCCGCAGAATGGGGAAAACTGTTACTTGTCTTAATTTTAAAACTAAGTTGTTTTAAAAAAGGATAAATCGGAAGCAGTTTCTCCATAAAGAGTTGGGTCCGATCTGTGAACCCCTTGTTCAACTCACCGTCAAGGTAAAGAGCTACGTCAACGCCTTCTCCAGCAGTTTCACGAACAGTGTAACGAAGTGTCGTATCTGTAGCCGCTCCGTCAAGGGTAAAGCTTATTGATGGGTTCCTTGGTAGCTGGACACCATGCTTGCCCCAGTACTTTACCAACGCAATATTAGACGGGCTACGCCAACGAATAGCTCCCGGTGTTACTTCGCTAGTGATAAGGGTTAAGCTAGGATTTTTATAATCTGGCATTCGCTTTTACAATTTTGCACAAAATACGAAGGGGTGAGCTTGCGCCCACCCCTAAGGGATTAAAAGTCAAGTTTGAAGCAGGTTTATTAATCCAGATTTTGAAACAGTAAGTTTCTGCCTTAGGTTCAAATTCTAATTAGAACCTGCTTTTTCTTCTGCACGACGATTGCGCTGCATCAGATTTTCACGGCTACCACGGCGGCGGCTCTGGAAAAGATCAAAGCGATTACTTTCTGCCTGAGAAGGGTAGTAGTTATTGCTACGATCGGTATCTGCTGTTTCCAGGAATGGATCGAGGTTGATTCCGGTCACCTGCTTGGCAAAGGGGAAAACTTTACTGACTTTCTTATAATCCATCTTCCAGATTTCGGCGGGGATGCGCTGAATTTCCGTTGTACCGTCGGCAAAAGTAAACTCGAGAATAATTGGCATTACCAAACCGCCTTTGTTTTCAAACGTAAGCTCGTAGTAATATTTATCAGCATCGATAACAGCACGTTCCTTATCGCTAAGGCTTTCGTAATACTTCTTGTACTCTTCTTTATCCAGGATCGTGGCCTTTAGCGGATCGTAATCGGTATAGAAGTCGCGTAGAGAGGTATCTTCTTCATCGTAAGTCTTAGCAATTTCTTCCCGATTACGGATGCTGCTGATGTTTTTACCTTTCGCTTCCTGCATTTTACGGGTGTTCTCGTTTTCAACCATCGGATTCTTAGTATTCACCCGGAATGGCTCTACGTTAGTGAGCGCGATGTCGGTATGATCGGTAGTAAAGAACCAGCCACGCCAAAACCAATCAAGGTCAATCGCAGAAGCATCCTCCATTGTACGGAAAAGATCTGAAGGGGCAGGGTGCTTAAATTTCCAGCGGTTGGCGTACTTCTTGAAGGCATAGTCAAACTGCTCACGCCCCATAATGGTTTCGCGCAGAATATTCAGACCGGTAGCGGGCTTACCGTAGGCATTGTTTCCAAACTGCCAGATAGATTCGGAGTTGGTCATGATTGGAGAGATAAACTCTTTGTCTCCCTTCATGTAATCAACAATTTTATTCGCTGGGCCGCGGCGACTAGGGTAATCGCGCTCCCATTGCTGCTCGGTAAGGTACTGGAGGAAGGTGTTCAGTCCTTCGTCCATCCAGGTCCACTGACGTTCGTCAGAGTTTACGATCATCGGGAAGTAGTTGTGTCCAACTTCGTGTATAATTACACCAATCATGCCGTACTTGGTACGCTTACTGTACGTACCATCTTTTTCTACACGACCGAAGTTGAAGCAAATCATAGGGTACTCCATGCCGATACTTCTTGCGTTGATAGACCACGCAACGGGGTAAGGATAATCAAAAGTATAGTGGCTGTACCACTTCAAAGTATGGGCTACAGCTTTAGTACTGAAGCGTTCCCACAGCGGGTTACCTTCCTTAGGGTACATAGACATTGCCATCGTAGTACTGCCGTCAGATTGCTTAACGGCCATTGCGTCCCAGATGAACTTACGGCTGGAAGAGAAAGCAAAGTCACGAACGTTCTCAGCTTCGAAGTGCCAGGTTTTTTCTTTCTTTACTTTGGTCTTTTCCCGCTCTACGGCTTCGTCTTGGGTAGCGATGATAACGGGCTGCACAAACTCTTTACGAGCATCGTCCAGGCGATTACGCTGCTTCTTAGTCAGTACGTCGTTAGGGTTCTGTAGCGTTCCGGTAGCTGCAACGAGGTGGTCAGCGGGCACGGTGATCTTTACGTCGTAGTCGCCAAAGGTCAGGGTAAATTCTCCTGATCCGAGGAACTGCTTGTTCTGCCAGCCTTCATTATCGATATAAACGGCCATGCGTGGGAAGAACTGAGCGATGGTGTAGAGGTAGTTATCGTCCTCTTCGAAGTACTCAGAACCAGAGCGACCACCGCCGTCTTTCATTCGATCATTAACGTTATACCACCACTTGATCATGAGCTCTTTCGTCTCACCGGGAAGCAATGCCGTAGGCAGATCAACGCGCATCATTGTTTTCTGAATGATATAGTTGGCAGTGGAGCCATCTCCGTTCTTCACGTAATCGATCTTAAAGCCACCGTCGAAAGTAGGTTCAAGGCGGGAAAGCGAGTTTAGCGTCATCCGTTCGTTCACTTTATTGGTACGAATCTTGTAAGTGTCACTATCGAGCGCACGGACGTTCTGGTCCAGTTGAATCCACAGGTAGTCTAAGGCATCAGGAGAGTTGTTGTGGTAGGTAATCTTTGAGGATCCGTAGATGCGCTGTTGCTCATCGTCAAGGCGTATGTCCATCTCATAGTCTGCCTGTTGCTGCCAGTACTGGTGGCCAGGTGCTCCGGCAGCATTGCGGTAAACATTCGGGGTTGGTAGTTCTTGGCCAAGCTGGCGAAAGGGGTTCTTATTGATGTTCTCTGACTGAGCACTCAGGCCAACAGCAGCAAACAAACAAAGGACAAGTATGGAAAGTCTATTCATTTGGTGGAGGTTGATTATTTAAGGATGTAAGATAGTTATTGATCACAACACGACTTTCATAAAGGTGTTTGCTCGTCACCTTATTTACATTTAGGGCGGGGCCGCAGGTGCAAGGAAAGGTTTAAGAGTAGGGTAAAGACGTTATCCTTGTCGAGCATTTCTAAGGCGAGGGGTACGCTGCGAAAATCCATTTAGCGA
>CAYPIM010000107.1:0-13039 GCA_964410795.1 uncultured Lewinella sp. | reverse complement strand
ATCCTTGTCGAGCATTTCTAAGGCGAGGGGTACGCTGCGAAAATCCATTTAGCGAAGGGTTGCGCTGCGTCGTGAGTCGCGAGGGGTTGCGCTGCGTCGCTGCGCGACCAGCTTCACCCCTCGCTAAGCTAGACGTCCCTCCGGGACTGTGCCAGAAACCTTTCCCTGCACCTGCGGCCGCGCCCACACATTGTTCCACGTGGAACAATTACACCGTGTAGTAAAGACAAAGCCCGGATGTTCCACGTGGAACATCCGGGCTTTAAGACTAAAGAATAGCAAGGCTTAGAGGTACTTCCGTTTAAGCCATTCCTTCACTGGTGCGTAAGTTATCCCCATCGGGGTAGCAACTTTCTCCCGGTCTTCCATCTCCGCCAGCCTTAGAGGAACATCTATTTCATGGCCAAGGATGCGCTCTACATCCGGCTTAAACTTGCTAGGGTGAGCAGTCTCGAGGATAACGCCTCGGGTATTAGGATTGGCCTTCTGCCACTCTGTAAGGGCGAGATAACCAACAGCTCCGTGTGGATCTATAACGTAGCCAAACTTACTCTCTACTTCTTTAACGGCTTGCTCTGTAGTAGCGTCATCGTAAGCGTAGCCAGTAATAAGTTCCGTCATCTTTGCATGGGTAGCGGGAGAGAGTGGGTCTAATCCATTGACGTGGCCATAGAGATTAAGCATCCGGGCAAAGTTACTGGGCGCGCCTACATCCATTGCGTTAGAGAGCGTCGCTACACTAGGGCGTGGCGTATACTTCCCCGTAGTGAGAAACTCCGGCACTACGTCGTTCTTATTTGTTGCTGCGATAAAATGGCCAACAGGAAGCCCCATGCGCTGCGCTAAGAGTCCGGCAGTTAAGTTACCAAAGTTACCACTGGGAATACAAAAGGCAACAGGATCGCCCTGAGCACCAAGTTGCTTGTAAGCTTCAAAGTAGTAAAACGACTGAGGAATGAGACGCGAGATATTGATACTATTAGCGGAACTAAGGCGCAGCTTAGAACGTAGCTCATGATCAAGGAAAGCCTTCTTCACGATGGCCTGGCAATCATCAAAGGTTCCATCTACTTCTAGGGCATGGATATTGTGTCCTAAGGTAGTAAGCTGCTTCTCCTGCAATAGACTCACCTTTCCTTTGGGGTACAGGATCACTACCTCGATTCCCGGAGTCTTATAAAAACCTGCAGCTACCGCACCGCCAGTATCTCCGGAAGTAGCCACCAGAATGACCAGCTGCTTATCGTTGCCTTTATTGAAATGCCCCATTAGCCGCGACATGAAGCGAGCGCCAAAGTCTTTAAACGCCAGGCTAGGGCCATGAAAGAGTTCCAGTACAGACCGCTTATCGTCCAGTTTTACTACAGGGGCGGGGAAGTTGATCGCATCATAAACCAGTGCTTTCAAATCCTCTTCAGGCACATCGTCTCCGAGCAAATGCTTAGTTACCTGAAAGCCGATCTCTGGAAAAGACATACCTGGTAATGCCTCAAAGAAAGAAGGGGGTAGGGGATCCAGGCGTTCGGGCATGTACAAGCCATTGTCTGCGGGTAAGCCACGGAAGATCGCAGTAGCCAGATCGGCCGTATGGTTAGGATCGTTGGTGCTATAAAACTTCATAAGTAAGAGATAAGGGAATTAAAGGACGACAACACCGTCTTGGTTAATCGGCGATACGTACAGCTGGCTATCAATGCCTTGCTTGGTAAAGGCCTCAATCATTCCTTGCCCAACAGCTTGGGCTAAATAGCCAGAATCGCACAGGGCAAACATGCTTGGCCCAGCACCACTAATACTACAACCTAAAGCACCACGACTCATGGCTGCGGCCTTTACTTCATCGAAGCCTTTGATGAGCTGCTTACGCTGAGGTTCAATAATGTGATCTTCTAGCGAACGGCCGAGTAAAGGAATATCATTGGTATACAATGCGACAATGAAGCTTGCCAGGCTTCCCATTTGATGTACCGCGGTATTGAGTGATACTGTATCGGAAAGTACTGCACGCGCGTCTTTAGTAAGTATCTCCAATTCAGGATGGATTACTGCAACGTGAAGATTTTTAGGTACTGGCAGCTGATGAATATCCAGAGACTCATTAGAGCGAATCAGGGTAATACCGCCCATCAATGAAGGAGCAACGTTATCCGCATGGAAGCTTCCATCTGCGACTACCTCCCCTAAAACAGTGAAATAAAGTAAGGACTCACGGGATAGGGGAGCACCTAATAATTCATTGATAGCGACTACTGCGCCAGCAGAACTGGCCGCACTAGAACCTAAGCCGGAGCCAAAAGGCATTTTCTTATGAACTTCCAGTTCGATACCGACATCAGCTTTACCAAGGTGTTCGAGTAAACGCTGAGCCGATACACCAGCTGTATTTTTCTCTATATCGTAAGGCAGTACCTTATCTCCCGTCCCCGTAATAGTCGTGATCTTCAGGCCATCAAGTTTAGGATTAAATCGTGCGACAATCTCATCTCCTGGCCGATTAATAGCGAAACCAAGGATATCATAACCTACCGCAACGTTAGCAACCGTGGCGGGGGCAAATACGCGTACTTCTTTGGGATTACTCATTAGCTTAAGAATTTACCGATTTTGATGATCTCAGCAAATACACCAGCAGCAGTGACTTCTGCACCAGCACCTGGGCCACGGACTACAAGTGGGCGTTCGTTGTAACGATCAGTAGTAAAGACAACCATATTATCGCTACCACTCAGGCCGTGGAATGGATTCTCCTGACCGACAGCTTGAATACCAACGCTGGCTTTTTCACCTTCAAGCGTGGCAATCATCCGTAGCACTTTACCTTCTTTAGAAGCATCGGCGTAGAGTTTAGCAAAGTAATCTGCATTATCCTCAATCACCGTAAAGAAGTCATCTACGGATTCTGCTTCCATTGCTCCTGTGGGGAGGAAGCCTTTCAGCTTGATATGTTCTGTTTCCATCGGAATACCTGTTTCGCGAGCAAGGATCAGAATTTTGCGGCCAACATCCTTTCCAGAAAGGTCGATGCGGGGATCTGGCTCAGTGAAGCCCTTTTCTTTCGCTTCGCGAACGATTTCATGAAAAGGCCGTGTGCCGTCAAAGTTATTGAAGATAAAGCTGAGCGATCCACTGAGCACGCCTTCGATCTTACGGATTTGGTCTCCGCTATCCAGTAAGTCTTGCAAAGTAGAAATAATCGGCAAGCCCGCTCCGACGTTGGTTTCGTAGTGGAACTGAACACCGCGCTTTGTAGCAATAGATTTCAGACGCTGATACTGAAGGTAGCTACTCGAGTTGGCCACTTTATTGGGCGTAGAGATACTGATGCTCTCGTCCAGAATACCAGCGTAGTATCCAGCTATTTTATCGTTGGCGGTATTGTCGACAAAAATGCTGTTACTCAGGTTAAGGTCACGCATACGGCCGATGAAGACAGCAAGATCAGCATTGTCTCCCTTGGCCATTAGTTTATCTTTCCAGTCCGCATCAAGCTCAAGACCTTCTTCATCGAAGAGCATCTTACGGGAATTGGCCATGCCAACTACTTTAACTTCCATTCCAAGCTTAGTACGAAGGTATTCGTTTTGTTCTCTGATTTGCTGGAGCAAAGTACCACCGATCAAACCGACACCAACTACGAATAAATGTAGCGTCTTATAGTCCGACAAGAAGAAGGCTTCGTGTAGGGCATTCAACGCCTTATTCTCGTCCTCCTTAGGGATAACGACGGAGACGTTCAACTCACTAGATCCCTGGGCGATGGCAACGGCGTTAATCCCGTTCTTGCCCAGTGCCTGAAAGAGGCGACCGGAGACACCTGGTTGATAGCGCATGTTTTCTCCGATGATGGCTACAACGCTGAGGTCGCGTTCCATCTTAATGGCATTCACTACGCCGCGGTCAATTTCGTACTCAAAAGCTTTTTCTACAGCTTGTTTAGCCAATTCAGAATCGGAAGGCTGCACGGCAAAACTTATGGCATGCTCACTCGAACCTTGCGTGATAAGAATGATGTTTACGTTCTTTTGGGCTAAGGCACCAAAGAGACGTGCGCTAATACCTGGCACCCCAAATAAGCCAGAGCCTGACAAGGTGAGCAAAGCGACATTATTAATTGAACTAATTCCCCTTACCGCAGCTTCATCTTCAGTGGAACTCTCTTCAGAGACCTTAGTACCGGGGAACGCCGGATCAAAAGTGTTTTTTATGTAGAGTGGAATGCGACTGTGAAGTGCTGGCATCAAAGTAGGAGGATAAATCACTTTTGCCCCAAAGTGAGACATCTCCATCGCCTCGGCATAGGTGAGCCTCGGAATTGTAAAAGCCTTCTTGACCCGGCGTGGATCAGCGGTCAGTACACCGCTTACATCGGTCCAAATTTCAATCGAATCAGCTTTGAGGCCAGCTGCGATTAACGAAGCTGTGTAGTCTGACCCACCTCGACCCAAGGTGGTGGTTAGTCCTCCCTTAGCTGCAGCAATAAACCCCGTAACTACCTGAACCTTAGCATGTTCTGCATAATAACTCTTTATCTGTTCGTAGGATTTATCAAAATTCACCTTAGCAGAACCAAAGGATTTATCCGTACGCAGAATCTTGCGAGCATCCAGGTATTCGGCTGGAATTCCAGCCTGCTGCAGCGTTTGCGAAATGATATAGGAAGAAGAACGTTCCCCGAAGCTGAGCACGTAGTCCATTGTCCGCATACTTGCTTCCCGAACAAGGAAGATGCCGTAGAGAAGGTTTTTGAGTACATCGTGAGACTTCCGCATTTGAGCAGCCGTTTCATTACGGAGTGCTCCTTCTGGTAACAACTCAGTAATAGCATTTTGATGGCGATCAGCAAAGGCCTGAAAGGCCTCTCCATAACGATCATCTCCAGCAGCCGCTAAGCGGCTCATCTCAATCAAACTATCGGTTACACCGCCGAAGGCAGAAAATACAACTGTAAAATGATCTCCGGCAGCATAGTAGTCTTTGAGGATATCAACAATGCCGAGAATACGTTCCGGACGGGCGACGGAGGAGCCGCCAAATTTTAGAACTTTCATGGGGTTATTACTTGGCCCATCCTAGGTATGGGATAATTGCTTAGAAATTACACAAAGATGTGGAAAACCCACGGATAAGTGTAGGTCAAGGGTTGCGGGATTTACGATTGGAGAGGCCTAATGACCAAGAAACTGTACTGCCAAAAATCTTATGCTTGGCCGGTCATTGAATCAGGTCGTACTCCTAATGCCCACTCTTCTAACGCACGCATCTCCGCTGCCTGCTCTTCAGTTTTGTCTCCTTGTCCGCAAAGATGGAGAATACCGTGGATGATGACTCGGTGGAGCTCGTCGGTAAAGTCTATGTTGAGGTCTTGAGCGTTATCGGCTACCCGTTCGGTGGAAATAAACATATCTCCGGTAATTAGCGGAAAAGCGTCATAAGGGAAAGTAATAATATCGGTTAAGGTATCATGATTAAGGTACTCAACATTCATCTTGTGGAGATAATCATCCCCACAAAAAATGTAGTTGATTGTTCCAGTCTTTCCACCCCGTTCAGAAATTACGGCTTCAATCCAAAATCTCAGATGTGACCATGAGGATTCATTCGGTGGATTTCCGCCGGTTTCGGTGTGGAACAAAATTTCGGAGTTCATTACTTCAGACGGAACTGCATTTCTACTGTGGTGCCTCCGTTAATATAGCGGAGTTTATCACAAAGCTGGTTCATCAGGAAAACGCCGCGGCCTCCGCATTCGCAAAGGCGATCGGGGGAAGTCGGGTCAGGGAGGTCATCATAACTAAAGCCCCGGCCCTGATCAGACACACGAACAGCTAAGCCGTTACGGGTTTGAGCAAGTTTGATGCTAACCGTTTTTGTCCGGTCTTGCTTATTGCCATGAATGATGGCGTTATTGACTGCTTCCGTAAGGCTGATCAAAAGATTAGCGTGCTTTTCCTGGTCTAATTGGTAGCGGTCAGCAATTTTGCTAACGTAGCCTTCCACTTTGGTAATATTGCTGGGATCGGAAGCGAGCTTAAGCATGAATGTGTGAGCTGTTTGAGTTCTGACAATTGACAAAAGGAAAGATTCTTTTATCCAAGAACATTACGACCCTCGAAAAAGGTTATAATGGCTTGGTTTACATAAAGATAGACGCTAAAAACCAAAAACGTCACTGAGTATACACACCTAGTATACGTTACAGCAATAATAAGGTTCGTTGAGCGTAAATAAAAATCAGCATACAGAATCTGCTTAGTTCCCTCGTAGCGAACGGAAATATTCGTCTACTAAGCCTTGAAAATAGGGGTTCAGTTCCGGAGTAACCCGCTTGAACATTTCTATCTCTGACTTACGCTTTTTAATGTACTCTTCAATACTTGGTGGCAGCTCTTTGCGGCGTTGCTTAGCGGTTTCGGACTTCCGTTTCTCATCCATTTCCTGCTGGCGCTCAGCTTTCTCATGATCAAGCATCTTGCTAAGGATTTCCTGCTGCCGCTGGATCAGTTCGTTGGTAAGACGCTTATTGACCATATCTTCTTCGGCCTTATTCATCTCATCAATCAGTTCCTGTAATTCAGGATCGGTTCCTTCACCTCCTTGTTGCTTGGCTTTCTGCTTAGCTTCAAGTGCACGGCGAAGCGCCGCTTGCTTCTGAGCCATTTTTGCAAATTCTTCTGCAGATCCGCCTTCACCTTTCCCACCTTTTTCAAGGCCTTTCTTCATGCCTTCGACCGCATCATTAAGACTACGCTGACCGTCGGAACCATCACCAGGGTTAGAACTAGGCTTACCCGGCTTATTGCCTTTACCTTCACCGGGGCTTTCACACTGCTGGTCTCCGGCCATTGATCCCGCCATTTGTTGCTGCATATTTTCCATACTCTCGCTGAGCATGAGGGCCAGGTCGTTGAGGCCGGTCATTGCACGCTGCTGAACGTTAGCAGCCTGTGGAGTACGGCGTTCTTCTAACTGGGCAACAGTTTCCTTCATGTTGCCTTTGATCTCGGTTACCTTTTCGGTGATGAAGGTTTCGATCTGAAAGTTTCGCTTAGCCAGTGCGTTGAGAGAGTCGCGTACGAGCTCGAAGTCGTTATTTATCTGAAATTGATCCTGTACAAGTTCTACGTAGCGAGGCGTATTGACAGTAGTAACGTTCAGTTGATCCATTACGTCTTCCTGATCGAAGCTGAGGTCAACGATATTTTCCAAAAGCTGACGAATGGCTTGCATATCTTCTTCCATTCCTTCCTGCTGCATGCTCTGCATGGCCGCTCCCATAGACTCCGCCATTTCTTTCATCTTCTGACTAGCGTCTTTCTGCTTTTTAGCGGCGTCGGAATTTTCCTGCTCCTCCATTTTTTCCTGCGCCTCTTTCATGTCTTCCTTGATCGCTTCTTGCTGCTCCTCATCTTCAGGCATTTCCATGGGTTTCTCGAGTTCTTCGTTTTTCTTCTCGGTCTCCTCCATTTCCTCTTCAAGCTTCTCGAATTCTTCCTTGATCTCTTCCTGCTTTTCCTGAAGCTCTTCCTGAGGGGTTTCCCCCTTCTCTGTTTCTTCAGCAAGTTCTTCCTGCTCCTTAGCGAGCTCTTCGAGCTTTTCGAGTTGCTCTTGCATCTCTTTTTCTACTTCAAGTTGCTTGAATAGTTCGAGCATGCGATCAAGCTCAGCTTCGGTCTCTTCGTCGCTGAGTTCCATTTCTTCCATTTTCTCCAGGGCTTCCTCTTTATTGAGTTCCTCCATAAGTTCCTGGATTTGCTGCATCAACTCCTGCATTTCTTCGTTCAAAGATTCTTGGAACATTTCCTGGAGCTTCTCTTGCTTCTCCATGATTTGCTCATCCTGACTCTTTTCTTGTTCCATGTTTTCTTCGAAGGCCTGCTGAGCTTCGTTGATCTGCTTTTGAACATCCTGCTGGCGCTCCTGAAGTTTTTCCAGTTCTTTCTTCATTTTCCAGTCCATCTCCTTTTCCTGGAGCATCTTCTCGCGGAGTTCCTTAGTGTCTTCCTGGAGTTTCTTAGTCGCTTCGAGGGCTTTTTTCAGCTCTTCTTTTACTTTACTGTCGTTCTGGTCGGCTTGCTCCTTAAGTTCTTCTTCGCTGGGGTTGCGGAAAGCCATTACGCCAGTTCGAGCAGATTTTGCTCCGTTGATTCCGTCATTATCGTAGACTTCAAAAAAGTAAGTGAGTTCATCGCCAGGCTTTAAATCGATGTCAGTGGTTAGGTCCCATACGTGATCGTAACGTGTTTGCTTGCCGGCAGAGCCGCTAATACCTACGCGCTGAGGGTCTGCTTCGCGGCCAGTTTCGCCGTCTTTGAGGATGTAAACGAAGTCTACTTTACTTACGCCATGATCATCGGATGCTTCACCGACGAAGAATAATAGTTTTTCGTCCGTACTATCGCGGAAGCTTTCAACGGTAATCTGTGGGTAGAGATCAGGGATCACGGAGAGGCTGTAGCTTACAGAATCAGCCAAAGGCAAGCGTTCATTACCGATGTAAAGAGAGTAACGGTCGTTTTTCAGCGCTCGTTTTTCAAAGCTATAGAGATCAGAGCCATCACGGCGAAGCTCATCCATTTTATCCGTGCTGTTGAAACGCAGGTCGATCCGGTCCGTATTCTCGGTATCAAACGACCATTTAATATCGGTACCAGCAGGGACGGTGAGGTCTCCGATGTTCGCCAGCTGCTCGTCTCTCCGGCCAAGGTAGCCAGGGTAATCGAGTTCCACGGTAAAGGCGGCGATGTTCGGCTTGGGTAAGACTTCAAGGGTGAAGTCATCACTTTCCACCTCTGCCGTAGAAAGTTTGAATTCGGTGTCTTCCTGAACATTGCTGAACTGGTAGCTAAAGGTATTGGCGTTTTCTTTCTGTAGGCGGTAGCGGTAGCCATCTACTTCGATGTAAGCTTCGGCGGGGAGGACATCGCCCTCAACCTTTACGGAAAGCGGAAAATCTCCGTACTGAATCACTTCAAGTTCATCTGGCTTATCAAGTACAAAAGCAAAAGGTGCCGGAGGAACAAATTTTTCGTTATTGCGGATCAAGCGATTCGTACCGTCAGTAATCAGGCTCGGCGCAGCGAAGAGAATTACGATGAGTAGGAGCAATGGTGGTAATGCGTACTTAAGGTACTGGCGGTTTTTACTAAGGTCGATAGCTGCCGGAAAGGGAACTGGGCTGATTTCAGAAGCTTTCTGATCAATGGAAGCGAGTACCAAACTAGTATCACCACCTGCACTTGCTTGCCGGCGAAGTTGAAGAACGTTCAGCAATTTATCCTTCACGTTCGTGAAATGAGAGCCGATCATTTCGGCGGCTTTATCGTGGCTAATTACATCTCCAAGGCGGAAATAACGGCTCAGCGGCAGCAGCACCCACCCGGCAAAGGCCGCAACGCTAAGGCCAAGGAAGCCGTAGAACATCATCTTTCGTGTACCAGTCTCGAAGAAAAATTGAGACTCCAGCAAACTAACCGTTAGGAAAAGGGCCAGCACCAGACCAGTTGTATACAGCAAGCCACGAATCACCTGGTTGATGTAATACTTGCGCGTAAAGCGGTCGAGCTTGTCGATCAGTTGATCGTAGTGATTAGTTTGGGGCATAACAAAAAAGCTTACTGAACACGAAAAGAAAAACGGGCTTTGGAAACACGTTATAAATAGGTCTCCAAAATACGTAAAAGATTACAAGTGTAGTTTGGTTCTAATTGAACTGTGAATCGGGTGTTAATATTTTGGACGGATCGTCTCCTCTTTCCTGTCTCTTCTCATAGAGAGAGACAACGTTTTGAGCGAAATTTTGAAGATTTCAGTAGTTCTTCTAAAGGATGATGTTCGCAGCCAGCTCGCTCCGCTCGTAACCTCTCCCCCAGCCCCTCTCCCATGGAGAGGGGAGTTTGTTACCACTGCGGCCCTGCCTTCATTGGATGAAAATGAGCTGCTACTGTCACTTATCGGCGTCGATACATAAACCACGTCAAAACTCCAACATATACTAAAACTAACCATTCTGCCCAAAAGCCAGCACCGACCTCAGAAACCACTTTCCCCAACAACAAATCAAAATTCTTATAAGCCAGAAAACCAGCTACCAATAAGCCAGCGATGTTTTGACCTTGCGAGTTGATTCGTTCTCCAAGTAAAGACCGATCATTGGCTAGCACTAAAACAATAGCCGCAATGAAGGGCAACAACAAACCATTAGCCACCTGAGCGGCGATGATCACCGAAATAATATCCAGCTCCAGGCACGCAACGAGTAAGCCAACGGCCAGTACCCCACCCCAGATGAATCGGAACCAGAAGGAAGTATTGGTCAGGTCCGAATCTTTGCGGCCAAGTAGTTCTCTACCGGCAAGTGCCGCGGCAAGGGGAGCCGTGACGGCCGAGCTAAACCCAGCGGCAAAAAGACCAAAGCCCAGCACAACTTTGCTCATTCCACCTAAGTTGGCATCCAGCGTCCGCGCCAAATCAGTAAAATTGGTAAATGAAGTCGCCACGCTGCCCACCAAAACAATGCTTAGTGTGATAATACCTCCCACCAGAAAAGAGCCAGCTAAACCAAGACGCATATCAGCTAAAGTCTGCCCTTTACTCAGCCCGGCGGCAAGGAAGAAATTATAAGGCACAATGGTAGTGCCAACCAGACCAATAACGGTAGCGGGCAAAACCGTCTCATTTCCGGTTAATGAAGCATCACCGAACAGCAACAAAATTGCTGAAACCACAAAGATCAATCCCATCAATACTACAATACCGGAAAGCGCCCGCGCAATGACCTTCGTATCCCCCGTCCATAAAACAGCAAAAGCCATTCCTCCTAGTAACAAAACCCAAAGTCGGTTTATCGGAGCCAGTAACTGTACGCCACTCAACGCTCCCAGTAAATTCCCGGCTTGGTAAGCGATACACCCCAGTAGTACAGCTCCAAAACAAGCAAAAGCCAGCCATCGACCACGAGTTCCCAGTACTTGACCTAAAGACTGCTGACTCACGAGGGTAATTCGTGCTACCATTTCCATCAACAATAGTCCTGCCACTGCAGCCAGGATAACATAGGGTGCATAATACCAACCGCCCTGGCTACCAGCCTTCGCCGCCGTAGTAACCGTACCCGGCCCGATGAAGGCGGCGGCGATGAGAGACCAAACAAGGGCGCGGGAGTATTTCATGGGAACAGTTTTCAGGTTGCAAGTTGCAAGTTGCAGGTTGCAGGTTGCAGGTTGCAGGTTGCAGGTTGCAAGTTACATCAACCTGCAAGTTGCAACCTGTTCCCACTCTGTTCGCGTAAATACGATGTTAGCAAATAAACCTTTGCTTAACACACAATTTGCGTACAGATAATTCTGACGATGGAAATACAGCGAGTTTTCGCTCCATACGGCATGGCCTTAACAGTTCCAACTATTTTATCCGACTTTTTCCACCGATTTTTCCACACTTATTAACATGCTACCAGGATGGAACAGATAATTGAGAAATAAAACAACACCAGCAAGGGCAATTGCTCCGAATTGATGGGCAACTCCGAGGCCCACGGGGACCTGCCCAACACTACTGACTACAGTAGCAATTCCAAGCAAAGCTTGCGTTATCAACAAAGTTACTAACAAGCCATTAGTTTTTACTAACACCCCAGAAATCGGCTTTGAAAAAGCTTTGATTAGATAGCCTATTACTATGATTATCAGTAGATAAGCCGTTATTCGGTGCAAGAACTGAATTAAGGCTGGTTGGAAGGCACTTTGCTCATAATTAACGAAGTTATCCACAGTCCACTGCTGAACGTCGGTAATTATAGAAGGGAGAAACTCCCCTTTCATGAGTGGCCACTCAGGATAGACGATTGCAGTGCGGGCACCACTCATAATGCCTCCCAGGATAAGTTGAAGGATAAGGATGATATTCAAGGGCCAGAGCCACTTGTCCACACCATTTTGTGGATAACTACGCTCAATAGGATACAAAACCTTTAAGGTTGTCCACATTAGATAAGAAAATAGTATTATTCCTAAACTTAGATGCATTGTTAACTTATATGCATTCACCCAAGGGCGATCATGTAAACCGCTGGCAACCATGATCCAGCCAAAACTGGCTGCCAAGGCCGCCAGGAGGACGGTGACGCCCAAACGACGCATCAGCGCAGCTCCCAGCCAGCCCTTCCGCCAAAAGAAGAGGAAGCCTACGATAAAGACGAGCCCCATGATGCGCGCCCACTGCCGATGGAACCATTCCCAGAAGTAGATAAACTTAAAGTCGGCCATCGAGATATCCGCAAAAACTTTTTCAAACTGAGGGCTAGCAGCGTACTTATCATACTCCACCTGCCAGTCGGCAGCATTCAATGGAGGCATAGCTCCGCTGAGGGGTTGCCACTCCGTGATGGATAGCCCGGATTCCGTCAGACGGGTAATGCCTCCGATCACTACCTGACCGACCACCATGATAAGGCCAACGATGAGCCAGATCTTTACCGCCCGGTGGTAGCTTGTTCGTTTTTCCGTTCGCTTTTTTTCGTTTGCCTCCATCTCTTAATAGTTATTAACTTCTTTTTAAAATTTAAATCTATTATCGTTATTAAGGCTGTGGAAACGGGGAGAAAAGCAGGCCTTAATATTCTTCTTTTCCGTTCTTACCATTCGTAGGTGCTTTATCCACGGTGGACTAACAGCGTAAAGCCTTGATGGATCACGCTTTCGCAAAATTATCCACAGTGGCTTGGTTGATTGTCAACAGAATAACTTTTTTGCTTTTGGTTGTGGATTTATGACTCCAAAATGTCAGTGGGGGCTGGAAAGTGAATTGGCCAAAATGTGGAAATGTGGATAAAGTACCCTTTGGGCGCGGCCGCGGGTGCAAGGGTGTGGATAAGGGGATGGTTACCAACGTTTATCCCCAATTAGGGCGTGGAGAACGGTCTTCGCTAAAGTGCTGGTTTTTAGCAGGCTTATGAATAGCGAAAAAGTATGTTGTGGATAACATTTTTTGGAGCATACAAGGAACTGGAGCTCAAGTGTGGAGGCGCCATTACCGGTTGAGG
>CAYPIM010000106.1:4343-20028 GCA_964410795.1 uncultured Lewinella sp. | reverse complement strand
GACGGTAATTCTGGACATGATCACGTTTAGGCTGTTGGCTAAAGGTGTAAGGTCGTAATTATTTTGGGTGCAATGAATAATGATGACTCTCCATCCTTTGCTTTTAACCCGATTTTGCACCTGCGGCCCCGCCCCCATAATAGCAGAGCCATGGTGATAATGCCCCGACGGTAATTCAGTACTTTTGCTGAATACCAACAGTCTTCAAAATGCCCAGCCCCACCATAAAATTCCCTCTCGCTCACTACGATCGACTCTGTTTTCTGAAGAACATCATAAAGAACCCCAACATTATTGTCGGGGACTTCACCTACTACGACGATTTTGAGGATGTGATGAACTTCGAGAAGAACGTGAAATATCATTTTGATTTCGTTGGCGATAAGCTCACCATTGGTAAGTTTTGCATGATTGCTTCCGGCGTAACCTTCATCATGAACGGTGCTAATCATCTGACGGAAGCGATTTCGACCTACCCCTTTGCCATCTTTGGCGATGGCTGGGAAGGCGCGATGACTGGCCGTGAATATCCCCGTAAAGGAGATATTACGATTGGCAACGACGTTTGGATCGGCTACAACGCCACCATCATGGCCGGCGTCACCATTGGCGACGGTGCTATCATTGCTACCAACGCCACGGTCGTTAAGGACGTGCCTCCCTACACCATTGTCGGAGGCAACCCCGCGCGTGCAATCAAGCGCCGCTTCGACGACGAAACCATTGAGAAGTTGCTGGAACTTCAATGGTGGAACAAGCCCCTGGAATGGATTACGAAGAACGTGCAAGCCTTGACGGGCAATGAGCTGGACGAACTCGAAATTTGAACTTTCTGGTGAAACTACGAGGGATGCACACTGTTTTCTGAAAAACTCTCTTCCTATGTACACTGATAAAGCAAATCCACGTAACCGTAAGCTGCTGATCTATGGCCTGCTTTTTCTACTGTTGGGTGTTGCAGCCGTTATCGTTACGCCCGGCAACTATTTTTTGTACGCTAATTTTCTGATCGGACTCATTTACATCGGCTTTTACTTTTTTAACCAGGGACGGGATTAACCGGCGCGAATTTTCCCGTTAGGCTTACGCTTACGGATCAATACATTGCACTTACTAATTAGGACGCAATGCTGGTGGTGTGCAGGTCTAACTTTGGTGAAACTAAAAAGGAACCGCTCATGAACCCCACCGTTAAGACTTACTACGACCAGCTCGCACCTAATTATGACGAAAGCCGCTTCGCCAATTCTTATGGCCGCTACCTTCATTCACAGGAAACCAATATTCTTGATCAATTCCTCGGCCCTCCGGACGGTAAGGCAGTGCTAGACCTTGCCTGTGGAACAGGACGGTTTATGGACTACTGTACCGTTGGCGCAGACTTAAGCCCCGAAATGGTGGCTATTGCAAGCGCTAAACACCCAACTAAAAGCTTTGCCGTAGGAAACGCCCTCCAAACCGACTTCGCCCGTGAACGCTTCGATGGGATCATCTGCTTTCACCTCTTGATGCACCTTAACTGGACGGACCTGGAAACCTTTCTTTGGGAAGCGGCCAGGATTACAAAAACTGGCGGAAGACTAATCTTCGATGTCCCCTCCGCTGAACGCCGTTCCTTGCTGGGGCGCAAACAAGATGGGTGGCATGGTGCAAATGCTTATACGGACCAGGAAGTCCAGGACTTATTGGGTACCACCTGGCGCCTGAAGGCCGTTCGTGGAATTGCTGCTTTTCCGGTTCATCGGGTGCCCCGGCGGTTACGCAACTTATTCGTTGGGCTGGATACCTTACTTTGCAAAACCTTCTTGAAAAGAGTAGCATCTTACCGAGTCTACATAATTGAAAAAAGATGAAGCTTCGTCAAATTACGCCCCGCCCTCTGAAAATAGGGTGGCAATTATTGAAGCGTTTTTTCCGGTATCGCCTGGGGCGTTCAGCGATAAAATTTGGCCAGATAGCTAAGTCGGAACCGCTACCTGCCAGAATTGTACTTACCCAACCGGTACGTCGTAGTTATCTCTACGAAAATAAGCTGTCGAATCTACGTCTGGCCGGTGAGCGGGTAGCAAGTATTCGCTTGCGAGCAGGAGAAGTGTTTTCCTTCTGGCGCTGTGTAGGGCCGCCAACCGCCCGCCGGGGCTTTTTAGCAGGCCGAAACCTCATTGAAGGAAAGCTGAAAGAAGATGTTGGCGGTGGTCTCTGTCAGCTGTCTGGTCTATTATACCACCTCTCCCTTCTTGCCGGGCTGGAAATTATTGAACGCCACAACCACTCAACTGATATATATCAGGAAAATGAGCGTTTTACGCCTCTTGGGGCTGATGCTACCGTTGTTTATGGGTATCGGGACTTAATGGTGAAAAATACCCTGGGGAGCCCAATCTATTTTTCAGTTGTTGTAGAGGAAAATCAGATAACTGGCCTATTGCATTGTGCAGCAGAGCTCTTCCCTCGTGAGCTTGAGTTTCGCTTAGTACGAGAGGCAGGAAAGGAAAAGGAAGTCCTTACACTAGATAGCAATGGGGAGATTCTTTGTCGGTCGATCTACAAATTTAAGTGGTCCCCCTCTTTAGGCTGAAGTGGCCCCACTCTAATAGACCGAAGTTGGTCTGATGCCCGACATTGCTCTGTTGGGAGCGGTTGCTAGGTCACTCTTTTGCCCTTTATTAGCAGTGTTTTTACGGGATGCCGAGAAAATAACTTACGCTTTGGGGCCGCCTTATTTTATCCCTACTCCACTTAAAAATCATTTCCGTAGCGGTGCTATGCAAAGGGTTTTTAAATGAGGCAGGAACAAAAACATCAGGCCAAAAATCAGTAAGTTGTTTTCTCGACGTCCCTAAGCAGTTCTATTTGCATGTGTCTTCCGATTTGGCGAGTTGATATCGGGTAGTTATTCATTACTTGAATAGAACGGTTTAACAGTATTCTTTCATCACACACACGCTTTAATGAAACATCTTTTTTACGCCAGTGGGTTGTTCCTGCTGTTGCTAACCGTAAGCTGCGGAGCAAAAAAGCCGACCACGGTATCTGCAGCACCCGTTGTCATTTCGGGCAATATGATGGTCTTAATGACCAAAACTGGTAGGCCTGAGGCGCTTGAGACGGCCTTTTCGGAATACAATTTCGAGAATAAAGGCCGCGCAAGCCGTAGCCAAAATAAGTACAAATTCAGCTTTAGTGCGCGTAATATTTCTTCCGATGGGCTAATCGAAAAAATTAAGGCTCATGACCTTGTTCAGGAAGCAAATATCGTCATTCCCATTAAGCAGTAAAAAGCCCTTTCTTCAGGCTTATTGATTCTCTTTAAAGAGACAAGTAGACTTCATCTTTTCTATCAGGACTAACCTTCACGCCATGCAACGATTACTTATTCTAATTCTGGCCGTAGCCTTTACCGCCAGTCTTTTTTCTCAGAGTACCCTAACTAAGCAAAAGCCAGTTAGTGCTATGGAAACCCACGCGGTTTTCCTTGGGAAAACGGCACCAATTTCTGAGCTAGCTCCCTTATCAGCGACCCGTCCGGAGCAGAAAGCTAAAGTACGAATGAAGCGCCCGCCTCGGAATTTCATTGGCCGAGGAATGGATTTTGACGTCAATCCAGATGCCAAGCCCCAAGGCCCGGATGCTATACGCCAGCAAGCGGTAGAAAAAGCAGCGGGATTTCCGATCCTTGTTAATGTAGATGGTATTTATGCGGGGTTTTCTCCGCACGATCCTAGTGGAGACATTGGGAAAGATTTTTACGTTCAGGCGGTTAACGCAACCAACTTTCAGGTTTATAATAAAGCTGATGGTAGTCCGGCTACCGATGTGATTGCAGCCAATACGCTTTGGGCATCGCTTGGCCGGACTTCGGCCGGCGATCCGATCGTTTTATTCGATCAGGAAGCCGAACGGTGGATCATCACGGAGTTCCCTGATCGCAACGAACTTCTTTTTGCCATCTCGGAAACCACAGACCCCCGTGGTAGTTATATGGTCTATTCCTACTCTACGCCTTTTTTTCCGGATTACCCCAAGTATTCGATTTGGGGTAATGCCTACGTTGTGACCACGAACGAAGAAGGGACGGCTAATCAAACCGCTTACTTTATCAACCGTCAGGATATGCTCTCCGGAATGCCGGAAGTTCCGATTCAGCGCATCCTCGTTCCCGGCTTTGAAAACGGACCGGGCTTTTTTGTAGGAACTCCGGTAGACTGGTCCGGTAGGGTGTCTCCCGTTGAAAGTGATCGCCCGATGATCATGCGGCAGAACGACGATGCCTGGGGAGCCGTGCCAAAAGACCAGATCGATATCTTTACCTTCGATATTGACTGGGAAGATCCTGATAACACCACCTTCGATCTTACCGAGATTGTCACCGCGCCTTACGATACTGATCCTTGTTCGGTAGCAAGTGGAGGCTTCTCCTGTGTCCCTCAGCTCGGTGGTGGAGGCATCGATGGAGTTCCGGCAGTCATTATGAACCAGACGCACTACCGGAATTACGATACGCACGAGTCTATTGTTCTTTGCTTCATTACTGATGCCTCTGGCGGAGACAACCTCTCCGGCATTCGCTGGATAGAACTCCGACGCACGCCTGAAACGGAGTGGCTCGTCCACCAGGAAGGAACTTACGCGCCCGAAGATGGCCTTGATCGCTACATGCCCGCAATCGCTCAGGATGGCGAGGGGAACATTTCAATCGCCTATTCAGCCTCTTCCGAACAAGAGTACGTAAGCTTGTACTTCACCGGCCGCCGTGCAGGCGATCCGCTTGGCCTGATGTCTATTCCTGAAACTCAGATTGTTGCAGGGCAAAGCGCTATACAAAGTGGTGGCCGTTATGCCGATTACGCCCAGATGTCCGTTGATCCATACGACGATCGCGTTTTCTGGTATACCTCGGAGTACCCCATAGATGATGGAACCTCTTCCAGCCGGATTGCTGCCTGGAATCTGGTAAAGGATACTATTGACATTGCAGCTTTTGAACTTATAACTCCACAAACTGCCGTTGAACTGACCGCAGCAGAAACCGTAACCATGGTTGTGCGGAATGCAGGAGTGGAAGATCAGTCAGCCTTTAAAGTCGGTTATGTTTTTGAAGGCCAGGACCCCGTGATAGAAGACGTAACCTTCGACCTGAGAGCAGACAGCTCCTATACCCATGTTTTTGCGCAAACCGTAGATATGTCTGCTGTCGGAGTGTACCGATTCAAGGTGTTTACTGACCTTATAACTGACGAAGCTAAATTCAATGACACGCTTGATGTTGTCCGGACGAAGCTGCCTTCCTTCGATGCGGGCGTCGTGGCCATCTCCGGCGTGCCGATGACTACTTGCGCTGACTCCGTGGCCGTGAACGTAACGTTGAGTAATAATAGTGGCTTGCCACTTACTTCTGCGGACATTATCGTTACCCTGAACGGAAACCAGGAGATGGTAGTCCCCTGGACAGGAAACCTTGCCCCAATGGGAACCACCGTAGTAGAAATTGTCCTCCGTGATCTTGAGGATGCTTTTTACAACCTTCTTCTGGCGACAGCTAACCCTAACGGGAACACAGACGAGGTAACTGCTAACGACGAGAGTTCAGTGGCCTTTTCCGTGATGAGTACCGGAGAGTCTTTCCAACTTAACCTCAACCTGGACGACTACCCGGAAGAAACCCGCTGGGAACTCAGGGATGATCAAAATATGCTCCTCGCTTCCGGAGGCCCTTACGATGGCCAGTTCTTCGCCACCATCGATCCTGACTTTTGTCTGGAGCCTCAGGGGTGTTATATCTTTACTTTATTTGATTCCTTCGGGGATGGCCTTTTTATCAACGGCAACGCTTTTACCATCACCAATATGGCCGGAGAAGTAGTCGCTTCCGCCAACGCAAACTTCACTTCCCGAGCTTCAGCTGAATTCTGCGGCAATGATGCTTGTTTACTGGAAGTCGACGTTACTACATCGCCCGCCACCGCAGTAGGAGTAGATGATGGAACCATCATGTTGTTCATTTCAAATACCGATAACGGAGAATTCCAGATCAGCATTGATAGTGGAATGACGTTTGTTTCCCTTGAAACAACCACTTTCGCTGATTTAGCTGAAGGAGAGTACGATATTCTTGTTACTAATAATGAAGGTTGTGAATTTAGAGAAACCGTAAGCATCGGAGCCTGTGCCCTGACGGCAACGGCAACGGTTCAGGATTCTATCATCACCGTTGCCGTAGCGGGTGGAGACGGAAATTACGAGTATAGTATTGATAACGATGATTTCCAGAGAGATTCCATCTTCGGAGACGTAGGCCCAGGTACTTATACCGTTTTAGTTCGTGATCAAACTGGCTGTACCGTCTCAGTAGGTGATGTTGTGGTTGATTTTACCTCCGATGTCGTTAACACCAGCTTTGGCCAGCGTGTAGTGCTGTTCCCTAATCCAACGGAAGGTGTCTTTCGGGTAAAAGTGGAAGGCCTGACGGGCAGCGAAGTTTACCTGCCGGTTGAAATAATAGATGCTACGGGCCGACTATTGCAATCCAACAAACTCGTTCGTTATGATGCAGATTATTATGGGCAGTTCTCCCTGGTCGCATATCCTAAAGGAGTTTACTACCTGCGGGTTATGGATGCCAGGATTGAACGCTTACTACGAGTCGTCAAGAATTAAATTTTAGGGACGCCGTATAAATAACTTAGTCTTTTAGCCCGTGGCTTTTCACGGGAGATTACCAACACGCTTTTGGAAATTTAATATGCTTCTCCTCCGAGGTGGTTTTCTTGTCTGGCATAAGCCCAGGCTTGAGAATATCCTCGGGGGAGCTTTATTTTCGTTCACTTCTGGTAAGCTCTCTATTACACGTACCTTTGCCCCATGCAAAGTAAGTATCCCGTAGATCATATTGAAACCCAGGAAATCCTAGTTGATCCCGGCCAACATCCGGTTCGTATTGATAAATTCCTGACTGAAAAACTGGCCAAAGTCAGTCGTAACCGGATACAAAACGGCATCAAGGCCGGCACTATTCTGGTAGATGGAAAGAAGGTTAAGGTCAATCATAAACTTAGCCCCAGAGAACTCATCACTATTGAAATACCGCGCTACCGGCCGGAAGGGGAGGATGGTTCACCCGTTCCCCAAGATATTCCGCTGGACATACGCTACGAAGACGACCACCTGATGATCGTCCATAAACCGCCGGGTATGGTAGTGCACCCCGCCAACGGCCATCGTGATGGTACGCTGGTTAATGCACTTAAATTTTACCTCCAGAAGGAAGATTTGCCCACCCTGTCTGGCAACGATGAAAGCCGGGTTGGCCTGGTGCACCGGATTGATAAGGATACTTCGGGCTTACTCATTATCGCTAAGACAAACGACGCGATGACGCACCTGGCAAAGCAATTCTTCGATCACAGTATCGACCGAACCTACCAGGCCGTTTGCTGGGGAGAACCCGAGGAACAAGCCGCAACCATCGACGCACATATTGGGCGTGACGCTAAAAATCGCCAGAAGTACCGGGTGTATGAAGAGCCAGAAGAAGGCCATAAACACGCCGTTACCCACTATAAAGTGCTGGGGGGATACTACTACGTATCGTTGCTTGAACTTAAGCTGGAGACGGGCAGGACCCATCAGATTCGGGTGCACATGAAGCACCTTGGTCATCCGCTTTTTAACGATGCTCGCTATGGGGGAGACCGTATTCTTAAGGGGACCGTGTACAGTAAATTCCGAATCTTTGCCGAGCGTTGTTTTGACCTTTGCCCACGGCAGGCGCTGCACGCCAAAAGCATCGCCTTTACGCACCCGGCTACGGGAGAGAGAATGTCGTTCGATAGTGATTTACCGGAAGATATGCAAAGCATGGTTGATCGTTGGGCGAATTACATCGAGAACCGAAAGCAAAGCGATCCTCACCCATGAGCCCCTCCGAAACAACGATGGACTGGGTGGAGAATTTCGTGATCAAGCACGCACTCTGCCCCTTTGCGGCCCAGCCGTTTCACGAAGGAAGGGTAGGGGCGGTAGAGATCAATAGTGTGGATGAAGAGAGAGCCTTTTATGCGGCGCTGACGCAGGTGCAAGCTTTGTTGGACGAGAAACCAGGCAAGCTGGAAACAACCCTGCTGGTTTTTACCGGTGGCCCGCTGGCGAACTTTGAAACCTTCCTCGACTTCGTCTACACCCTCGAAGAGACCTTCGCTGAAACCGGAGCCGACGAACTGGTTCAGCTGGCCCATTTTCACCCTAACTACCACTTCGAGGGTGTAGCGGAAGATGACCCCGGTAACCGTACCAATCGCGCACCCTTTCCGGTCGTTCAACTGTTGAGGACGGGCAGTGTTGCGGCCGCTGTTGCGAATTACCCAGAAATCGAATCCATCCCTGAACGTAATGTGGCCCGGATGCGGGAAGTGTTTGGCACGTAGCACATGGACTTTAGTCCATGTATTGATATTTTGACGACTTCTTTTGTTTTTCATGGACTAAAGTCCATGGCTACGTGCCTTGACGGTTACCGTTATGTTGAAATGCCGGATGCCTGTCATCATATTCCTTGAGTTTTTGATACCAGTCAGCAGGATTTGGGTAGATTCTTCTTTCTTGTCTCTGCGCTATTTCTTCATAGCTCATTCCTCCCGTAAAAGGATGTTCTGTTGAGACCTTAACCAAGCCTGCCATTACTGGGTTGTTTCGGGTGTACATGCAAGCAGAAAACAAATGAGATTCACCTCGGATAAAGCGATCCCGATACCTTTTAGGCCAAAGTGAGACTCCTGTATTGCCTAGTAGCTTATTTATGTAATATGCGCTGCCTCCCTTCAGTAATTTAACGACTTGATCGAGTGCAACATAATTTTCCAGTTTATCACCTGGTCTGTAACCTTCGGGTAGTTGGACGCTAAAGTCTAATTCCGCGTGGACATGGTTGGATATGACGGAGTAGGCGTATAAGTCATAGTAAATACCATCGAACTTTTTGAGCCTGTCAACCATGATTTGAGCAGCCTCGGGGTTGGCAAGTGGATGACTTTGGTTAGCATGTTTCTGCAAGAGTGTCTCGAAATCACGGTCAAACTTTAGTTGAGCTTTGATTAAAGCTTGTCGCCAATTATCTGCTTTACTATTTTTAATAGAATTGAGTTTCTCCAGGCGTGTCTGATTCATTCGTTGAATTACTTGCCTGGGAATAGCATCTGCAACACACAGAAGAATAGAATAAGTAGCTCCGATAGGATGTAAATGTGGTAGCTTGAAGTTGCGGTATGCATAATTACTGTAAGTTAGTATTTTTTAATATAAAAACAAAATGTTTTAAATTAAACTTTCTTACAGTTACCTTTGTAGCGTGAAGAACATGACCCTACAAGCCCGCCTCTCCACTCTCCACCAACTCGCCGCTCACCTCACCGGGCCGGAAGACGAATTTCTCACCGCCCTGCAAAAGCGGACGGAGTTTAACAACGCTTGGTTTACCCTGGCGAACCAACAAGCTTCCGTTAAAGCCATCGCCGAAGCATTTCTCGCTAAAGAGCAGCTGTCTGACTGGCTCAATGGCTATAAGATCATTCCAATAGTTGGTGATGGTTTTGTCCCTCAACCCGGTCCTAACGGCGAAGGACAAAAAACCGTCGGTCTGGTACTGGCCGGCAACATCCCCCTGGTAGGTTTCCACGACGTCTTATGCGTTTACGCCGCTGGCCACAAGGCACAGATCAAACTGAGCAGCAAGGATGAATTCGTACTGCCTTACTTACTTAAGCTCCTAAGCAAGTTTGACGAAAAAGCCAGTGCGTACTTTGAATTCGTTGATAAACTAGCGGACTATGACGCAGTAATCGCCACTGGCTCCAACAACTCGGCCCGTTATTTTGAAACCTATTTCGCCAAGGTTCCCCACATCATCCGAAAAAACCGAAACGCAGTAGCCGTTCTTTCCGGGAAAGAAACGGAAGAACAAATGCGGGGCTTAGGAAACGATGTATTTCAGTACTTCGGCCTGGGGTGCCGTAACGTAAGCAAACTCTACGTTCCTAAAGGTTACGACTTTGATCCTTTGCTCCACGTCTTCCATGAATGGAAGACCATACAAAACCACACGAAGTGGAAGAATAACTTTGATTACAATTACGCCCTTACAACACTAAATAAGGAAAGCTTCCACCTCACCGGGCCACTAATGGTGCTGGAAAATGAAACCATCCCCTCCCGTATCGGTACACTTCACTTCGAGTACTATTCGGATAAATCAGCCTTGGAAATAAAACTCAGTGGCCAGCAGGAAGAGATTCAACTTGTCGTTGCTCCACCAGATTTATTGAACGTCGACCTTCCACTCTTTACCTTCGGTGAAGCCCAGCAGCCAGCACTCAACGACTATGCTGACGGAGTGGATACGCTAGCGTTTTTGCTGAGCCTCTAGGTTAGGGTGTTCCGCTATATGTTTGACGTTTGAAGCCACTACAGGGCGAGGCGTGTTGTAGCACCGATCGATGCTTCCCAAGCAGAGTCTCCGCACTTTAGGAAAACTCGACCTGGACGGTCTCGACCGTAGTGAAGGCCTTACCAGCACCTCAAGTATGACTAAACCAAGTCTTCCTCCCGGTAAAGCGGCTTTGTCACCCGCTCCTTACGCCTTCCCCTGGACTTATGACGAACTTCATGATTAGGTATGGCGGGTAAGGCGTTAGCGGCGTATCGGTAATGCTTTCCCGTCTGATCCAGGATACATTCTCCGTTCCGGAAGATATCGGTCTTGATGTACTGAGGGGAACTGAAATCGGTCCGGAACTCTACACGGTAATAGTCGGTATTGATACCATCTTCCGCCAAAACCTGAAATTCATGAATTCCGACGAACCAGTTGAACTGCTTGCTGACCCGGTGACCATTGAAGTATACCGTCTCTACACCGGTCCACATATTATTGAAGGTCTCGATGACATTGTTCCCGATACTGATGCTTGCAATTTTCATAATTCGTGTGTTTTGATTCGTTGGTACTAAAGTCGGTTTCTTTACTGGTTGGGGAAAATTCGTTCGATGAAACCAAGGTCGTTTTCGATGAAATAGCGGAGTGGTCTAGTTTGGAAAGCTTCCGTTATACCCCGCACTCAGTGCGGGGTATTTTGCATGAAATGAGCAAGTGCAGGGCTACGAACGGTACTACTAGCAGTAACTTGTCGACTCGGGAGCTGAAGAACTCACCTTTTAACTAAGCCCTGCACCTGCGTGCCCGCCAAAAAATCATTTCCGGGTAAACATTTAAATCCCACGTCAAACTGCTACATTTAGCCCCGTTGGCAATGCCTACCTTTGCGAACCTAACCAAATCCACCCGGTAACCTTATGGCCCGTATTACCTCCACGTTGTTGCTTTGCTTTGCCACTGCCACCATTTGTGCACAAACCGCAGCTGAACCACCAGCTGATTTTCTGCGCAGTATTGGTAAGCTCTACGTTGTCGTGGCGGTAATTGTCGTCGTATTCCTGGGTATTGTATTTTACTTGTGGCGACTGGATCGCCGCATGACTGATTTAGAAAATCAAATTGATGATCATGCCTAAAAATGTATCTTTTCTTGACAGCGTAAACCGGTACTTCGATGCCGCTGCGCCTCACACTGGCCTGGATGAGGGCCTACTGAAGCAAATTAAAGTCTGTAACGGTGTTTATCAGATTCACTTTCCCGTGAAAATTGACGGTAAAGTAGAGGTACTGGAAGCTTACCGTGCGCAACACAGCCACCACCGCAGCCCCACCAAGGGCGGTATTCGCTATTCCAATCACGTTAATCAAGACGAAGTTGTGGCCCTCGCTACCCTTATGTCTTATAAGTGTGCTATCGTAGATGTACCCTTTGGTGGTGCTAAAGGCGGCGTAAAGATTAACCCCTGGGAGTACAATGAAGCGGACCTGGAAAAAATCACCCGTCGCTACACTACCGAACTGATTCGCCGTAAGTTTATCGGCCCGGCGGTAGATGTGCCTGCACCCGATTACGGAACCGGAAGCCGCGAAATGGCATGGATTTATGATACCTACCGCTCTTTTCATCCGGACGACATCAACGCTGCCGGTTGTGTAACCGGTAAGCCCGTAAACCAGAATGGTGTTCGCGGACGTACCGAAGCTACCGGTCGTGGCGTCTTTTATGGAATCCGGGAAGCCTGCAACAATAAAGAGCTAATGGATAAGCTTGGCCTGGAAATGGGCATTGAAGGCAAGACCATGGTGATTCAGGGCCTCGGCAACGTAGGTTCCCACACCGCAACGATCAGCCAGGACGAAGGAAACGTCAAAATTGTCGGTGTTTCTGAAGTTGAAGGTGCGATTTACAATCCCGATGGGATTGATGTCCACGCATTGCTACGCCACCGCGCGCACCACGGAAGCATCCTTAGCTACCCCGACGCCCAAATTTATGGCAAGGACAAGCGCCGTGCCGTAATGGAGTTTGATTGTGACATCCTCGTACCCGCCGCTCTGGAAAATCAGATCGACGCTGACAATGCACCTAAGGTGAAAGCCAAGATCATCGCCGAAGCAGCCAACGGACCAGTTACTGCCGACGGTGCCGAAATTCTTGCCGATCGGGGCATCGTCGTTATTCCCGATATCTACCTCAACGCAGGTGGTGTAACGGTGAGTTACTTCGAATGGCTCAAGAACCTCAGCCACATGCGCTTTGGCCGTCTTGAAAAACGGTTTGACGAACGCGCCTACCGCCGTATCGTAGAACAAATAGAAGCCACAACGGGCAAAACCATCAGCGATCGAGACCGCGAATTGATCGTTCGGGGAGCCGATGAAGTTGATCTCGTTCGCTCCGGTTTGGAAGAAACTATGATCACCGGCTTCCAGCAGGTATATAAAATGTATTCTGACAATGCAGATATCAAAGATTTGAGGACCGCTGCTTTTGCACTGGCAATCAGTAAGATATCCAGCGATTACATTGCACTCGGAATTTGGCCATAAGCCATAATTAGGGAAATTTTATACTTTTTCAGGCGAAATTATGAAATAATAGTTGGTGCGGCTATCTTCGCCGCACCAACTTCCCTAACCCACGCTATGTCTGATAAACTAGATAAGATCGATCTTCACATCCTGAAAATTCTTCAGGACAACAGCAAGATCACCAACCTCGACCTTTCCAAACGGATTGGCCTTAGCCCTGCACCTACGCTCGAACGGGTGAAAAAATTAGAGCAGAACGATGTCATCAACAGTTACCACGCTCAGGTTACGCCCGAAGCGATCGGCCTGATGGTGAAAACTTTTGTTCTCGTTTCTCTTGATTGGCGCAAAAACCAAGCGCGCGAAAGTTTCCTCTCCCAGGTCGAAACCATTGATGAGATCACCGAGTGCTACATCATAACCGGCGAAGCCGATTTCCTGATCAAGATCGTCTGTAAAGACATACCCACCTACGAGCGGCTCCTGTTCAAAACCCTTCAGCAAATCGATGAAATCGAACGCCTAAAGACCCTGATGACGCTCTCCACCGTCAAGGACTCTAAGCTACTACCTTATGATTATGATAAAGCGGCTTCTTAAAGTCAAATAGTCATGTAGTCAGATAGTCAAATAGTGGTTGCCGCTGTTTGACTATTTTTTTAAACGTATACTCGTTATGGGACTTGATACTGTAGAGATGGTGATTGAGGTTGAAGACCGCTTCGGGATTCGGATACTGGCTACAGATGCAGAGCAAGTGCTCACCGTAGGAGATTTATACCAGCTGGTGCTAAGGCTGATTGCTTCAACCTCCGGGATAAAATGCAAAACGCAGCATGTATTTTACCGGCTGCGAAAATCGTTGCCCTATCATTTAAGAGACGATTTAAGGCCGAATACAGCACTAGATAGAATCTTACCCCGAGAAAACATTAAAGCTGCTTACGCGGATTTGCAAAAGGAAATCGGACTGAGTTTGCCCCGGCTGGAAAAACCTGGATGGTACTCCTTTCTGGCGCTATTTACAGTTCTTTCTTTGGTTGGGCTCATTGTCTATTTATTCCACCATCGCAACCCCGCTTTTGTTGAGCCGATAATGCTTCTCTGGTTTTGCGTTCGCCTTAATAATTGGCTCCATGACAAAGTAGCGGTTGAGTTGCCAGGAAAGACGGTGCGAGACCTGGTCTTTTCCACCACGATAGAAAACTATAAGAAAGTGTTGCCCCGTTACCATAATGAAAACGAAGTGCTGGATATTCTGAAGGTCACAATCGTTGATAAGATCGGAGTGGAGTTGTCCGATCTAACCCTGGACGCAAGATTTAGTGAGGACTTAGGAATGGACTGAGCCTTTACTCTTTAAGATCATTCACGTCTCTAAAGCACTAAACCAACCTCAAAACAGATGTCCGGAATACTAAACGTAGGCATTGTCCAACAGGCCAATACGGACAACCGCTCCGCTAACCTCGCTAAGTCTGCCAGCAAAGCAAGAAAGTGCAAGGCTGAAGGCGCAGATTTGATTGTGTTCCAGGAACTGCATACCGGTCTTTATTTATGCCAAACGGAAAGTACCGAAGTCTTTGATCAGGCAGAAACCATACCAGGCCCCAGCACGGAATATTTCGGTGCCTTGGCCCAGGAGCTTGATTGTGTATTGGTCCTTTCACTATTTGAGCAACGTGCCCCCGGCCTCTGCCACAATACAGCCGTTGTGATTGAACGGGACGGCAGCATCGTGGGAAAATACCGGAAGATGCACATCCCGGACGACCCGGCCTACTACGAGAAATTTTACTTCACGCCGGGAGATATGGGCTTTACGCCAATCCTGACCAGCGTTGGGAAACTGGGCGTACTGGTTTGCTGGGACCAATGGTATCCGGAAGCCGCCAGACTGATGGCCCTGGCCGGAGCGGAAATACTGATTTACCCCACGGCCATTGGTTACGAAACAACTGATGACAAGGAGGAGCAGGCTCGGCAGCGGGATGCATGGTTGGTTTCACAGCGTGCTCATGCCGTTGCCAACGGTTTGCCGGTGGTTTCGGTTAATCGTACCGGATACGAGCCCGACCCCAGCGGGGTTACCGGTGGGATTCAGTTCTGGGGATCATCCTTTGTTTCTGGGCCGCAGGGGGAATACTTGTGGCGAGCGCCGGAAGACGAAGAGGTCGCTGCAGTGGTTGCCATAGACCGAACCAGAACGGCTGATGTGCGCCGCATATGGCCTTTCTTCCGGGATCGGCGAATTGATGCTTATGAAGGTTTGACCAAACGGTACCTGGAGTAACGGGCGAGGGGCTGCGCCCTACGGTGAGCACACAAGTGTACAGCGTTGTAAAACCCTCTCCCCCAGCCCCTCCCGACACCGCCTTCGGCTGGGGAGGGGAGCAAACCCGCTGCGGCTACGCCTTCGCTAGATAGGTCGCAACTACTATTGTTATTATTTATTGACAAAGTCTGTTATTACTATCCATTAACTAAACTACTGGACACTTCTTGGCTCCCTCTCCGTCGAGCTTCAGGCGAGACATGCGGGAGAGGGCGGGGGAGAGGCAGAAAATCAAACCTCGAAGCGAAATAAGTAGTGCCCATTTCACAAACTCTCTGTGGGGAGAGGGTTTTGGGTGAAATGTAAAGATGTGTGCTCACCGTAGGGCTGCGCCCCGAGAAACCCCAAGCGGTAGCAAGGAGTAAGTTGTACTTTGCTCGCTATCGCGAGGA
>CAYPIM010000106.1:0-4243 GCA_964410795.1 uncultured Lewinella sp. | reverse complement strand
AGAAACCCCAAGCGGTAGCAAGGAGTAAGTTGTACTTTGCTCGCTATCGCGAGGACAAAAACCTGGGCACAGCTCATAACCCGGAGTTTAGCGTGCGTAATAAGCCGTAACTCCGGCCTTGCCGATAATATGTGTATCCGCCATAAACATTACCATAGCCGGGCTGGTATTTTCGTCTAGATCCAGCTTGTCGATGTCCAGGGCGTGGAGCACGATGTGGTAGGCGTGGGGCGCATCTCCCGGGGGAGGGCAAGCACCGCCGTAGCCGAAGCTTCCGTAACTATTTTTGGTTTGTACCGTACCGCCAGGCATAGCTGTTTTGCTGTCTCCAGTGTTTAGACCATTTGCACTTGTGGGGATGTTGAACGCGCACCAGTGCCACCAACCCGGGCCGGGAGCATCAGCGTCGAAGCAGGTGATGAGGAAGCTTTTGGTGCCTTCGGGGGCGTTCTCCCAGCTCAGTTGCGGACTTTGGTTGCCGCCACCAGCGCCAAAGTCATCGTAAACGTGCGCCATCGGTACCTGACCGGAAAATTCTTTGCTGGAGAGGGTGAAACCTGCCATGTCTTTTGTGTTTTCTTGCTTCAACGGAGGTAGACCCGCTGGGGTTCAAAGAGGCGCGGCCGCGGGTGCAAAGTGGTGTTTTAAAACCTGCTTTGCACCTGCGGCCGCGCCCGAATTGCTATAGGAAATGACTACTCTTAGAAGCGGAACCGAAGCCCCATCTGCCCCTGCCAACGGCTGAGCAGGCTGAAATCGTTGGTAAACGTGCTGGTAAGCGTAGGGTCGAAGGAGTAGATCGGTGATCCGTCGTCCTGGATGGAAACCCCGACCGGTTGGGTCGTAGAAGGGAGCTCCCGTACGCCCCAGTTGCTGTTCAGAAGATTACCTACGTTAAGGATATCGAAGGTGAACTCAATCTGCTTCTTACCGCTTAGATTGATGGCCTGCGCCAGGCGAATGTCCCAGTTGGAGTACCAGGGGCTCAGGATGGCGTAACGCTCTACGTAGTCGCCCCGGCGCTCGTTCAGGTATTCGTCCTGTTCGATGAAGTTGTTGAAAGCCGTTCTCTGTGTGGCACCGCCAACAAAATCAATGCCTTCCAACTCGGCGGAAGTGGGAATGTAAAGGAGGTCGTTGAGGCCGGATCCATCGTTGTTGATGTCTCCATTGTAAGTGTAGCTGAAGCGATTGCCCTGTGCGTACTGAAAAAATAGTGCTATGGTGGTAGACCACTGATCTGCACTACCGTACTCAAAGCTTTGGTAAGCACTACCAACTACCCGGTGGCGGTTTCCGTAAAGGCTTGGTGAAAGCACCGCTTGGTTAATGTTGCCAAAGGCGGGGTTGCGCTCGTAAGCATCGGAGCTGATCTCCGCTTCGATGGAAGAAGCCTCACGGGTGTCGTTGAAGTTGTAAGCCAGGCTTGTAAATAGGCCGTTGCTCCAATTTCGCTTTAGTTCAATACTAGCGTTGACGCTGCGGCCAATGTCGGTATTGGTAAATACGTAAGCGTTGGTTGGCCCACCAAACAGTTGGGCACGGTCTTCGGCAGATCGGTAAACGGGGCGGTCGTCCGGGCCAGGCAGGGTGCCGCCAGGGGTACGTAGGCCGTAGTTGCGGACGATGACGGAGTTGACATCTTTGGTGTACACCAGGTCAGAGGTGATGGTCCAACCGTTCCCGACGGCGAAATCTCCACCGATGTTGGTACGCCAAACCTGTGGGAACTGGAAGTTGCGGGCCGTCATATTGTAGAAGAAGAAATTAGGGTTAGCCACCTGGTTGCCGATCCAAACGAAGGGGAAGCGACCCGTAAAAAGACCGGAGCCACCACGGAGTTGAAAGGTTTGGTCTCCTTTTACATCCCAGTTGAAACCAAGGCGAGGGCTGAAAAGAAATTTGCTTTCGGGTAGGTCTGTATGGTTGAACGTTACCGCTTCGTTGTCCTCATTGTAGTAAACAATGCTAGGATCGTAGCAACAGTTACGGTCGATGTTTTCCTGGATTTTCTCGTCAGTATCGAAATAGAGCGGCTTGTCCAGGCGCAAGCCGAGGGTTACCGTCAGGTCCGTGGTAAGGGCAATTTCGTCCTGTACGTAAAGTCCGAGCTGACCAACATTTGTTTCTGCCAGCGCCCAGTTGGAGCCGTTGTAGCCAGTGCCAGCACCATTGCCGTTGGCGAAGGCTCCTTCTGCGGCTGCAACGGCTTCGTCGAATACGCCTGCATTGAGTGAATCGAGAAACATCTGCGGGCTACTCTGTGCCCCACCGTTTACGGGGCCGAATACGCCGGGGTAAGCACCGAGGTTAAAGCTATTGTCGAAGCTGAATTTTTCCAGGCTAATGCCTACCGTCCAGGTACTCTTACCTGCGAAATATTGGAGATTGTTGGAGAACTGAAGTACGTTTTGGTCCAGGCGGTTGTTGATAGAAAAAGGCTCATGCCCAACGACGATGTAGTTGGTACCGTCTCGCTGAATAATCAGGCTGGGGAAGGGGCTACTATCAGGGGAACGGAAATCTTCGTAATCGGTAAATCCAACCTGAAGTTTATTGCTGAATTTATCGGAGAAGAGACTATTCCATTCTACAATTCCGGACTGAATTTTGTTGTTGATGGTGTAGCCGGAGTTGGCGAATTGGAGCGTCTGCTGGTCTGGGCCACGGCGGCCAAGGGCGAAACGGTTGGCGTTCAGGTCGCGGCTGGCATCGAGGAAATTGTAGGTCGCCGTCAGGGTGTTGCCAGGGGCAATGTTCCAGTCTAGCTTGAAGAGCCCCTTTTGGTTGTCGGTATTATGGGTGTAGCCTTCATAAGGCCCGGTTTCGTAGCCGAAACGACTTTGCAGGGCGCTTGAAATGGCGTCCAGGTCACTGGCCTCCACGCGGCTTACTTGATCTCCGGAAATTCCGGCACGACTGGCGAGGAATTCGCTGCCGAGGTCGTCACGGCGCTCAATCTCGAAGTTGGCAAAGAAGAATAGTTTGTCCTTGATGAGCGGGCCGCCGATGCTGGCACCCGTTTGAATCTGGTTGAGCTCTGGCTGGAAGATCTCGTCGCCGGCTACTTTACCACCGGTGAGGCCTTCGTTACGGTAAAAGCCGTAGACCGTACCACTGAAGTCATTGGTGCCACTCTTGGTCACGGCATTAACGGCTGCGCCGGTAAAGCCGGCCTGGGTTACGTCGTAGGGCGCGAGGCTTACCTGGATTTGCTCGATGGCATCCAAAGATATGGGCTGCGCATTGGCCTGGCCGCCTGCCGTAGCTTCATCAAGACCAAAGGGGTTGTTGAAGATCGATCCGTCAAGGGTAAAGCTATTGTACTGATCGTTACGACCTCCAAAACTATTGCCGTCGGAACTGGGGGTAAGGCGCGTGAAGTCGGAAGCTGAACGGCTAATGGTGGGCAACTTCTGGAGGGTCTCGGTGCTTATTTGCGTAGCAGCTCCGGTTCGGTCGCTATTGATGGTGCTGTTCTTGCGCCCGCTAACGACGATTTCGTCGAGGGTCTGCCCGTCTTCCAGAAGCAGAACATCTAGGGTCCGCTTCTCACCGAGTTTGAGGTACACACCATCCGTCACGGAAGAAGTGTAGCCCAGGTAGCTTACGGTAATTACGTACGGTCCACCAATGCGCATATTCGTAATGGTGTAATAGCCATCATTCTGAGCAGAGGTGCCGTAGACCGTACCCGTAGGTGTATGTACGGCCTTAACGGTCGCTCCGATCAAACTCGTTTTTTCTGAATCAAGAACCCTTCCGGCTAAGGCTGAGGTGGTAGCTTGGGCGGAAATACCGAAGCTCGCGCTACACAAAAGTAGCAGCGTAATTAAGTAATTAAGTTTCATATACCTGGAGTGAGAATAATATATCGGGAGAATAGCATCTCCGACATATTGTGAAGTAATGCCCACAAAAGTAATTATAGAAAACGAGTCTTCTTAAAAACCATGCTTGCACCTGCGCGTTTGCGCCCCTTTTTGTAAATAAATAGAAACACTCTAAAACAAGAGCCATCCCGAACTTTGGGTAGTGTTTTGGAAGTTCTCCATATTTACAAGCCGGATTGTGGTGAAAAAGCGATCAGCGATCAGCATTCAGAGCGGTTTTGCCTGAATGCTGATCGCTGATCGCTAAAATTATTACCAGCCGCTACAAAACATGGCAGTTCATTCCAATAATTAGCTGCGCTGTACTTCGTGCTTGGAATGACGCATGTCAGTATGGATTGATACCTGCT
>CAYPIM010000105.1:0-20046 GCA_964410795.1 uncultured Lewinella sp. | reverse complement strand
ATTCTGAGTTAGTCGTTATGGTGCTAAACTCAAACTTCAGCAACCACTAGCATCGGTAAGGAACATAAATCAGTTCCGATGGACAACAAAGATACAAACAGCTAAGATAAAAGTTAGACTAATCTAACTTTTAATTCGAACTACACCGAACTAGTGCTGCTAGGCAAAGAATTTCTTAGTGTCCAAGCCAACCTAAAGCCAGCGTTTAACGCCTTTTCCAAAACCTTTCATTGCACCTGCGGCCGCGCCTTCTACAGGAGTGTTTACAATGTTGCAACACACGCGACGGGCTGATGTCAGCCTGCAGCTGAATCAACCCATCGCTATTAAGACGTACCCTTCCGGGGCACTTAGGGACTGGGAACTAGTACCGGTGAAATTCCAAACGGCAGGTGCTCCAACTTCGGGATTACACCACCCTATTGAATAATCGCCAGCGGCTTAGTAGTTTTCCACATTCCCCTTGTGAAATCAGGAAACTGTTGCGGTGCACCGCCATTGGCAACCGAAGCTTCAGAAAGCGGCGCAACGGCACTCCAAAGGCAACCTTCGTAGACATTTTGATCAAGGGGAAGCCCCTTCTGTAAGCACTCAACAATGCGGTACATCATCACTCCGTCCATTCCGCCGTGGCCAGAGCCCTTCGCGGCTGCGACAAGGCGGGTGTATAGTGGATGATCGTATTTTTCCCGAAGCTCAGCGAGCTGGTCGCCCTGGGCCCAACGGTGGTGACTGTCCGTTGCACCGGGCACGCCACCTTCGAGCGCAACACGGGTTGGGAAGCCAGCTAAACAGCCTTTAGTTCCCTGAATCAAATTGTGGCGGCTGTACGGTCGGGGGCTGGTTTCGTCCCACTGCACCATGATGGTTCGGCCCAGGTTGGTCTTGATGATGGAGGTATTCAGGTCACCGCCTTGATAGTCAAGCTTGTTCCATTTGTGATCCGTCGCATAATTCTTTTCTGCGTAGAGCTGACGACCGCGGCCCGGCGTAGAATAAGACACCAGGGAGTCAAACGTGTCGTCCGTCCGGCCAACGTTCATGTACTGTGCTACAGGACCGAGGCCGTGGGTTGGGTAAAGATTGCCGTTGCGGTTGGCGTAGTGGTGGGTTCGCCAAGACCCCGTTCCGCGCTCCTGCTCTTCCATCTGGAAGCGGAGTTCGTGAATGTAAGCGGCTTCGGCGTGCAGTGGCTCCCCGATGACGCCAAGGCGGACCATGTTGAGGAACATTAACTCATCGCGGCTGTAATTCACATTCTCCATCATCATACAATGCTTACGGGTCCGCTCCGAAGTGTTGACCATCGCCCACATTTCCTCCAGAGTAACGGCAATGGGTACCTCGACAAAGGCATGTGCTCCGGCTTCCATTGCAGCGATCGCCATCGGGGCATGGTTGGCCCAGTTAGTAGCAATAAATACTACATCAGGCTTTACTTCCTCCAGCATCACCTTCCAGCGGTTCTCGTCCCCATGGTACGTTTTGATGTTCTGGTGGCGAGCGTTTGTACCAACCTTTTCGGCCACCTTCTTCCACTTCATCACGTTGTCTTCGTAGAGGTCGCTGATGGCCACTACCTGGGTGTTCTTTAGCCCGGCCAGAAATTTAAGGTGGTAACCGCCCCTTGCCCCTACGCCAATAAAGGCTGCGCGTAAATTTGGGATAGGAGCAGCGGCATAATCACCCATATATGCCCCTTCGCGGGCAGGCACTTTAGGGGCGGAGGCACAGTCGTTAAGCAGGCCGCCGGTGACCAGGGCGGCACCGGATAGGGATGACTTTTTAAGAAAGTTGCGGCGGGAGGTTGGTTTCATCTTATGTCCGTTAGTGAAGTCGTAAGTTATGGCATTTACTACACTACTAATGGTCAAGGTCAGACCAATCTCCAAGTCGTTACAAATCGCGAAGGGCTATCCAAGCCTTCGGCTTCGATCACCCCATTGTTACAGGGAAGTTCCCTTTTAGGGCTTTAATCTGCCAACAACCGACAACGGACCACCGCTACTACTGGAAATACCCCAAAGAGCCGCCGACCCAAGTCCGGTTTTTATTGTACTTCACCCCAATCATTTCTCCTTTGGAAAGCCGAACAAGGTTATTAATGAGGCGTGGTTGATCTTCGTTTTCAGGCCAGACGAACATCATTCGGACTTCTACCCGCGCGGGATCATCAAGCGTTTCTACCAGCGGCAAGTAGTTTACCTTTTTCTGCAAGATGAAGTGTTCAGGTTGTTCGATGGCAGCAATCTTATCTGCGGTAGGGTGCAAATCTACCCCTGCTCCGGCGAAGCTGTAAAGTGGCTTGAGCACGTAGTCATCTAGGTCAGTGGGTAATTCCGTCACTTCGTGCAGGAAACGGGTGTCCGGTACAAACTTACTGTTAATCATGGGCAAGGTATACTTGCTAAGGAGGAAAAACCAGTTAGGGTGGCCGGCCCATTCCACATCGATCTCCTCAATCATGTTGAAGGTCCGCTTCAGGTCCGGACGCTCTTTCAGTTCATCAAAAATCACGCGGTTAAAAATCCGCTTTACTTGTGTTCTTTTTCCTTCTCTGACATAGTACAATTTATTTCCGTCAAGCTCAACATCACTGATGCAGACTTCGGCGATGCCAAGTTCGGCACAACAGACGATGAAGTCAATTCGGGTGTTCTGTGCTACGGGGTCAACCTCCAGAAGAATAACGTTTTCGGGTGCATGGTCTCCAAGGATGGCCTTGCTGAAAATAGCCAGGTATTCTGCCTCATCTACTCCATTAAACCAGCAAGTATAGTCTTCCGGTACAGGGAAGAATTTCCGGTAACTCTTATTGAGTAGGTACTGAAAGAAGTAAAGCGAAGGAAAGCCCTGGCACTCGATCAACTGCGGCAGCACTTCGCCATCTTCCCCTTCACAAAGGCCAAAATCAAACTGCATAAACAAGGGGTGCTTGTCCTGGTTCGGTACACTTTCTCCGGGAGGGATTGCGGCGCGGGAGCGCTCCGCAAAATCTTCCCGGGTTACTACCTCAAGTATATCTTCGCAGGCAGCAATTAGATCGTCGCGCAAGGCATCGGGGAGGAATACCGGCGTTTCGGCCACGTGGAAATTGGGCGAGTAATTGTACTGCTTGTGCAACCAGTCTAGCATTGCCCGGTAGGCTTCGCTCGTGAAATTGTCGTTATGCTTGCGGCGGAGGTGCTGAATCATTGGCGTAAGGAATTGGGTAGCGTGCGCGTATAGAATTGCAGGCCAAATCCCTTAAACGGTATGTTGGGAGCAATGTTTGCCCAAAGTTGCTCAATGAAATCGATTAATAGAATAATACCTGCTTAGTATCTTCTACTTCGATTCGCTGGGTGCCGGGGATAAAATCCTGTAGCCACGTCCGTTGGATAGGGTACTGGCCGTTTACCTGCTGCAGTTGCGCTTCGGAAACACAGGGCTCCGGCTGGTAAAAGCCGGTCAGCCAGCCATCAACGGTTTGCAGTAAGCGTAGGTTATACTGAACCATCCCGCAATCCTCTTTACTAACAAAGTGCAGGCCACCAAAATAGTAACCATTCCCACCACCCCGGATGAAGTGATAATCGTAATTTCCGTTAGGCATTTCAACACGGAAGCTCAGCTTATCTTTTGAGGCGCTGATGTTTCTGATACGTTTTACGACGTCTTTGCTTAGCATCCCCTGCCCCACCAAACTGTAGTGTTCGATCCAGCGCCCTCCAACCAATTCTTCTATTTTAAGGCTTGCCGTTTCATTATCATAGCGGCTTAAAGCACCACGAATTCTTTGCTGATCACGATTAGTTACGGTAACCGGGAGTACTTCTTCAGCATCGCCGGAAACCGTAGCTACCTGCTTACGGCCATAGCCAACCGGCACACTAAATTGGTAGAAGATCACCTCTTTTATTTCCGTTCCCCAGTCGTTCGCGGATTGCGAATGATTAAAGTTGGAAAAAATCATTTTCCAGCCTTCTCCACTTAGTCGCTCAATTAATTGATGAACCATCCGCAGGTCATAGCGGTCATTGCCTGGCACAATGATAAAACCATTATAGAGCTTAGGGCTTCGGCGAAATTTAGCTTCCGTTATGTATCGGATTTTTTTGAAGTAGTCGCCGCTGGATAAAGTAAGCGTCCAGGTATTGTCGCCAAACTCTACGAGCAACGTGCCAAATCCGGTAGCCTCCTGTTGGGCCTCAGGGTTTATGGCTCCTTTTTGGGCGATCGCGCAGGTGCAAAGGAAGGATAAAAAGAGCAAGGAAAGGAATCGTTTCATGGTAATAGGGTTTTACATTTAAATAAGGCTAAGCCCCTTTCTGTTAACACTTTACACAGACTTTAACTCAACTTTAATGAATAGCTGCGGACTCTCGGTTAAAAGCGAAGAATCTGTCTGTTTTCTTATCGTCCCTTCGGCCATTCTCGGAGGCTCGCCCCCTTACGTTCATACTTCCCGTCCAGCAACGGTACCGATCCCTCCGTCGTCATCCATGTCTTGTTGAAATACCCTTTCCAGCAGTGCGAACAACTTTGGGTGATGCTCAGCGAAAGCCGCTGGGCGATTGAAAAAGTACTCGGCGACAACTGCGAAGAATTCGGCTTTGTTGGTCGTTGCGTAATCGTCGATGTCAGAATCTCCACGCTCAATGGCTTCCATTTCGGAGCGGATCATCTCCAACCAGGGAACAACGTAACTGTTTTCCATGAAGTAAGCGGGGATACCATTGGTCTCCCCGTCGGCCTTGTCCAATAAATGGACGAATTCATGGATTCCTGTATTCCCCCGTCCAGCGTGTTCAAAGCCTTGATGTAATGAAGGGCGGGTGAGCAAAAGCTTCCCGTTCAGGAATCCGCCACCAACCATCCCGGCAATACGCCGGTCTGTTCCGGTTGTAGCAAAGTCTCCTTGCCGGAAAGAGGTTTTATAGAGTAAAACCTGCTCCAGCTTCGGGTATTGATTCCACTGCGGAAAGCCAAAAGTGGGGATTATACCACTGGCTGCGACGTAGACTTTGTCTAGTTCGGTAATCTCCGTTTCAATCCCCGTGATCTTTACGTACCGCAAAAAATCACGCATTCTGTCTCGGAAACGCTTTTTCTCCTCCTCGTTGAGCTCCCGATAAAAGTTCACTTTCTCCTCAAGGGTAGCACGCCAGGCATCTTTGAAATCTGGCAACGGCGCAAGACGCTTCGGTCGAAAAATCCAGTAGAGCAGCACTATGAAAACAGCAAGGACTAGCAGTACGGGAACCAGGATGGTGGAGGACAAGGATTGGGGTTTTATATCTATTAAACACCTAAATCTATTGATAGGTTCTCAGGGTGAGGGGTAGGTTGAGGGGTAATGTCCCAAGGGCGGCCCTTGGTATGGACAATAGTGATCCGCCATACTTCTGCTCTCGGGCCGCAGCCCCTCGCCCGAAAATTTCCCTACCTTGCCGGCCTTCACCGAAGATACAAACTGATCTTTCATGCATAGCTCCTTCAAAAACCTTCTTTGCACCTGCGCCCTCGCCCTGATGTGCTGTACCCTTAACGCGCAACAGTTCAGTGCCCTACTCATCACCGAAACCGCTGGCTGGCAGCATGAGAGCAGTTTTGATGCTATTCCTGCCATCCACAAACTCGCCACCCGGCATGATTTCAAGGTGGAATTGAAGCAAAAAGCCATGCGGCTAAACGACGCCTGGCTTGCCAAATACGACGTGATCATCATGGTCAATACCACGGGTGACATTTTCAACGACGCCGAGCAAGCCGCCATCGAAAAGTTCATCCAGGCCGGCAAAGGCTGGGTAGGTGTGCACGCTGCCTCAGACACCGAATACGACTGGAAATGGTACACCGAAATGGTAGGCCACATGTTCAAAATTCACCCCGCCGTACAAACGGCAATGGTGGATATTCACGACAATTCTTTCCCCGGCCTAAACACCTGGCCCAAGCGCCGCATGTGGACCGATGAATGGTACGAGTACCTAGACGGTACCCGCAAACCCAACTTCAATTACCTCATCACGGTCGATGAGTCTACCTACGATACCAAAGCACAGTGGGGAGACAATAAATCGCGCGGCCACGGAGATTTCCACCCCATAAGCTGGTACCATAACTACGACGGCGGCCGCGCCTGGTACACCAACTTCGGTCACGTACCGGCAGTGTTCAGGGATAAGGCCTTTTTGGACCACCTCTACGGAGGTATTTTCTGGGCAGCAAAAGGAAAGAAGTAGCACTTTCTCCGGCAGAAGCAGCCTCGGGCTGCGAGCTTACGAAACACGCTCCGCCTGCTTCGTAAGCTCGTAGTGAGCACATCGGACAGAAGTTTTACACAATCCCGTTTTTCACGGCGTAAAGCACCAGCCCCACAATGTTCCTTGAGCCGGTTTTCTCCTGTAAGCTACGGCGATGGCCTTCAACGGTTCGGGAACTGATGAAGAGCTTCTCGGCGATTTCCTTACTGGTAAACTCCTGACAAATCAAGGTGAGCACCTGAAGTTCACGTCCCGTGATTTCCGGACCTCCGTAGCGGGAGGAGTCAGATTTTTGCCGGCCGCCTTTCAGTAGTGCCTTAGAGACGTAATCCCGAAAGAAGAGGCCTTCCTGGGAGACACGCTCCACGGCATTCCTAACCACTTCTGGGTTTTCATCCTTGAGCAAGAAGCCACTGGCACCGAGCTGCATGAGGTGATTAATGAGTCGCTCACTATCGTGCATGGTGAGCATTATGACGTGAATTTCGGGGTACTTTTCTTTGAGTATCGTCAGGGTTTCAATTCCATCCATGACCGGCATCTCAACATCGAGAATGACGACATCTACGGGCTCAAAAGCCAAACGCTCAAAGAACTGCTTGCCGTTTCCTGCTTCAAAAACAACGTTGAACTCTTCACTTTCCGAGAGGATCATTTTTAATCCACCGCGGAATAATTTTTGATCGTCTACGAGGGCTAGACGAATCGGTGTGGTGGTAGACATACTTAAATTATTCATTTTTTTGTTTTTAGTGTTTTTCTAGAAAGTCTTAATAAATCATGAAGGCAAGGTGACGGCAACGGTAAGTCCGTTGCCGGGAGATGTAGTGGAGGTAAACTGTCCGCCAATAAGAGAGATGCGGCTTTCAATATTACGAAGTCCCAAGCCTGCGGACTGGACGGTGGCGAGGTCAAACCCTTTGCCGTCGTCCGAATAAATAAAACTAAAGTAATCTTGCTTACGGTCGATTGCAACATCGATCGTTCTTGCTTTTGCGTGTTTTAGGGTATTGTTGATGAGCTCCTGCAGAACGCGGTAGAGGGCCACCTCCTTGCGGGGCTCCAACCGGATGTCGGAGTCGGAGCGGAAGTTGACCCTGATTCCTCCGCTGCGGCCAATGCGATCACACATGTCTTCAGCGGCGGCCTGAAAACCAAACTTTTCGAGGGCCGGGGGCATCAGGTCGTGGGTAATGCGGCGGGTGTTCTGGATCATCTCGTCTAGGATGCTCAGGGCCTGGTCTTTGATCTCAACGGTCTTTTCCTGAGGGGCTTCCGGGTTTAGCTGGCGCAGGTAAAGACGGGTAGCGGAGAGGAGGCTGCCGATGTCGTCGTGCAAATCGCTCGCAATGCGGCGGCGCTCCGTTTCCTGTACCTCTACAGCGGCGACCAGGAGTTGCTTTTGGTGAGCCTTTTCTTTTTCTTCCTGTTCCCGCTCTTTTGCGAAAATGCGGCGCTGGTATACGACAAAGAAGACGACCAGGGCGATACTGAGGAACAACATACCGAAGATGCCCGCTAGAAACAGGTTCAGGTAATCTCCACTAAGGTTCGCTAAGACGATCATTATATTATTTTAGGTCTATTTTTTGATTTTCGTTTTTGGGATTGAGAAGAATTGCTATGGTGAAGAACAAGTACAATAAGGTTGTTACCATTGAATTGATTCGGTAAATTGAATTAAAAAATTGGCGATCATAGGTTATGAAATTCAATCCGACCCACAATAAAAAATTTCCAGCAAAATAGATTAATAGTCCCGAGCTGACCCAGAACATTGGGTTTCTTTCTATATAGTAATCATTCAAGGAACGCAGTAAATACAGGAAATAACCTATTGAAAGTAAAATCCCCATAATTGAATAAAAGCCTACTATTTTACTTGGAAAAACATAGAAACCATCACCTTTAAGAGCATTAATCAATACAAGAATAGAAAAGAGGAGAGGAATTAGCCATATCCAGTATTTTTGCTTTCCATAAGCTAGATAATCTGAAAAGAACCGCGTTAATAACAGAAATAATATAGGAATCAGAAGATGATACCAAGGAGAATTTGTTTTATCATGAAAGAAATGCATTAGATCTTCATCAGTGGAAAGATGCTCCATTATTAATGAGAAAATTGTAAACTGTATAATTTTCACATGTACTACACTTCTAAAATGGCCAGTCAACAATGCTACTATCAGCGGTAAGAGTAATGTTTTACGACCAACTGACCTCCATGTCCACTCTAATTCCCAGAAATCAGGATTGTACAGATAATCCAGCATATTTATTCGTAAGGTGGTGGCTCAGGGCCTCCAAAATCATAGAAGCTATCACCGTCATCATTAACTCCACCTCCATTGAGGCGCTGAATAGCTTTAGCCCCGCCATTCTTCATTACGTCCTTCACTTCAATAACCGGACGGAAACTGAACGGATGTTCCCAAACAGCAAGGCCGTTGCCCATGTGAACATCTACCGTAGGGATGTCGCTCTTAAGGCTAGCCAATATATCCTGATAAATACTAAGACTCTCATTGTGGGCGAACCGGTAAGACCTTACGCGTTTACCAAGCACTTTGGACACAGCGGTAAACGGGTCGGCTAATACTTCTTCTGGAAGTTCCATCCAACTGTGAATAAACAGATAAGCCCCCGCAGCAGAAAGTGCGTTTTTGCCACTGTCCGTCCCCTCTCCCATCGTCTCACTGAAGCGGCTGTTCCTTTCCCATTCCAGTTCAACGGAGCCACTGTAATCATAATCACAAGGCTTTTGGCCTTTCTTCGGGTAGGCGTTCAGTGCCTGGATGAAAAGCGTAAAAGCAGGATACTCAGGAATATTCTTAGTGAGCAACTCTTGACGTAGGCCCAAGTGAATCTTGAAGTGAAAGTCTGGACCTGGTTCTTTGGTTTTTTTATCAAGCTTGATGTTTTCCAGCAGCTTGTGGATCTCGTCTCGACCGATCCGGTAGGTTACGACACGCTCACTTTGGCATTCTTCTTCATCGTACGCATAGAAGGCCAGTGGTAAATCTTCTTGACGGCATTGCTGCCAATTTTTCATCGCCCGGGCTACGAGGATAGGTTCTGGTTTTTTCATCCGTGTTTTAAAATTATGGGTAGGTAAAATTCTCGGAAGGAGTGTAGGCACAAGAAAAGCAGGTCAAAGCGAGAACACTAATATTTTTAGTAAAATAGGTATTTCTACCTAGTCAAATACGGATTTCTACGTAAAATCCTTGTTTTGGGGGTGGACAAGCATCAGAATCAGCAGTCGCTCTACGGCCTACATCCGGTTTTGAACGACTAAAAACAGGTGCTAGTCGCCCGGTTACAAAAGCAACCAATACAGCCTTCTAACTAGCGGCACAAAACAAGAGAGCGGTACCGAGTTGCCTCGATACCGCTCTACTACGTAAGATAGCCACACCAGTTGCCTAAGAAAACCGAAGGTTCAAATTTGGAGTGGCCTACGCTTCTTGTGATAAGAATCTAAACCTAGTCTGGTTATCCCGGAGGGTCAGGTTTTCCATAGTCAAAGATCTCCTCCCAAATAGAAAAGTTGTTGACATCAAGGGGCTCCATAATCAACTGCCAGTAGCCGACCTCCATGCGTCCGAAGCTGAAGCGTGTGGAGACTTTCCCTTCGCCGGTGGTGAGTTCCTCCAGCACCTTACGGCCAAAGAAATTTGAGCGGTGTGCCGTAGCGGGCGTTACGGATGTATTGGCACTCATTTGGTAGTCGCGGAAATTTTCCAGGCAGGCGGCTAGTTCCTGTTCGCTTAGGAGTTCGCCCAGATGGTTAGGGTGCGCGCTTCTTCTGAGTGGGTAGTACCTTGTGGAACCTTCATCAGCACTTGTGCACGGAATAAGGGCGAGGAAAATTGAGTTCGGGTCTTCCGAATTCTTCATCCCGAAAACGAAGTTTACACCGCTTACGTCAAGGGCAACGTTGACCGCGGCGAGAATCGCCTCGTTGGGGATGATAACCTCGGTGGGTAAGTTGGGATAATCAGACCGGAAGCGGTCCTGAAGGTCTTTGGCGTATTCCTTCGTAATGCGTTTACCAACATCAACTGCAGGTAACAGAATTGGTGAAGTAATCATACTATTGTAAGACGTACTAATATAGGGTTAATGCAGAGGCCGAAACTTCTCTGTGTTAGGTTTAGGTGAAAAAGGGAACCGATTCGGCGAAAACAATTTCGACAGTACAAATTGTCGCAAAACTAACTGATTCCCATACAAACCCTAAACGAAGCAGACATGCTACAAATTATAACCCACCACTACTTTTATTCAATGAACTGGTGTAATTGTAAAGCTCGCCCCAAAAACGGGCAATCGGAGTTAGAGTCTCCAAAATCTTGGTGAGATAACCTGGCCGAGGCGCTCCCCTGAGCGCGAACAGACCGAGCACGCTGCTAGGGCGAGAAGTCCAACCTTAGCATCGTCCCTGGGTTTTCTGAGTAAAAGGCGGCGAACAAGTAAACAAAAAGCTAATCGTGAAATAGCTTTCCTAGGTATTTATACCTATTTTGGTGGGTAAAACCCCGATCTCATTAGATAAAGTAGCGGCTTTCTCCCATAAAAATGAGAAATTGCGAACTGGCATAACTCTATAAAACAGCCAGCCCCTCAAAAACCCAGGCGCATCTTTATCGTCTATAAAACTTCACGAGCACCAAACGAGCAAGCGCGTGACAAAACATTATCATGAAATTTTTTGCTACCATATTCACCTGTTTCATGTTGTTTACGACCGCCCTTTCGGGGCAGGCAGGAATGACCATTGTCATCAACACCCCATGCTTTGGCCAGGTTACGATGACCTTCAGCGGAACAGACGCAACGGGACGTCATATCTACGGAAATGAAGCATTCAACGGCGTGGGTAACCCCGTCTTCAGTATTTTTTGGGATCAGGCCAGCGGAAGCTGGGTCATGGGGTTACTCGGAACCGGCAGTGCAAGTGATATCCTTTACGCTACCGGACCCAATGCATTCAGCCCTAACCCACCTGACTCCGCCACAGAACCTTTTGTAGCGACTGCGGCCGGAGGTTGTGGTGCCGTCTCTGGAGGAGGAACAGCAACGGTTTCAGGCGATGGTACCCAGACAATGGCGGGTACTCCCTGTGATGGGGTTGGTGATGACGACAGTGATGGCATCTGTAACGATAATGACGTCTGTGCTGGTGAAGACGACACCATAGATGCCGACATGGACAACATTGCCGACTGTATTGACCCTAACCCGGGCGTTTTTGATGGTGTAACTTTCGACAGCCCCTGTCTTGGCGGTGAGCTGGTTTTCACCCTCAGCGGCAACGATGGTACGCGTAACACTTACGCACTTGCAAGTCAAGGTCTTGAGATTGCGTTCAACACTACCGATAACCGGTGGGAAATGCGTGGATCCGCTGGCGGTGGTGCTGTGATTTATTTTAACACGCTGGCGAGTATTCCGGATCCACCCGCCACCGATTTCATGGACTGGGAAGGAGTTCCCGAAAATGGTTGCACAGATATACCTACCGTAGGAGGCTCCGGTACTTTACCGGTAGAATGGCTCTCCTTTAGCGCGAACGCAGGTGCAAAGAAAGTCGATTTAAAGTGGGAGACCTCCGAAGAACCAGACAACAGCGGCTTCCACATTGAACGTTCAGCTAACGGACGAGCGTGGTCCGTCCTCGGAGAACAAGCTCCGTTGGCTGGCAACACCTACGATTTCACCGACGCCACTCCGCTCGTTGGCGACAACTACTACCGCATCCGCCAGACGGACTTCGACGGCACAACAACCTACTCTCCCGTAGAAGTAGCAAACTTCACCGGCAACCTAGTGGGCCTGCTCGTAGCGCCTAACCCCGCTACCGATGTATTCACCGTACGCATCCCCGCAAGCTTCGGCGATAAAGCCCAGCTGTTGCTGTTTGATATTACCGGGCGGGAGGTTCGCATGAATCCCACCTCCACCGAAAGAGGTGTTCGCATTAATGCCGACCAGCTCGCGCATGGGGTTTACCTGCTGCGCGCTGTATCTCAGGATGGCAAGGTCACGGAGACGGTGCGGGTAGTCCTTCAATAACCCGTTTGAGTTGGTGAACACCTTCCTAACTCAACGACTAAAATTTTGAAAGCAGGTTTTTGCTCCCCGTCCGCCTTTGCGCTGGCTGGGAGTTTTTTTTCGTAAAAAATCCTATATTCACCACGTATTCACACCTCCCATAGCCAATGACCATTTACGCCCTGATGATTGCCGTAGCGGACTACACCCCTCCGGTTTCAAAACTACCCGGTTGCGCCGAAGACCTGAAAGCCGTTTCCGCCTTTTTCACCGACTACGCCCGGATAAACGGCGTGGATTTTAAACTCAAATCGCTACTTGACAGTCAGGCTACCCGCGCTGGTGTCATTGAAGGCTTCAAGCACTTTGATCCTGCCGGGCCAGACGACGTCTGCCTTCTCTACTATAGTGGCCACGGTGCACAGATGCCCGCCCCGAAGGAATTCTGGGACCAGGAAACAGACCGTAAATGCGAAACCTGGGTCCTCCACGACAGCCGCCAACCAGACGGCCGGGACCTTGCCGACAAAGAAATAAGCTACCTCCTGGCCACCCACACCAAGGCCGCCGGGCAAGTACTTGCTATATCCGACAGTTGCCATTCAGGGACCATTACGCGGACGGCTAAAATGATTCCACGCATGGCTCCGGACGCCAACGCGAACGTTCAGTTTGAAGATTTCCTGGGCCACGAGAGCTACCGAAAGGAAGGGGAATTCCGCCACCCGCCCGTTCGCGACCACGTAACCCTTTCCTCTTGCCGCCCCGAGCAACTGGCCATGGAGATGCCCATCAACGGCACTTCTCACGGCCTGTTCACCTACCACTTGCTGACAACAATGAAAAGCGTCAACCTGGCGGAGGTCAGTTACCAGGAACTCGCCGAACGCGTCCGTGTTCGGGTAAAAAACAATTACCGTAAGCAAGACCCTCATTCCAGCGCCACCGGCAAAGCAGACCTGCAACAACTCTTCCTGAACGGTGAGCTAAAGCACAACCGTTCTTTAACGCTGGACCACGACGAGCGCGGCGGTTGGTTTGTCCCTAAAGGCGAAACATCGGGCATTTCTGTTGGCGACAACGGAAACATCCTGGACGGCGAAACCGAACGGGAGGTCATCGTGAAACGCGTAGACGGCGGCCGCTCCTACGTGAACACTGAAGACTGGATGGACATAACCAATGCGCCTTACCCACTGACGCACCTAGAAGGTGCGCAAACACCACTAACGGTTCACCTCACTGGTAAATTCCCCAACCGGACTTACACCGCCCTACTCACCAACGCCATCGAAGAAACTAAAGGCAAAGTATTATTGACGGAAGACCCCAAGGCCGCGAAATACCACATTTCCTACCAAAAGGAATACGGCGCAATGTTGACGCAGCCAGGGGAAGAAAGACCGCTCTTTGAAGGTGAATACACCAACCGGAACGGTTGGGCCAGTCGCTTCGTCAGAAAAGTGGGACAGGTTGCCGGCTACGAGCACGTGCTCCAACTCGCGCCTACTAACCGCATTCTGGACCTGAGTACTGCCGTAGACATCAAGTTAGAGCAGATAGCGACTGACCTTTACGGCGAAGAAATAACCAAAGACAATAAAGGACAACCCACCGACGGCACCGCCGTGTTCTCCTACACCCGCGACGAGGAAGGCGACCTGGCTCAACCACTGCTGAGGCTTGGGATAAAAGTAAAGCAAGGCAAAGGCCCGCTGTACGTCGGCATGCTTTACCTCGACGAGTCATTTTCTGTCTCCGGTACGGCCATGCCCGTAAAGCGGCTATCCCATGAGGACCAATCTCCTTACATAACCCGCTTGGCCGGAGAAGACGAAGACGGTGAACAGTATTACTTCAACCACATCGCCCTCAGTATACCGGACAAACTCCAGAGCTGGGGGCTGACGGAGATCACCAATTACCTGAAAGTCGTAGTTTCCCAAACCGACTTTTCGTTGGCGGAATACGAGCAAACGGGCCTTAAACTTCAAGAAAAAAAGAAGTCGGGCAACATGAGGGGCGGCGGCGTCCCCACGATTAAGCGCAAGGAACGACGCGACCGCTGGGGTGTAAAGAATATCCCGATCACGATCTACCGCCCGCTGATGTCCGACGCCATGAAGGGCGAAGACGGCAGTGCCGTTTGTAGCGTAGTACAGATGCCTGAAGGCGTAAGTTTCGACGAAATCGTTCTGGACTGTTCCATGAGCAACAGCCGCTCGCTGACCAAAACCGCCGCGCCCGCGCTGCCCACCGAAGGCTTCGGCCTGGCCCCCGCAAACATGATGGGCAGCCGCAGCGTGATGGCCGGAGAAACTCCGCTAGACATGATTCACCTGACCGGCCTAACCGGCGGCGACCAGGTAAGTGCAGAAAAACCCATGCACCTCAGGGCCGGTGATCTGGGCCAGGCCGGAGGCCTGGTTTTCGCATACGACGAAGCGGCCAAACGCTACTACCCCGTTGGGTTTCCAGACAAGGAAAACAACATGATGGTGGTGCAGCAACTCCCCCCGCCGGAGCGTAAGCCGGAGGAGTACTCCCGGAGCCTGGGCGGGTCCATTAAGCTCTTCTTCCGTAAGGTGATCAATGACAAAATTCCGTGGCTGGACGGTTCGGTCAATAAGCTCCGCATGGCGGAAGTAACCCCTGCTATGAAAGTAAACTACCTTTCTGGCAACACCAAAAAACTAACGGACAAAGTAGCCGAAGCGAACAAGCCTATTGCCCTTTTCATCCACGGCATCATCGGGGATACCACTACTGCTCCGGCCATCCTGCGCAGGGCAAAAATGACCGATAGTAGCGAGCTCTACGCCCAGTACGATCTTCTGCTTACTTATGACTACGAAAACCTGAAGACCCCGTTGATGGAAACGGCCCGTGACCTGCAAAAACAGCTCGTGGAAATTGGGCTAAAACCAGGCCATAGTAAAACCCTACACATTTACAGTCACAGCATGGGTGGGCTGGTGAGTCGTTGCTTTATCGAGATCCTGAACGGGAAGGAGGTGGTCAGCCACCTGCTTCAGTTCGGTACGCCCAATGGCGGCAGCCCGTATGGCAACGTTGCTCAGTGGGTTACGCCGCTACTCTCCCGGGCTCTGGCAAGTGGCGCAGCCTATCAGCCTTATCTGGCACCACTGCTGGGCCTGCGTTGGTTCATCAACAATGCCCTGGACACCCTGAAACAGATGAAGACCGGATCGGACTTCCTGAAGATGCTCAAGGAGGAAGGAGATCGGGGTACGGTCCCCTACTCCATCATCAACGGAGACATCCGCCTTATCCCGGACGTAACGACCGAGGAGATGAGCTTCTACCAACGCATTGTGGCTAAGCTCGACTGGCGGGACGCGCTGGACGCGGTCTTCTTCCAGTCGCCCACCGATATTGCGGTATCCGTAAAGAGCCAGCAGGATATCCCTGGTCTATCAAACTTACCAGATGCGATTGGGAGCGATCACCTCAGCTATTTCATCAATGAGCCCGCAATTGAGGTGTTGGAGGGTTACCTTCCCGGTCTGTTTAACCCCAAACAATAAGCATGCAAACAAAAATTACGGATCTCGTAAATGCCGGAAGGTTTCGGGACGCGCTCGACGGGCTCGCTGGCCACCCCAAACGGGACGGAGACGACGAACGCTACGAACAGCACCTGAATATGATGATTGGGACACTGACGGGGATCGAGACCGATGAGATGGACGGTACAGCTTCTCGGGAGTTTACTTTACGGCAAAAAGCAAAACTTCGAAAGAGTATTGGACTTTTTGTCCGGATGTTTGGAATTACCCACGTAGAGGCACAACCGGTGGTGGTACAAGAGCCTCGGATTACTAATCCCGCGCCTCCGGAAAAACCGGTGGACAAGCCGGTGATTTTGTTTTTGGGGTCCAACCCCAAGGGCTGGGGTAAGTTGCAGTTGGACGCAGAATACGTCAACATTCAGGAACGAATGGGGAAGAAAAAGGCCTTATTTGACCTGCGGACAGCCTTCCGTACTACTTCTGGCGAATTGATGGAGACCTTACTCAACGAGCGCCCAATGTACCTGCACTTTGCGGGTCACGGGGTTCCTGATGCTGGCGAAGATGACCCTGCGGGTATCGTTCTGGAAACTGAGGACAAGCAACCCCAAGTAGTTTCTGGCGAAGCCTTATCCGCAATGTTCAGCCTGATGGTAACGGAGTTTAAAATCAAATCCGTTGTTCTGAATGCCTGTGACACCATTGAACAGGCTCGGGCAATTTCTACTAACGGCGTCCATTCCGTAGGAATGTCGGAGGAGATACCGGACGATGTCGCCATTAGCTTCGCTGGTGGTTTCTACCTGGGCTTGGCCCAAAAACCAGGAGACATTCCTCGCGCTTTCAAATACGCCTTAACCATGCTGAAGTTAAGTTTCAGTGGTCAGGATGATTTACCAAAGCTATTTTATGCGGGTTCGGAAGTTAACGTTTAAGCAACTTCTATAATCCGTCGATGGTAATTGATTTGCCCGAGGTGGTAGTTGAGGTGAGCCTGCAAATGAAATAGAAACCAGCCCAGGCTTATCCTTTCAGGAAAGACGCGTTTGGTATAATCTTCGGCAAGTTCGGCCTCCGAGAGTAGGTCCAGGGCGTTGGAGACGCCCGTTTTAGTGGCAGAGATCATGCCGAGTAATTCCTCACGCGGGACATCCTTGCGGTTGAATTCGGCGGGGCGATCCCGGACGTAGCCGGACTTACCGATATGGCCACAGATGAAAGTATTCAGGTTGCCGACGAGGTGAAGCGCAAGGTTACCACCGCAGTTTAGGGTACCGGGGAGGGTTTGCCAAAGATTGCCGTCTAGCTGATACGATTCTACCTCTTTGTATAAACGGTCGAGATCTCGGTTGTAGAGGGATTTTAGAATGTCTATCTGGTTCATAAAAGTTCGATTTGGGGGCGGCGGTGCGCTGGTGCAAGGTAGGGTTTTCAGGGAGCAAGAACCGGAAGTTTGCTCTCCTTGTGTGTGTGTCAATGGTCCGCTATGATTTTATGCAGCCCTTGCCTTGGAAACCTTAAGTTCCGTTGTAACGATCTGCATTTAGGGCGTGTATGGGCTTGATACTACACTTACCAAATTATTGATAGCGCTACCCATCTAATTCGCGATGGGCTGACCTCAGCCTTCGGCTTTCGCTCAACCCATCGCTAAATGACGTACCCTATACAGGGCACTAACGCACTAAGCGACAATGCTTGATGGCCCTGTAAGGGTCAGTTTTTTTAGCGAGGGGTTAAACGTGTGCCCGCTAGGGCACCGTTTAGCCCCTCGCTCGTAAGAGAGCTTGCAACAAAACCAGTTCCTTCCCAAAAACCGTAGCGGACCATTGTTTGTGACACTTTACAGGTTTCCTCTTACGAATTAGGCTTGGCCCTAGAATTCGATGCATAACACTTAACAATAGGGAGACTAGTTATTGCGCTAGCTAGCGGAACACAACCCGGGCCGAAGGTCTTGACAGCTGCATCAAAACCTTACCCTGCACCTGCTACCGAGCCTAAAAAGTCGTTCCTTAACCTAAAGTTTCCAGCATTAACCGAACCTAAGCTTCTGCAATGTACTTTTAGGACAAACAGACAACCAACTTTGCGAACAGAACTCATCAAGCGCGATACTTCCTGGCTACACTTTAACGCGCGCGTTTTACAGGAAGCCGCTGACGAACGGGTACCGCTCTACGAGCGCATCAAATTCCTGGCCATCTTCAGTTCGAACCTCGACGAATTCTACCGCGTCCGGGTAGCAAGCCTTCGCCAGTTTAAAAAGTTAGACAAAGTTGACCGGCAGGAATTATTCAACTTCAAACCCAAGAAGGAGCTTAAAGTCATCCGCAAGATAGTGGCGGCGCAGCAGGAAGAATTCGGGGAGATTTTCCGCGAACAAATCCTACCGCAGCTAAAGCAAGAAAATATCCACCTTGTTCACTGGAATGAAATGAGCCCAAAACAAACCGAGTTCGCAGCGGGCTATTTTGACAAGCAGATAAAGCCGCATCTGGAGCTGCACTGGCTACCGGAAAACCAGGTAGAATCTGCAGAATTATCTTTCCTAAAGAGCGGTCAGCTTTGTCTAGCAGTGGAAATTGACGAAGAAGTAGCCATAGATGCCCAAGAAATTGCTTTGGTGCCCTTGCCCACCAAACAACAACCCCGATTTATCGTGTTGCCCGCACCCAAAGATGAACCGGACGGTTACCACGTGGTTTTTCTGGACAGCATCGTGCGGGCCAACCTGGCCCGTTGGCTCGACCGAAAGGTAAATTTTGGCTACAGCTTCAAACTCAGTCGCGACGCTGAGCTCTACATAGAAAATGAATTCGACGGCGAGCTCCACCGCAAAATTGAGCAACGTCTTTCCAAACGAGAAGATGGCCTGCCAACTCGATTCCTTTACGATGCTAACATGCCGAAATGGATGCGTAAGCGTCTGAAAGGTACCCTAGGGCTGAGCAAGTACGACATGATTCCCGGTGGCCGTTATCACAATTTCATGGACTTCTTCGGTTTCCCCCTTCCGCCCGGAAGGGAAGACCTGGCCTACGAGGACCTGCCACCACTACCCCACCCGCGCCTGGAAAGTGACGATTCCATAATGGAATCTATGGACGCCAGCGACCTACTACTGCACTTCCCTTACCAGAGGTATGATTACGTACCTAAGCTGATCCGAGAAGCCGCTGAACATCCGGAAGTCACCTGTATTCAGATCACACTCTACCGGGTTGCCGGCAAATCTGCGGTAGTTACCGAATTGCTATATGCCCTGAAGATGGGTAAGCAAGTGGAAGCATTCGTAGAGACCAAGGCCCGTTTTGATGAGGCCAGCAACCTCTACTGGGGCAAACAACTGGAAGAAGCCGGAGCCTACGTACGGTACAGCTATCCCGCCGTTAAGGTCCACACCAAGCTGTTGCACATCGAACGGGAAATTCTCAACGAAAAGACGGTTCATTACACCTACGTAGGCACCGGGAATTTCAACGAAAAAACAGCAAAAATTTACACTGATCATGCCCTACTCACCTGTAGGCCAAGGATTGGCCAGGATGTACAGCAAGTATTTCAGTTGCTAAAGGGTAAGCTCATTCTGCCCAATTGCAAAAAACTACTGGTTGCCCCCTTCACCCTTGCCCGGGGCATCAGGGATTTAATCGACGAAGAAATTGCCCGAGCTAAAGCAGGTGAGACCGCTTACATCTTCTTCAAAATGAACAGCCTTGAAGAAGAAAAAATGATCGATAAAATCCGGGAAGCCGCCGAGGCTGGCGTAGAAGTAAAGCTAATCGTGCGGGGGATCTGTCGTCTCCAGCCGGGCCCCGACGAAAACATCGAAATCATTTCCATCATCGACCGGTTCCTGGAACACGCCCGCGTCTACATTTTCGGCGGAGGCAAAGTGGAAAAAGTATACATGGGCTCCGCCGATCTGATGGACCGAAACCTGCACCGTCGCGTTGAAGTAGTAACCCCAATTGAAGATCCTGTTCTTCGCCTGGAAATGCGACGTATTCTTGACATCCAGTGGCGAGATAATCAAAAAGCCCGCTTCCTATCAGCAGAACGGTTCAATGAATTCCGCAAGCAAGGAGACGGGGTTTTCCGAGCACAAATAGACCTTTACCAGTACTTTGAACGACGGGAGGATGTGATAGTCAAATAGTCAAATAGTCAAATAGTCAAATAGTCAAATAGTCAAATAGTCA
>CAYPIM010000104.1:1797-20268 GCA_964410795.1 uncultured Lewinella sp. | reverse complement strand
TTTATCGATCAGGATTCAGGCAAACGGTTCTGCGGCGAAATGACGGAAGTACCAGTAAAGAAGACACCCGCTAAGATTGCTGGTACGCGTCGCCGGAGGCGGTAGAAAGAATCCATAACTTTGTTTGAGCCGTCGCCCTGCTGGAAAGTGGGGTGGCGGTTTTTTGTTTCTGTTTTGGGTTTGTGCTTCTAGGACTCTGGGGGAACTTGTATATTGGGTCTGTATGAGCAATGCATATGCAACAATGTTCTGCGAAATGAGAAATACAAAAATATGAGTTTCAATTCAAATTTATTGAAAAAGCAAATTGTCGCTACTACCAAGCGATATATGAATGAACAATCCGATCCTTCGGTTGGCAACCTAGAGGATGTTGTTGATTGGTTTGAAAGGATTATGATGTATGATTGTGGATCGGAAGGGCTTGATGGTATAAATAGTACATTTCTTCAATCGTTTGATGACGTGCTTGTTAAGGAAAGTAGTGATGCTGAGCGCAGAAAAGCGTTAATACCGATAGCAATTGAAGTAGAAACCTTCTTAGAAAAGGTAATATATCTTACAGAAGGTATCGATTTTTCTTCTAATGACTCAATATCATTAGTTGACCATATTGAGAGATTAAAACTGTCTCAAAAGTTGAATAACAGACAGGGTAAAGCGAGTGACTTCTTAACAGAGAATTCTATACATGAATTTAGAGGAGAAGCAGATTTTTTGGCTCACATCGCTAGAACTTATGTTCGTAGAAATGAAATAACTCACAATTCTCCCGTATATGATCAGCCCGAAACTTTTCTAACAATTCAAAGTATTTTGATTGTTTCTCTATTCGCAGTTTTTAAAAATCTTGAAGGAATTAAGAATAAGATTAATGCAAACTTAGATAGCCTTCAAAAAAGCGACTCTAGTGGAAATCTGAAAGCTGAAGCTTTATATGATTTTATAAATCACGGCGAAACAGCACTTGAAATAAAGACGCAGTTAGTAAGATCTTACATTATCCATTCTCTATTTAAAGAGAACAGCCAAAAACAAATCGCAGAATTAAATACTGATTGTAATTCGTACTTCAAGGCGGATTTCAGTTCTAACTTCATTCATCGTCAGATAGAAAAATTACACGCAAAAGATAAAATTGATATTAGTCCAGATAAGCTATCAGTCAAACTTGAATCAAGTGAAGTTGACCGAATAAGCAAACTCGTGGAAGATTTTGAAATTAAAGAAACGTTGCTTAGGAATAGTATAAATAACTACTTGAAACCATATTATTTAGAGGGTGCATTAGAAGAAGTTTACTCTCAAGTAGAACTGCTAGTTGAAAAGAATTACTCCTACGACGCGGAAGAGATGTTAGACAAGGTATACGATGAATCAAAGTCTAATATTCTCGCTCAAGATTTTCTAACCTTTATTAAAAGCAAATTAAAAAGTAGAGGAAAAGATGAAAGTAATGCTGAGCAACTCTTCATTGATATTGTGAAGTGTTGTTCGAGCAATGATATTTTACATCGCAAGGCTGCTTCAAAAGTATATGCTGAGAAAGTGCAATCAAATAATATTCAAAATTACGTTAGAAGAAAAGGCAGGAAAATATACCTAGACACTCAGGTTTTGTTATATATAATATGTGCTTATTATGAAAGGATCAAAAACACTTCAATAATAGAATATGACACAGCGGTAGATTTACTCTCTCTAGTTAAAAAAGATGCTGGTTTAAGCTTACATACTACAGAAGAATATCTCAGTGAACTTGCATTTCAAATCAAGAATGCTCTTTTACTTATTCCATTTGAAGAAGTTGAATTCTTCTCAGGAGATTATAGTACAAGCAATGTGTTTTACAATTTTTACGCATTTTTAAAAACCGAAGATAAATTGGAAGACCATATAGAATCTTTTAGGGATTTTCTGTCTGAACTTGATTTTGAATATGAGGATCTTGGTAGAAATAGACACCTTAAATATCTAGCTGATATATGCTATGAGCATTTAGAAGAAATGGATGTACAGGTTATCCAAAACAAGAACTACGACACTGGTGATCTATTCAAGTACACAAAAAAAGAGCTCAGATTTGAGCGAGCAGATATTTTAGTTGGTAGTGATTCAAATATGGTGCATTTTCTAAGTGATCGGTTCGTACATTCTAATGACCCTTATTTTGTAACATGGGATACTATGTTTTACAAGACTAGGAAATACTTTTTAGGCAAGAATAAAAAATCACAGTTTTGGCACTTATACAGTCCGCCACGAATAGTCGGACACCTAAACCTAGTAAACTTCACTATCGACGCTAAGAGTTTCACTAGAGAATTTATATCTATCATTTCTTCATCTAAATTTAGACAGGATACTGCTAATCTCGTAGACCAGATAAGCGAATTTCTGGGTGTTGAATCAAATTCAAACAGAAGACTCCTAAAAGGATTAAGATCGCTAAGTCTTAAATATCTTGATGGCAAAGATGCTTTCGAAAACCTTCCTAGAAAAAACAACATTGTTAGTCCAATTGGAGAGCTATTACAGCACCTAACCTATCATTATAACGGCAACTATACTGAATTTGATTTGGAAAGAGTGAAGTCTTTATTTATAGATGAATATTTCTCTGATCAAGTCTTAGTAATTTTTGATAAAGGGTTAGCCTATTTTAAACGTCGCGGTCAATTTTCAAAGGAATTAATTCGATCTTTAGATAAGTTAATCAGGTCAAAAGAAGAATAAAATTCACCGAATCAAGTAGGGTAAGGAGTAGCCAAATTGCCGCTACTTGTCCCTTACGCCACGAAGCAAGATTATTCAGCTCTAGGCGGCTGGAAGTACGAAAAGGCGCTAAGACAGTATTTATTGGCTGGCGGAATTAAATGGCTCAGCGCGGAGCGGGAGTGTACGCGTCGCCGCAGGTGGTAGAAAGAATCCATAACTTTATTTGAGCCGTCGCCTTGCTAGAAAGTGGGGTGGTTTTTTTGTTTTGTTTTGGCCATCCAGTTCTAAGACTCTGGGGAAATTGTATATTGGGTGGATATCCTATGACAAGATAACTAGCCCATAAATAATAATAGATGTACTTATCAGAGCTTAAAATAAAGGGATACAAAATTTTCAACAACGAATTCAACGTTAAATTCAATGAAGGACTAACCGTTTTAATCGGAGAAAATGGTTGTGGTAAAACTGCAATTATTGATTCTATAAGACTATTACTAAGCGAAGATGAGTTTGGAAGAATTGGAATTTCAGAATCACACTTTCATAGGCCGATTAATAAGTCTGCCAGAGAAATGGGTGCTGGAAGCATTGAATTAAAAGGAACCTTTTCAGACCTAAAAGATGATGAACAAATTGCATACCTTCCTTGGCTAGATGCATCTGATAATACCAAATCCTATCTAAATAAAAAAGTTGACAACAAACTCAATAGTAGAGGAAGATACGACTATACGAATTGGGGAGGCGAATCTGTTGCAGGAATTTTTGAATGGGAACTGGTAAATGCAATAAGTTGTATTTACTTACCTCCATTAAGAGATGCTGAAGGCAAATTAGAAGCGTTTCGAGGTTCTAGGCTTTCAAGGCTTTTTAGGAAAAAAAAACCACAGAGAGGAGACCCGAAACATAATATTGAAGTAGAAGTTGAAGAATTCAACAAGAATCTTCTTAAAGACCCAACTATTTCAATAGTAAATGACGCAATCAAAAAATACCTAAAAGAAAGCCTGGGTACTGTTTTAGGGCAAGATGCTATAATACAGTTTGCAGAAATTAGTTTTGATAGAATTGTAGAAAGACTTAGATTATTATTTTACCCCAAAATAGCCCCTTCAACTAAAGCTGAACTCTTTAGGGATATTTCAGAAAACAGTATGGGGTACAATAATATTCTTTACTTAGCGACTGTTTTGGCAGAGTTAGACAGCTTAGATAAAGAAAGTACAAAACATAAAATCCTTTTAATCGAAGAGCCAGAAGCTCATTTACACCCTCAATTACAAAATAAATTACTGCAATACCTTAAAAAGCAATCTCATGAAAACGGGATACAGATTATAGTTACAACACATTCTCCAACGATAACAGCTTCAAGTGGCTTAACGGCATTAAACGTTTTGACAACTAATTACGGAGCTAATCCATATTCGACATTAATCGCAGATTGCAAATTAGAAGAAGAAGACTTGTTCTTTCTTAAGCGATGGTTTGACATTACAAAATCAATTTTATTTTTTTCAAAAGGAATTCTTTTTGTTGAAGGCATAGCAGAAGCATTGGTAGTAAAAGAACTTGCAAAAATTGTAATTAAAAAGCACCTACAAAGTAATCCTGATAAAATTCTAGAATTAGAAGATTTCGGAATTACAGTTGTAAACTTGAATGGAATCTACTTCAGGCATTTCATGCAACTATTTCAAGGCTACAAATTAGATAAAGATGGCAAGCCAATTGAAGGGATTTCATCTATTCCAATAAGATGTGCAGGGATTACTGATTGCGACCCAGACACTTCGAGCATGCCGATAAACAGTAAAAAGTGCAAATGCAAAAACTCACAATATAGTTTGATCGCAGAATTTCAAGCTCATTCTAAAAATTGTAGAATATTTTCAAATTTAAAAACCTTTGAATATGATTTAGGGCTCGAAGGAGAAAACCTCAAATATTTAGTTCAAATCTATGATGAATGGCTTGACACACAAGGAAGCATCAAAAATACGCTTACAGAGTGGTCCAAAAAAGATTGGAAAAATGAATCAGAAGAGGCAAAATCTGAGTCAGCGTTTCAACTACTTAAACTCATTGATAATAATCAAAACAGGAAAAAGCAAAAATTAGGCAAAGGGTATTTTGCACAAAAACTTGCCTACAAAATAGCGAATGAGCCAAACATTGAATTTTCAGTTCCAAAATATATTGAAGATGCTATATTATGGGTTACAGAGATAAAACCAAAGACCAATGCATAAATTGTCCGTTAAAGAAAAACTCATATTGGTAAAGGAAAGACTTCATTCCTTAGACAGAACTCTAAGTGAAGAACAGCTTGACTTTGTTTTACACCCAATCAGTGAAGCTTGTTATTTAAAAGCATGTCCTGGAAGTGGAAAAACTGAAGTTGTAGGAATAAAAGCGGCATATGAAATTGTCAAATGGAACAGCAAATTCACGGGAATTGCGGTCCTCAGTTTCACAAAAAATGCGGCTAAAGAAATTGCAGATAGAATTAAAAAATTCGGGGGAACAAATTCAACTCAACATCCACATTTTATTGGAACAATAGATTCATGGCTTCATAATTACATATTACATCCGTTTGGACATAAAGTAATAGGATATGAAGGGAAGAATTTTGATAAGAGTTATCGGCTTGTGGACAATGAGGACAGATATGACTTTTTGACTCCATTTCAAACTGTTATTTCTCAAGGCAAATTTGCTCATATCAATCAATATTATTTCGATTGTGAAGACCCTAGCAACTTACAATCACAAAGCAGAAAATTGAATTTAAAGTCGGTCAAACCTGATATCAAAAAAAATCTTCAAACTAATAAAAAAAGATTCTTCAAGGCTGGAATGACAACTTACGCTGATGCTGAATTTATATGTTACCATTTGCTAAAAAAAAATAAGCCCATTTTAGAGAACGTTGTAAAGCGATTCCCAATAATTTTGATTGACGAGTGCCAAGACCTTTCAAACAATCAATTAGGAATTCTGAATTTGCTAATTCAAAATGGGACTATCATCCATTTTGTTGGTGATAATAACCAATCAATCTACGAGTTCAAGAATGTACATGTAGAAAATATAAATGCTTTTATCGCAGATAATAATTTGGTTGAAAAATCATTGACAAGGAATTTTAGGAGTAATCAAAAGATTGTCAACGTCTCAACAAGGCTTGAGCAATATAATACTGGGACTTCTCCAATTCATATTAATGGAAATGAGGACGAAATTACAGAAGAAAGTTGTATTCTCTGGGAATATACGTCAGAGGAACTTCCTAAGTTACCTCAAAAATTTATTGATCATATAAACCAAATAAATTCGACCAATGAAAATACCAAATCAAAAATCAAGGTTAGTAAAAGCGGAGTACTTGCAAGAGCACATACAACACTTTCTGCTTTTCGTAGTCATCCCTCTTCTGACTTATCTAAAATTGAATTATTTGCAAATGCACTTAACTGCTGGGACAACAATCCAAGAACAGGAAAAGATATGCAGAATGCTCTTCAACAAATAGGTAAATCAATTTCTATGTTAGCATATAATGGGAGAGGAAATCATCAATATCAATATTGCCCAGAATTTTACAATCAAATTGAATGGAGAAACCAACTTAGCGATTTAGTCATGAAGGTTACACATCCAATAGTTGGTGTTTTTCCCTTTTCCAACTTAACATGGTCGCAATGGGTAGCTAAATTAAAGGTCTTTTTAGAAGGGTATTGGACTAATTTACGAACACCAATAAATGATTGGAATTCTGTTAAAACAAAAATTAGATCTCCAAACGGTAAAGCAAGTAAGCTTGTACTTAATACGATGAAAAAAAGTCAAACTGTTTATTCTGAGAAAATAAGAATGACAACTTTCCACGATATAAAAGGAGAAACTCTCGATGCTGTTTTAATAGTTTCATCAACTAGTGGACATAGTCAAGGTGGATACTATGAACATTGGCTTACTAATGATGTAAAAAAAAAAGAACACGTAAGGTTCGCTTATGTGGCAAGTTCAAGGCCTAAACATTTATTAATTTGGGCTATCCCAAAAAAGACAAATAATACATTTATTGATAGAATATTAGAATTGGGGTTTACGAAAAAATAAACCAGGGCATACAATCGAATAGGGCTATTTAATGGAGAAGAGCTTCACTTTTATTTGCCGTCATCTTTCGGAAATGGAGGGATAGTTTTTCTTCGTGCCTCTTCTGCTTCATCAAGTAACCTCTGTTTGTCCCCTGCTTTGTTTATGATATTGAATCCAACGACTATAAACAGCGAGCCAGAAGCATATGCAAGACCACGGCAAATAAGGTATATAGAATGTCTAATTCCTGGAATTAGCTCTATAATTTGGACAGGAGCGATGAACAAAATAAGCCCCAACAGAAAGAACCTTCTTTCGATTGTACCTAGAAGTAAAACTTCGTAACGTGTCTTTTCTCGGAATTCTTTTGAAGCCATCAAGACCTCTACGTACTTCGCTTTAAAGTCCTTTTCCCTTTCTATTCTTTGGCTTTTCTTCTTTGACTTGTTAGCTTTCCATTTTTCCCAATTTTTGAATAAATATGTAGAAGCGAAGTTGATTATAAAACCTACTACTACTACTGATACCCAGTAGACAGGACTAGAGAAAACCGTGACTATTTCATTCATAAAGATGAAGTTAATAATGATAGATTAGCAAAGTTAGCACTCAAGTTAAGTATCGTTAAGCTGTAACAGAAAAATGTACCAACAACTCGTTTTACCCTTCTTTCCTACCTTAACCCCCTAACACTCAAAGAGCGGGGGGCAACCTTGTGGATAATGAAATTCAGAACAGAAATGAATCAGGCTTTTCGCTCAACCGATTCAATCAAGATTGTGTCTAAGTCAAGCGCGCACAGATAACCATATTCAGGATAAACACAACCACCATCGATACCGATTTGGTTTGGGATCAACATCGTATCGTAGAGGATGTCTTCAAACTTCCGTGCACGGTGGCCAAAAACCTGGATTTTGTTTTCAAAGTCCTGGGAAGCGTAGAGCGGTGAAAATTTTTCTGCCCCGAACATGGCTCTGGCGTCCAGCTGGCCATAGTGTGCCGAAGGCCCTAGTTCCGAGTGAACGATCACAAAATCTCCTAAGTCGATGTAGTAGGGGAAGGAGGACAAGAAGTCCATGATCTCGTTTACTTCGCCCTCGAGTATGTCGGTAGCCCGGTAGTGTTCTAGGTAGGAATCAAGTAACGGAAAGTCGTGATGATAAAGGTTCAGTATCCGGTATTCATGGTTTCCGAGAACGGAAGCGATCTGGTAGCCTTCCTTTTTCAGGTTCATCAAATATTCGATTGTTCCTAAGCTGTCTGGCCCTTTAGTTATCAAGTCTCCGACGAAGTATAACTGATCTTCTTTACCTATTTTCAATTTATCTTCTATTAAAGTTCGAAGCTCTTTTAAACATCCGTGAACATCTCCGATGGCTACTTTCATGTTTTCCAATTCTTTGAGTCACAAAGTACCTTCAATAAGAGTTTTAAGAGTTACTGCTTCAAGCTTATTTGCTACTTAATTTGACTTCTGTAGCAACTCAAAAAATGTACTCCCTCTCTGTTTCCTGGTTGGTGCTTACCTTAACACCTTGATACTCAAAGAGCCGGGGTCTACCTTGTGGGTCTACAGAAATTGCTCCTTCACTTCGGTGGAGGGGCTTTTTTGTTTTGGGCTTTCTGTTTCCACGGCTCCGGGGAAATTTGTACATTGAGTGGGTATGCGTCTTGTGCGCACGTAATGTTCTCGGCAAGTAAAAAGACATGAAAAAGGCGCTAACAGCAAACGAAAAAAAGTGGGACGAGTTAGCACGAAACGGTGTTCTTTGTTCCCAGCCAAAGCTCTTTTTAACTCCGGAAGAAGCTAGAAATGCTATCAATAGGAATGGGCATTACCATGAGAGTCTGGAAGGGAAAAATGTTTTATGCCTGGCATCAGGAGGAGGGCAACAAAGTATTGCCTTTGCTTTACTGGGAGCGAATGTTACCGTAGTAGACTTCAGCCAGGAACAGCTCGACAAAGACAAATTGGTTGCGCTGAAACATCAAAAACAACTAAGGATTGTAAAATCAGACATGAGGGAATTATCCTTTTGCGCTGATGAAGAGTTTGACATCGTCTATCAGCCATATTCTATTAATTACATCCCTGGTGTAGACAAAGTCTTTGATGAAGTAGCGCGAGTATTGAAACCAGGAGGGATTTATGATTTGATGTTTCACAATCCTTATGTTCATGGTTCCTGGAAAGACGGCTGTTGGGAAAAAGAATGGAGAACAGATGAACTATGGGAAGGAAAAGGCTATCCAATTTGGCAACCTTATAAAGATGGAGCTCCAATAAAGACTGTTGATCCGAACTGGAATTTTGTGAACCAGGAAGATAAAGAAGTCAGAATAGAAAGTCCGCAGGAATACAGACATACAATGTCTACGATAATCAATGGCTTAATCTCCAGGGGATTAGAAATCATAAGTTACAACGAGGAAATCGGTACTGCTCACGAAAGTAAACCGGGTACATGGGAACATTACAAATCATGCTTACCTCCCTGGATTTACATGTTAAGCAAAAAGAAAAAAGCCAACTGAGGGGAGTATTACAGAAAGCCACGCTGTAAGTACTCGCAGATGAAGGCACGCCTGAGCAATGAAATGGCCCCTTACTAAATTTCAACGCTAAGGCACTTTGCCGTACAAAGGAGCACCAGGGAGCAATTTTGTTTCGGGGTGCCGGGCTTTCGCAAGCCAAGAACTTTAACTAGCGGCAAGGCGACACTTACCCCGGACGCTAAAACGCGGCCGAGCCCATCTTTGAGGTAATTTTATATCTTTGTTCTCCCCTCTTACCCTTTATTGAAACTGTACCTTGAGCTGATCTAAGACAATTATATAGGCTATCACATCACTTTTTGTCCCGGACCATCGAACAAGTGTGCTTAAACTACGTACAACCCCGTGTTGCCGCAGACCTCTCTATGGCAGCCTTAAACGACTATAATCAATTCAGTATAAAACCAAAACATTCATGAAGCAATTCTTACTATTTGCCTTCTTCTCCGTCTTTACCCTTGGCCTCAGTGCTCAGGTTTTTGTAGACGCTGACGCTACGGGCAGCGGCGATGGTACCACTTGGGCCGACGCTTACACCAACCTCAACGATGCCCTTCTTGCTGCGCCTAGTGGTTCTTCCGTATGGATCGCTGATGGTACTTACACTACTCCAGACTCTGTTTCTTTCTTCATCGATAAGGAGCTCACCGTACTTGGTGGCTTTAACGGTACCGAAACTGAAGCTACTGCTGCCGATCCTGCGGCCAACGAAACCATCCTTAGTGGAGACGTAATGGGCAACGACGTTGCCGGTGTTTACGACAGCCTCACTTTTCTAGACAACAACCGTGTTCTCTTCATTCAGGACACCAACGAAGTATCTGCGTATACCGTTACCATCGATGGCCTGACCATTGCTAACGGTGGCATTGCACTTGACCAACCCGAAGGTGAATCATTGGTACTCTTCTCTGGAGGTGGTATCCGCACTTTCGCCCGTACCGCTGCCAGCCGCCTGAAGTTTACCGGCAACCGGGCCAACTATGGCTCTGCCCTTGCCGCTATCTTCGGTACTGCTAATGGTTCTACTTTCGATGAAATCACCCTGGAGGGCAACGTCTCCAGCTTTTCCCACCAGTTCTACATGAACGGTGTTAACGACGCAACCATCTCCAACTCCGAGTTCAATGGTGCCGACGGTGAAGAACAGCTTTCCGGCTTCCTGAACGTCAACTTCGGCCTTGGTATAACCGTAGATAACTGTAACTTCTCCAGCCTGTCTACACCAACCAGCCGTGGTGCCGGCATCCGTGCAACAGACTGTGACCGGTTCCTGGTAAGAGGTTGTACTTTCGATGATCTCCTCGCTGACCTCGGTGGAGCAGTACAAATTGCCCAAACTGGAAACTCCGACCCTGAAGACGGCGAAACGATGGGCCTTGACGACTTCACGTTCGATAGCTGTACGTTTACCAACAACAACGCTCCTCAGCGCGGTGCTGCTATCACTTCCTTCAATACGAACATCAATGTACTGAAGAGTACATTCACGGACAACCGCGCCGGCGTCATTGGTGGTGCGTTCTACATGCAACCAGCTGACGATCGGTCTTACCTCCACAACTACGCGAACTCTATCATCTCCGACAACCAGGACTCTGGTGCCGGTGGCGCTATCTGTATGCTCGTTTTCGGCACTGCTGATGTAACGGGTACGATGGACGGCAACACCATGGAAGGCAATATCTCCAACGGAGGTCAGGGTGCTGTAGCTTACCTGCAGGGAACCAATGAATTCACCATCACTAATTCTGAGATTTCTGAGAATGTAGCTGGTTTTGGTACGATCATTACCCGCGGTATTGTTGGCTTAGACGTTAAGAACGTAACCTTCGAAGAAAACGGTAACGGTTCTGACGCCTTCCAGGGTGCCGGTATCACGATCTACTTCAACCCCGGTTCTTCGGGCATGACCGTAGACAGCTCTACCTTTATTGACAACACCGTTACGCAAAACGGCAACAACATCCGTTCGGGTGGTGCGGCTATTTACGCTTTAGCACTGGACAATACCGAGTTTCCCGTCAGCATTACTAACTCTACTTTCGCTGGCAATGCAGCGGCCAACGACACCGGTACTTCTGGTGGTGCAATTCTAGCTTCTGGCTCCTTAGACCTGAGCATCGATAAATGTGACTTCCTCGACAATACCGCTGCCGGTGAGGGTGGAGCAATCAGCATCGTCACCGGTGAATTCAGCCGTGACACTACAAACGAAGTAGTAACCGTAATAAATGACGCCTTCACGGGTGTTATCAACAACTCCCGCTTCTTCAACTCTATTGCAGGAACACAGGGTGGTGCAATTTCTACCCAGCAAACTCTTCTGGACATGGCCAACAACGTGTTTGTGAATAACATTGCGAACGGTTCTGACCCGGATAGCGGCAAAAGTGGTGGCGCCATCATCTTCAACGGTAATGGCCCAATTTTCGACGAAACCCCCGGAACCATTCGTGAAGTGGGCTCTGTAGTTCTCGACGCTAACCTGGTAAACAACACCTTCGCCCTGAATAGCCGCACTCAGGATGATGGTTTCGGTGATGACATCGCGCTCTTCCAGCCCGGTGACACCAACGACGCTGACTCTAACTCCATGAAGATTGTTCTTCTGAACAATGCCTTCCTGAACAATACTGGTCGTCCGAGCATCGAATCAGAGCCAGGTGCTACTGAGCCAGAAGGCTTTGTTGCCGTAGGTGACCTTTTCGTCGAATCACTGGGTGGTAACTTCTACAACGCAGAAACTTCTGCTGAATTCACGGATAACATGGCGGATATCGTAGACGAAGACGCAGACGCGACCGAACTATTCGTTGACGTTGAAGACGACGCTGGCGAAGGCCCCAACACGGACCTCGTAATCACTGACCCACTGACGGACAACCCACTCATCAACAATGGTGTAGTGAACGCCCTCGTTCCCGCTATGGATGTTCGTGGCAACCCACGTGGTGACGCTCCAGACATTGGCGCTTACGAAGCCGAGCAGGGTGCAGTTTCTACCGGCGAGCCAATTGAGAACAGCGGCCTGGACATCACGTTCTTCCCGAACCCAACCCAGGACATCCTCAACGTTCGTAACGACGAGGCTTCCATCGAGCAGTTCACCCTCATCGTTGCTGACCAGAACGGTCGCATCCTGAAGGCAAACCGTTTCAACGGTACCAACAACCGCATTGATTTCACCAACGTTCCCGCTGGTGTTTACAACCTGCAGGTAGTGGTAAGCGGTAAAATCTACAGCAAGCAAATCGTAAAGCAGTAAACCCGGTTCCGAAAACTGAGTTTCTAGTTTAATTGGGTTGAGCGCTTGTAGCGCGATTACAACGTTGTAATCGCACTGCGAGCGCTCAACCCTTTTTTTGTAGACGTGGCTCAAGCAGCTACCTCACCAAAATTAAATTTTACCAGACAACGGCTGAAGCCGCGCCTACTGGTATATTTGCTTCCATGTACCAACTGCTGAAACCCCTGCTATTCCAAATGCCCCCCGAACGGGCCCATCACCTTACCGTCTCTGGTCTTGCGGCCACGCTAGCGGTTCCGGGCGTGAGCCACGCTTTCCGGTCCGTCTACGATTTTGAAGACAAGGCCCTGGAACGTACAGTTTTCGGATTACCTTTCCCCAACCCCGTAGGCCTTGCCGCTGGCTTCGACAAAGACGGCAAGTATTACAAAGACATGGCCTCCCTCGGGTTCGGATTTTTAGAGCTCGGGACAGTGACCCCATTACCCCAACCCGGCAACCCGCGGCCGCGCCTCTTCCGGCTTCCGCAAGATGGTGCACTTATTAATAGGATGGGGTTCAATAATGAGGGCGTCGAAGCGCTGGTGCAAAGATTGTTGAAGCAGGGTCGCCCCGGGAAAACCATCCTGGGCGGCAACATCGGTAAAAACAAAATAACCCCGAACGAAGAAGCCGTAAGCGACTACGTAAAGTGTTTCGAACGCCTCTTCCCGCTGGTTGACTATTTCGTCGTCAACGTAAGTTCGCCCAATACACCAAACCTGCGCGCCCTTCAGGACAAAGAGCCGCTTACCGCGCTGCTTACTACGCTACAAAACCTGAACGTAAAACTTGCTAGACCCTCCGTAGCCATGGTTGGGGCTCCCCTCGGTAAACCCGGCGAGTTATGGGCTGAAAAACCAATTCTGCTAAAAATAGCGCCAGACCTCACCGAAGGGCAACTCGATGATATTTTAGGCATCGTCCGAGACACCGGCATCGCTGGCATCATCGCTACCAATACTACCATTGCCCGCAAACCGCTCATCACCGATTCCGCAGAAGTGGAAGCCATTGGCAACGGTGGTTTGAGCGGTGCTCCCGTCCGTGCCCGTTCTACAGAAGTCATTCGCTACCTCTACGAAAACAGCGGTAAGACGCTGGACATCATTGGTGTTGGCGGTATTAACGACCCGGCTTCTGCAAAAGAAAAGCTCGCAGCAGGTGCCAAGCTCATCCAGGTTTACTCGGGCATGGTCTACGCCGGGCCAGGACTCGTGAGAGACATTAAGAAGTCTTTGCTTTAAACATGACTCATGTTTATTGAAGATCAGGATGAAGTTTTCCCCATTCGATGTTAATCCCTTATAAAGTCGGCAGCAGGGCTTCGGCGACCCAACTTTATTTGTATTTTGCGAATTCCTTTGCCTACGGACAAGGGTCGATTCAATTATTGATTAAGATTCGAAAAGTATGAAGTTCAACTCTCAGGGTGACGACGAAGTCACCTACGATGCCATAGTTGTCGGTACCGGCATCAGCGGTGGCTGGGCCGCCATGGAACTGGCCACTAAAGGCCTAAAAACCCTTGTCCTCGAAAAAGGGCGTGCGGTGAAGCATGGTGATTACCCTACCGCAAATCTCGATAGCTGGGATTTTAAATACCCTGGCGGTCAGATTCCTCAAGAGGTTATCGACAAAGACTATAATAAGCAGATTCGCGCGGGCTACACCGTCAATGAAGGCCATGTCCATTGGTTTGTGAAAGACAGTGAGCACCCCTACGATGATGAGAAGGCTCGGTTCGACTGGATGCGCGGCTACCACACCGGTGGCCGTTCCATTATGTGGGGACGCCACAGCTACCGTTGGAGCCAGATGGACTTTGAAGCCAACGCCCGCGACGGCTACGGTACGCCCTGGCCCATCAACTATGATGAAATTTCCTCCTGGTACGACTACGCAGAGACCTTTGCGGGCATCAGCGGCGAGAACCTCGGTCTCGCACAGCTGCCCGACGGTAAGTTCCTGCCCCAAATGCCACTAAACTGTGCCGAAGACCACTTCAAACAGGGGGTCGCCAAAAACCTCGGTGGCCGGGTAGTTACGCCCGGTCGTGTTGCCCACCTCACGGCTTACGACGCGAGTATCCATAAAGGAACCCGCGGTGCCTGTCAATATCGGAACCGCTGTATCCGAGGTTGTCCTTATGGCGGCTACTTCAGTAGCCTCTCTTCCACCTTGCCCGTAGCCATGGCCACCGGGAACGTGGAAATGCTCAACAACCGCTCCGTTTACAGCCTGATCATGGATAAGGAGGCTGGGAAGGCTAAAGGTGTCCGTGTTCGTAATACCGAAACCGGAAAAGATGAAGAATACTACGCCAAAGTCGTATTCCTTTGTGCCTCCGCTATTCCGTCCAGCTTTATCGTGATGAACACCGAGCATGAGGAAGAAATGACGCTTGACAGCAGTGGCGAACTTGGTGGCAACATCATGGACCACCACTTCCGTGTAGGAGCCTCGGGCAAACTCGACGGTTACGGAGACAAGTTCTTCAAAGGCCGTAAACCCAACGGATTCTACATCCCGCGTTACCAAAACCTGGGCGACCGTAAAAGCAAGAGCAAAGACTTTGTTCGTGGCTGGGGTTACCAGGGTGGCGGAAGCCGCACCAATTGGATGCGTGCCGTCCGGGAAATGAGCGTCAAGGTCGGTCCTGAAATGAAGGATGTACTGATCCAGCCCGGCCCCTGGCAGGTTGGTATGACCGCCTTCGGCGAAGCCCTACCTGACACCAATAACCGGATGACGATCAATCGTGATGTACTCGACAAAGACGGCATCCCGACCATGAGCTTCAACGCCAAATGGGGCGAAAACGAATACGCCCAGAAGAAGCAAATGATGATTGACGCCGCAGAAATGCTGGAAGCCGCAGGCTTTAAAGACGTAAACACCTACGATCGCCACAGCTTCCCCGGCCTCGGTATTCACGAAATGGGCATGGCGCGAATGGGGTCCAACAAAAAGAACTCAGTAGTAGACAAGCACAACCGGCTCTGGAACGCACAAAACGTTTACATGACCGATGGTGCCTTCATGGCTTCCGCAGCCTGTGTCAACCCTTCCCTTACCTACATGGCCTTCACCGCTCGCGCGGCTGATCATGCCGTGAAGGAACTTAAAAAAATGAACCTTTAACAAGTTGCAGGTTACAGGTTGCAGGTTGTAAGACACAACCTGCAACTTGTAACCTGCAACCTGCAACTTATAAAAAATGAACAGAAGAGAAATATTACGCTATACTGCTTACGCAACTGGTTTTGCGGTCAGTGCGCCCCTGGCTTCCGTACTCCTGACGGGCTGTAAGCCGGATGCAGAAATGATGACTCCCAGCTTTAAGCCCGGTTTCTTCAGCGATGCAGAATATGAATACATTGTAAAAATGGCAGATACCATGCTGCCCAAGACGGATACCCCCGGTGCCCTTGACGTAGGTGTTCCACAAATGATTGACAAGGTCGTTGGGGATGTTTACAGCAAAGAAGATCAAGCCAAAACACATAAAGGCCTACAAGCCCTGATGAAGAAAATGGACGCTGACAACCCTGACGGTTTCAGCAAACTTGATGCTGATAAAGCACTCGCTTACCTTCAAGACCAGGACCTCCAATTCAAAAGTGAAGCACCGGAAACGACGATGTCTGGAGAAGATGTCCCTCAGGAAGAAATGGTAGATACCGCTGAGGCCACTGCAAAGTCTGCATACTTCAGCCTTAAGTCCGCCATCATCGGAATGTACTTCCAGACGGAGGAGGTTGCGACAACCATGCTTGCTTACGACCCCGTTCCCGGAGAGTACATCCCTTGTGGGGACCTTCAGGAACTTACCGGCGGTAAGGCTTGGGCTATTTAATTGTAGTCAAATAGTTTAGTCTGGCCGTTTGATTCGTAATAGCATAGCACATTTTTTGGCCTTACCCCAGTTATGATTTGCTCCCCTCTCCCTTGGAGAGGGGTTGGGGGTGAGGTTACGAGCGGAGCGAGCAAAGTCGTCCTAAAATCATTGCGGCAATACCCCAGCAAACGGAACACTCTACTATTTGACCATTTTGACTTAATGACTACTTAACTATGAATTTCAATTCTCAAGGGAAAGACGAAGTAACCTACGACGCCATCGTCGTCGGCTCCGGCATCAGCGGTGGCTATGCCGCAATGGAACTTTGCAAGAAGGGGTATAAAACCTTAATGCTCGAACGGGGGCGGATGGTAAAGCACGGGGAATACCCCACCGCTAACCTCGACTCTTGGGACCTTGAATTTCAAGGTAAAGTACCTCGCGAGGAGATCGCCGCCCACTACTACAAGCAAAACCGCTTACACTGGTGGGTGAACCAGGACAATAAACACTGGATCGTAAAAGACGACGAGCGCGACTACGACGAAGACCAGCGCTTCGACTGGATCCGTGGCGAGCACGTTGGCGGCCGCTCCATCATGTGGGGCCGGCATTGCTACCGTTGGAGTGACCTGGATTTTGAAGCCAACATGAAAGACGGAATAGCTGTAGACTGGCCCGTTCGTTATAAAGACATTGAGGCTTGGTATACCTACGTCGAAAAATTCGTCGGCATCCAGGGCAAGAAAGAGGGTCTGGCTCATTTACCTGACGGCGAGTTTCTACCTCCTTTTGATCTGAACTGCGTAGAAGACCATTTCAAGCAATCCGTCGAAGCGAAGTGGCCCGTCCGTCGCATTACTCCTGGTCGAACGGCCAACCTTACAAAATACATTCCTGAATTACACCACGGTACCCGCGGGCAATGCCAGGCCCGCGACCGCTGTTGGCGCGGCTGCCCGTACGGCGGTTATTTCAGTTCGCTATCGTCCACCATTCCCGTTGCCAACGATACCGGGAACCTGACGCTGATGGCCAACAGCATTGTCCACTCCGTTATCTACGACGACAAAACCCAGCGGGCTACTGGCGTCCGGGTTATTGACGCAGAAACCAAAGAGACCCGAGAGTACTTTGCCAAGATCATCTTTCTCAACGCCAGTACCATTGGCTCTACGGCCATCCTGATGAACTCCAAATCTGAGCGGTTTCCTGACGGGCTCGGCAACGACAGCGGAGAACTCGGCCACAACATCATGGATCATCACTACGGCATGGGAGGTTCCGGAATTTATACCGGAAAAAAAGACAAGTACTTCAGTGGCCGCAAGCCCAATGGAGGTTTTTACATTCCCCGTTTCCGCAACATCGATAAAGCGACTAAACGCGACGATTACATACGCGGCTTTGGGTACCAAGGCGGAGCATCACGGGGGGTAAACACCAACGCTGCGCTCGGGCCAAACTTTAAAAACGAAATTACCAAACCCGGAGATTGGCACGTTCGGGCTACTTGTTTCGGGGAGCTGCTTCCTTACCATGAAAACAAATTCTATTTCCACGAAACAGCTACCGACCAGTATGGCATTCCAAAACTTGTCTTTGACGCAGGTTTGAAGGAAAACGAGCGTAAGCTCCGCATCGACGGCGTTAATTGTCTTGAGGAAATGTTACTTGCTGCCGGTTGTGAAAACGTACAGGTGCACAACCAACCCACGGCCCCCGGCGCCGCCATCCACGAGATGGGTACGGCACGTATGGGTCGTGATCCGAAAACGAGCGTACTCAATAAATGGAACCAGGTGCACGCTGTACCCAACGTCTTTGTTACCGACGGTTCGTTCATGACCAGCGCCGGCACCCAGAACCCCTCAATCACCTACATGGCATTTACCGCACGGGCGGTTGATTACCTGGCAAAGGAAATGAAGCGCGACGGGGTGATTTA
>CAYPIM010000104.1:0-1697 GCA_964410795.1 uncultured Lewinella sp. | reverse complement strand
TTCAATAAACGGATCCATACCAGGAAACGGGCTTTTCATAAACAGGTCATTGTATTCGTAAGATACACTCTAATAACGTATCATAGCCGTAGAATGGTTTCCAGATTTACCTTATCAAAAAAACATCCATGCCTGACCATCCCAGCCTTCAACACCGCAACATTCATCGGTTCCGGCAAGAGACGGGAGCTTTGGTAGCAGATGTTTTAGCCGTAGAAGAACCGCTTGATATTCGCATCGGCAACCGCTCGGTGGCCATTACCATGCGTACGCCAGGGCGAGATATTGACCTCGCACTCGGCTTCCTTTTCAGTGAGGGTATTTTAGGGGCGCGTGCGCAGGTGCAAGGGAAGATTTTAAAGAGCAATGTCGTAGAGATTTCGTTACCTGCCGAAATCACCGTTGATTGGAAACGGCTAGAGCGTCATTCCTATACCAGCAGTAGCTGTGGTGTTTGCGGTAAGACTTCGTTGGAGCAGGTCTATGCCGCCGTTCCCTTTGCCAATACTTTTTCTACGGCTAAGGTTTCGCCGGAGGTACTTCAATCTTTGCCCGATAAACTCCGCTCGGCCCAGGAACTATTTGCCCAAACGGGCGGCATCCACGCCGCCGGGCTGTTTTCCCAAGCAGGGCAGATGCTCCATTTCGCCGAAGACGTAGGCCGCCACAATGCGCTGGACAAACTAGTGGGGCATTTCTACGGCCTCAATCAATTACCCCTGGACGAACACGTTTTGCTCCTTAGCGGTCGGGCCAGCTTTGAACTCATTCAAAAAGCGGCCATGGCGGGCATTAGCATTATCGTGGCGGTTGGTGCGCCGTCAAGTTTGGCCGTTTCTTTAGGCGAAGAGCTGGGGCTTACCGTCTGCGGCTTTACCTCCGAGCGGGGTTTTAATTGTTACTGTGGGATAGAGCGGATAGAGAGCATTTAGCGGACAGCTACTAGCATTCAGGCCTGAACGCTAATTGCTGAATGCTCATTCAAAAACCTCCAGCCCTTCAAACAAGTCATCCAGATCATCAAAGCTTTTGTAGCCCACTTTTTCTTCGCTACTACCACGCACAGCAAAGCCCGCAATGGGGTGCCGCTCTTTAATCTCCTTAGGGTCTTCACCGGCCAGGTTAATTTGAAGCAAACATTGGTGCGCTCCAGTAATTTGATCTAGCGCATCGATACTAAAAATGGAGCCTTCTGCTACGTCCTTATACGTAACCCAATCTTCAAAACTGAGAATAAACAGATCGGTAGACGGGTGTTCCGCAACCCTTGCTGCTACATCATCAACTGTTTGGAACTGGTCTACTTTTAACTCACGAATGATGCCGATGCCTGCCGCCTTCATCAACTCAGCAATGCTATCCGCTGAGTCTTCGTGCAGTAATACTGTTTTAATCTTGTTGCTGGTCAACAACTCTATCCAGGCTTTACCATCATCTATTCGGCCTATTTCAGCTACAATCTCTGGCCCTTCTACCCACTCACGCAGCGCGTTGAGGTAATCCCAACTAATCGCTTCATCAACACCGTCTCCGAGGGGGAACGCGAGATAGTCAACTTCCCAGGCCGCGAAATAACGGGCATCGGTAAGATGTGTGATGCCGGAGGCCAGAACTTTGGTGGCTAACATAGTTTTTCGGTTTAAGCTGCAAAGGTAAATGTAATCGGCGCTTTACTCGGAGTGTAACTCCTCAACCGG
>CAYPIM010000103.1:4094-20314 GCA_964410795.1 uncultured Lewinella sp. | reverse complement strand
CTAGCTAGATATCATCATGCCTGCGGAGCGGCCAGCTCAGGAAACTTTAAACGAGTTCTACGCCTAAAATTTACGGTAAACTTCTAAATATCTTTCCACCATTTTGCCGATAGGAAACGAGGCCTCCGCCCTTAGGCGACATGCCCGACGATCTTTGCTTTCTTCAACCTCGCCCAGCACCTGCGCCAGCGCCTGAACATCTCGCTTTTCCACCAACGCACCGCTCTCTTGCGTAATGATCTCAGCAGCTGCACCACTACGGAAGCCCGCCACTGGTGTGCCACAAGCCAGCATTTCTACGTAGGCCAGGCCAAAGGGTTCATCCCATACTGAAGTCACCAGTCCAACGGCCGATTGACCGACCAAAGCTGCCAAATCAGTTTGACTGAGGTGGCCGGCATAAGTGATCTTATCGTTAAGCAAGGGAATAATTTTCTGATCAAAATATGTCTGATCGTAAACCGGCCCGGCCAGGGTAAGCCGATAGCCTGCCATTTGCGCTGCTTCGATGGCAAACTCAGCTCCTTTCTCGGGGGTAAAGCGACCATACCAAACCGCTGTTTTCGCTTCTCCAATTTCTGAAAACGGCCAATCATCCAAATTAATACCATTATGAACCACCCCATGATCACCAATCAGGTCCGCCCACTGTGCGCCTAAAAAGTGACTGATGGCCAGATAGGAATGCTGGCTTGCTTTCCGCATTAGTCTTGCCGTATACCGGTGTGACTTATAAGGAGGCGTATGCAAGGTGGTAACCATTGGGGAAGGCAACGTATGTGCCAATAAGGGCGGCAAAAAGTGGATACTATTGTTATGTACCACCTCGAAGTCTCCTTCAGCAATTCGCCGAAAGGCAGCACGAATTGCCAAAGTATAAGCGACAAAGCCCGCATCTTTTGCCACCGGACAGGAAACTAGTTTCCCCGCGACCTCTGAATCTGGATGCGCAAACAGCGTAACTTCGTGCCCCAGTTCCACAAGGCCACTGGCAAGCAATTGAGTATGAATTTCCAGACCACCGGCGAAAGGTTCAGCGATAGGAAAACGCAGGGGCGCCAGAATGGCAATCTTCATTCGGTAAAGTTAAGGGACTCCGTGAAAATAGCTTGCGCTTTTTGACGACGCCCCTAAGGGACGTCAAGCACCTGTTTCCTCCGCCACAAAGCCAAGCTCAAAATTAAGGTCGCGCGCCACCGCCAAGCCGGCCGCGAGCGAGACATCCGATAGCGCATAGACGTAATCTGGCGTCCAACCTTCGAGAAAGGCATTTTGAGCGCGGTGGAAGTTGGGCGTTAGCTCCAGGTGCTCTACCGATTGCAAAAAGTGATCGGCCAGTTTCCAGTTTTCTGCATCCGTAAAGGAAGCGAGTACGATCTTGTGCAGCAGCACTTCTGCTTCCTGGCAGAGATCATCCGTCTTTTCCCAGTTATGGGCCCAGTGCTGGTAATCGGCAATTAGTCGATCCAGGCGCGGCAAATCCAATAAACCTCCTTCTCCGTCTGTAAGTAGTTCGGTGAAGCGACGATGAAGCGTGAAGCGAATGGCCGCAGTATAAGCGTCGGGCAGTGGCATCCCGTTGGCGCGCATAGTACTCATCAACTGGTAGTTGTCATAGTAGACATCGCTAAAGTTCTGAGCGGCAAGTTCTAGCGTTCGCTCCGTCATGGTCAGGAGAATCTTTCGTTTTTCGTCGCGGAATAATTGCCAAATGGAGAATGTTTTTGAGCCAAAATTGGCATTAAGTAGCGCAATTACTTCGCCAACATGGCCTGCTCGGAACTCTTCTGCTAAAGCAGCAGCAGCTGTCTCATAATCCGCCTCGTGCATATCGCTACGAATGCTACCAATCATGGTCTGCTGCCCAAGGTAGAGCACCCCGAAACAAAAGGTTTTGGACGAATAGGTGAGGTTAGACACGATGGTCATCCGCCCAAGAGAAAGTCGGTACCCCCCCGCGCGGAGTGGTTGTAGGTCATGAATCTCCGCCCGGTAATTGAAGAGTTCCAACTCGTCCATTCTTTCTTCGAAGAGACTAGCTGCAGCAAAGTGCATGCCTACGCGGAGCAAACCGACCCTGGCGGGCATCACATTTTCCCGATAAGCTACCGCTGCGTTTTCCCGTACGTTGCTTGGGACATTCTCCAGGCTGTGCAAAAAGTCAGGGTGAAAGTCTTCACCAGTAATGACTTCACAGAGGTGGAGCGCCCGGTTAGCGTACTGAAGTACCTGGAGCGTCTCGATGCCGGTCACTTCGTTAAAGAACCACGCACAACTTGTGTACATCAGCATACAGTGGCGTTGCATTTCGAGCAGGCGGAGCATTCTGACTTTAGTCTCAGGTGTGATTTCCCCTTTTGCGTGCCGCTCAACAAACTGGTCCGCCGCAGAACGATCGAGTACAAGTTCGATGTAGCCATCGCGGGCTGCCCAGGGGTCTTGGAATAACTTGCCTGCTTCCCGCTCAAAGGCGGTAATGAGGCGTTCGCGGACGCCGTCCAGAGCAGTACGGAGCGGCTGTCGCCAACTTTGGTTCCAGCCTGCCTCTCCGCCCGTGTGGCAGCCACAATCGGAGCGCCACCGCTCTACGCCATGGACGCAGGACCAGGAGCTGTTGTCATGAATTTGAGTTTCCCAGACCGGCGGATACAGTTCTAGAAATTCTCCATAATTGGTCAGTTCAAAGTCTCCGTTCTTATCAATATGGTTAAGGCAAAAGGCCAGGGCCATCTCACCTTTCTTGTGGTGGTGCCCGTAAGATTCGCCATCGGTGGCGATCTGGGAAATCTGGGGTTCGTCCGGATGGTGATCCAGGGCGTTCATCAATTTATCCGCAAGCAGGCGGCCATCGTTGAGTAAGCCTTCGAAGGCTACAGCTTTGGAGACGTTCCCATCGTAGTAAAAAAGGTCGATGCTACGGCCGCTGGGTAGTGGGCAGCGGTAAGCACGGCGACTATCGACGTTTCCGTGGACCTCGTGCCAATCTTCACTATCCTGAAATTTCACGGCCTTGCACTGGCGTGGAGCCAGTACCGTGAAGCGGATACCGTTGTCCACAAGAGCTTCGAGCGTATCGGTATCCACGGCAGTTTCAGCCAGCCACATCCCTTCGGGCATCCGGTTGAAGCGGGCCTGAAAATCGGCGATGCCCCAGCGAATCTGCGTTTGCTTATCCCGCTCGTTGGCCAGCGGCATAATGATGTGGTTATAGCTTTGGGCCAGGGCGCTGCCGTGGCCACTAAAGCGAGCCATGCTGTCTCGGTCGGCCTGTTGCAGTCTTTTATACGTTGCCGAATCGTGTGCTTCTAGCCAGCTGAGCAGCGTTGGGCCCATGTTCCAACTGATGCGAGCGTAGTTATTAGAGATTTCACTTATGTGGTCGGCGTCATTGAGTACACGGGCTTCAGCGTTGGGAGCGTAGCACTCCTCATTGATGCGTTCGTTCCAATCGTGATAGGGAGCGGCACTTTCCTGCACTTCGATGGTTTCCAACCAAGCATTCTCGCGGGGAGGCTGGTAGAAATGGCCGTGGATGCAAATGTACTTTTTGTGCTTTTTTGGCATAACGGCGAAGATACAAACACCGACATTCCGGAGGAACCGCTAAACAGTAATTCTAGCTGGCTTTTACGGTTTACGGGCGGCGGCGCGCAGGTGCAAAGGGGAGGATTGAGAGGCTTGAAAATAGGCCTAAGCATCGTTTACTCCGGCAGCACCGTCATCACTACTCGCTTATATCTCGTTAAAGACGGCGAGCCTTTGTCTGACACCTTCAGGATAAAATGAATGGTTTCGGGCTTAGCAACTACCGGGGCGGTTACATAAACGCCATGTACATTCTCTGCACCAATAGCAACCTCCCCCTGATAAGAACCTGCCTCCCGATACTGAAACCAGAGAAAAGTAAGGTTGTCGCCATCCGGGTCGGTAGAGCCGCTGGCGTCAAGCTCAAAACCCTTGCCTCCGGTCACCGTAATATGCGCTGGGTGTCCAAGAACCGGTACCGGAGGGTGATTAGCTCCTTTATACGTTTGAATACACCAGTCCATACGGGCGGCAAAGTCTAACTGAAAATCATCACGCCACCGCCAGAGAGAGGCTTTTGCGGTAGTGAAGTTGGTAGAATCCCTCTTCAATGTCCGTCCGTACTCGCTGTATTTATAGGGGATAAAACTATCAACGACGTTCGTCCATATTTTCCGGGTCTCCGCTTCGAATGGAACTCCAGACCCTCCTTTTTTTGCCTTAGAAAAATCCGGCAGATACAACTCGTAGCGGCCGCCCCATCCGCCCCATTCCGGATGCTCCGGATCGTTAAGCCCGTTCGGGATTAACGACAAGAAAGCCGGCGTATCTCCTTCTATTCCCCAGGCAACGTCTGGATAAGTCGCTCCGAGTGGGCCATGCCCCTGCTGTAAATGTTCCGCGATCCAGCTGTTACTGATTGTTTTATTGTCAATCCCTTTTACGAAGGTATTGATGCCATTCCAGGTTGCGCTGCCGTAATCATCCCCCGGACTTACGATGTAGAAAAGATCAGGAAAATTATTCCTGATCCAAATTCCGCTATCGTCCTGATCGGAGATGGTGTAGACGCGCAATTTGGCGATTAGCCTTTTTGCTTCAGCAGCAGATTTTGTTTTACGGATTTTAAAAAGGGTTTGCGCAAGGGTGTTTACACCTCCCCAGGTAGATATCCAAAGCGGCCGGTCATCGTCTATTTCTAATTCCTTTAAAATCCAGTCTGAGCCGGGAGAATCTTTTCCTTCACCAACGCCCAGCATTCCGTATTCAGGAAGACCTCTGGTTACTTTAGCCAACAGCTCATCAGCGGTAGGAAATCCGGGTTCGTGCTTATTCAGGTTTGGCTGTACCTCACCGTATGCTTTGATAACCTTGTTGATGGATTCCGGTTCTACGCTTGTTCGTTTCCAACAGGAAGTAGTGGCGACAATTGCGCTCAAATCAACCTGATTGGCGTAGAGCAGCAAGCGAACCAGAGACTGGGTGTCATCAGGATCGGCTTCAATATCAGTCAGGACTATGAGTCGGTGCGGCTTATCGGTTTGGGCGGAGGCCACTGACAACAACGTCACGCACAAGAGGGAAGTAAAAGTAAAACGTAGCATTTTGATATTTTTCGCGGTAAAGCTAGAGGTCGACAATCTCTGTATTTTGTAATTCTTATTTCAACCTGGCTCACCTGACGAAGGTAATAAGCACACGCTGAACAGCTTTCTATCCAGCCAAAACCAGTTATACTTAAAACGTTCCACGGCACCTGCGGCCGCGGCCCTAAGTTCTTATCAGAACAAATCTGCACGCTTAAATCAAACCCCAGCCCCGATTCAACGTTATAACCAAAATAAGCCGTTGTAGTAACGGCTAAGCCACAAAACAACTCAATTTTATGTTTGAATTACCCAAGCTCCCTTACGAATACGACGCCCTCGAGCCACACATCGATGCGCGCACCATGGAGATCCACCACACGAAGCACCACAACGGTTACACTACAAAACTGAACGGTGCCATAGATGGTACGGACCTGGCCGGAAAGAAAATTGAAGACATTCTTGAAGACGTATCCAAGCACAGCACTGCTGTGCGCAACAACGGTGGTGGTTTCTACAACCACAGCCTCTTTTGGTCAATCATGAGCCCCAACGGCGGCGGCGCGCCTTCCGGTGATCTTGCCAACGCCATCGCTGAAGACCTCGGTGGTTTCGAAGCCTTCAAAGATGCCTTTGCTACCGCAGCGAAGACCCGATTTGGCTCCGGCTGGGCCTGGCTTGTTGTTGCCGAAAACGGCCACCTCGCCGTTACTTCTACCCCCAACCAGGACAACCCACTGATGGACGTTGCCGACGTACAGGGAACCCCCATTCTCGGCCTCGACGTTTGGGAGCATGCCTACTACCTCAACTACCAAAATCGCCGCCCGGACTACGTGAACGCCTTCTTCTCAGTCGTTAACTGGGACGAGGTGAGCAAGCGTTACCAGGACGCTAAGTAGTGTTTTAGCCTTCGGCTTTAACCAGAACATCTAAAAATGCGCGGACGGCTTTATTGCTGTTCGCGCATTCTTCGTTTTAGGCAAACCCCGTTCTTCTATCAGGTGTTTGTTTCGGTGTTTACCGCTGAGCTATGCTCCCCTACCCCATGCCTCAAGCCTGGTGAAATACGCTCCAAAAAACATTAAGCCCCTATCCGGATAAAGCACGCGTCGTATTCGAAGGCTTTAAAAATCCACCACTGCTTGTCCGCAAACCTAAATTCCTGATTGCGTACATTTTACACCTTAAAGATGCCAACATCCTTCTACTTATTCCGGTATTACCATCATCGGTACCCTTTTGATGCACCCCCAGAAAGGCCGATTAAACACAGGTAATTACACTGTAATAGCGTCATCCCTGTATATAGTTAGCACCTAAACCTATTGGTAATTAATGGATTTTTAAAATCGATGGTCAATGAAACTATTACGTATAATTTGGTCCTCAGTCATATTTATTTTCATTTCCTATGGTCTGAACGCGCAGGTTTTTCAGGGACAAGCAAACTTACCCGTTCCACCCGACGCGGCGAACGGCGTAACCCGTGGGGTAACCATTTCCGAAGCCACCGTTACGAACGTTGGCATACTGGGAGGGTGCCGGCAATTAGACCGCATTTTAATGAACATTACGCACACCTGGGTTGGAGACGTTGCCATTTTCCTGGTCAGCCCTTCCGGTACAGTCCTGGAACTAACTTCCAGTAACGGCGGCGCATCTGACAACTGGATAAATACAGAATTCACTGACACTGCCCCGCTCAACATTGTTGACGGCGCCCCACCCTATACCGGAACCTTCCGGCCGGAGGGCCGCCAGCAAAGCCTTGCGGATAATCCTTCAAACGCAGGCACCCCAGGGACCTTCACGTTGGTCAACACTTTCACGGGGGAGAACGCCGACGGTATCTGGCAACTCTACGTTAATGATTTCGTCGGGGGTGACGTAGGCGAGATTCTCAATTGGGAGCTGGAGTTTACTAGCGGTTCAGAGTTATCAGCTACGCTTACAGCCTCCGAAGCAGCAGTTTGTGTAGGCGAGGCGGTTACCCTAACTGTCGGTGGAAACCTCCCCTCAACTACAACCTACCTCTGGACAACGGGGGAAACCAATGCTTCAATCATCGTCAGCCCCAACGCTTCAACGGTTTATGGTGTGACCGTTACGGATGGGAGTTGTTCCATTGAGCTTACCGAATCCATAGACGTTGTACCACGCCCAACGATTACCGGGCCGACATCTACCTGCGGTGAGCCCGTAACCCTTACCTCTCCCGGAAACAACGGAGCAGTCTGGAGCACTGGTGAATCGGGGCAGAGTATTACGGTCAATCCTACATCCACTACAAGCTATACGGTCTCCAACGGCAGCCCTGGTTGCCAGAGTGAGCCGTTTACCCTTGAAGTGGTTCCACTTTCCGTTACGGCTTCCGCTTCTATCGATCAAATCTGTGCAGGAGAAGCGGTTGTACTGACCGCCGGTGGTGGAGCAGCCACCGCCAGCTACACCTGGAGTACGGGGGGCAACGGCACCGTTATCTCCGTTAGTCCCGCTACCACAACCACCTACGACGTAACGGTTACCGACGGCCCTTGCACTCAGACTGAATCAGTTACCATAACTGTAGAGGAGTCAACAGTAGTCGTCAGCCTCGATCAGGAAATTTGCGCAGGCGAAACCATCGAGTTGACAGCAACCGGGAGCGGCCCGTTTTCCTGGAGTACGGGAGAAGTGGGTGATCGCATCACCGTCAGCCCACTTACAACAAGCACCTACACTGTTACCACTGGTTCCGGTAATTGTGCGGCAAGCGACGAGGTCACCATTACCGTAAACCCCGAGGTTAATGTAACCGCCTCCGCAGATCAGGCCTCCGTATGTGCGGGAGTCCCTGTAGTCCTTACTGCTGTTGGAGACGGACCGTTCGTGTGGTCAACCGGAGCTTCCGGGCCTCAGATAACGGTAACTCCTGACGTTACCACTACTTATTTCGTTGATGTTTCTAACGGCTTCTGTACTGACTTCGCAGAAGTCAGCGTCACGGTCCTCGATCCTCCCACCCTGGAATTGGGTGGAGACCGGACGCTTTGTGCAAGCGAAGCCTCCACGTTAACCGCTACGGGCAATTTCACCTCCATCAGTTGGAATACCGGCCAGACCGGTTCTACCATAGACCTACCTGCGGAAGAAGGCCTCCAGACCCTGATCGCTACCGCCACCAACGGAAGCTGTAGCATAACCGAGGAAGTAACCATCACCATCAACCGCCAGCCATCAGTAACTACCGGGCCCGACACTACTATTTGCGCTGGCGAAACAGTAACGCTAACCGCCTCCGGCGACGGGCCGTTCTTATGGTCTGACGGAACTACGAACCAAACAGAAGCCCCGTCTATCACCGTTACTCCCGACGAGTCAACCACCTATTTCGTAGACGTCTTCAATGGCCCCTGTACTGACTTCGCAGAAGTCAATGTTACGGTACTCGATCCTCCCACCCTGGAATTAGGTGGAGACCGGACGCTTTGTGCAAGCGAAGCCTCCACGTTAACCGCTACGGGCAATTTCATCTCCATCAGTTGGAATACTGGCCAAACCGGTGCTACCATAGACCTACCTGCGGAAGAAGGCCCCCAGACCCTGATCGCTACCGCCTCGAACGGAAACTGTAGCATAACCCAGGAAGTAGAAATCACAATAGTAGCAGAACCACTCGTCTTCGCCGGTGAAGACCTCACCATTTGCGCTGGAGACTCCATACAACTGGAGGCAACAGGTAATGGGCCATTCTCGTGGTCCGCCGGCCTGAACGGCTCTACTCCTACCGTCCGTCCGCTACAAAATACTCCTTACGTCGTGTTGGCTGGCGGAGCAGAGTGCCAGGTAGCAGACACTGTCACCGTGTTCGTCCAGAGCCTGCCGGAAGTAGACCTGGGTCCAGACCGCGAGGCCTGTGTGGGAGAAGAGCTTAGCCTTACAAGCCTCCCGAGTACTGGGAGTTTCAGCTGGAGCGATGGTAGTAATACGGAGGCCCTGCAAATCTTAGCCGATTCCACCGTTAGCTATTCCCTGACGGTAACCGAAGCTGGCTGCTCCGCGACAGATTCAATTCGCGTTCAAGTACGCCAACCTGTGATTGAGCTGGGGCCAGACCGTTCACTTTGCCCGGGAGACTCCGTATTCCTGAGCGGCCCGGAAGCAACGACTTATTCTTGGTCCAACGGAGCTACCGGGTCCAGCGTAAGCCTAGCCCCCACCACTTCCGAGGTGATCCGACTCGATGCTGTAATTGATGGCTGTTTCGTCTCCGACTCTATCTTACTCTCGGTTACCGAAAATCAGGAAGTAAGCTTCGCCGATGATCTTGCCATTTGTCCGGGGGATAGTATCCGCCTTACCCCAAATGGGATCGGACCATTTCAGTGGAGTACCGGCGAACTAGACACGGAAATCACCGTCAGCCCGACGGAGTCTACCGTCTTCGTCGCCAGTGTCGGTGCAGGCAATTGCGCCGCCAAAGATTCCATTTTGGTATCCGTTCGAACTGCCGCAAGCGTCGACCTTGGCAACAACCGTACCGTATGTGCGGGGGAGACGATCCGGTTGATCCCGGAAGGCAATGCTTCATCTTTCACCTGGTCTACGGGCAGCGAAGCGCCCGAAATTGACCTGAGCCCAACCAGTACCCAAACCATCAGCCTGCTGGCCACCAACGATCAGGGGTGTACCGCTACCGATAGTGTTGTGCTAAACCTGGTCACACCTCAACTCAGTTTTGGAGCCACCACCAACATCTGTCCGGGAGATAACTTTGTGCTACGAGCCAGTGGCCTCGATGTCTACAGTTGGGCTGATGGTGGTACCGCCGACTCCCTCTTGGTCAGCCCCCAACAAAGCACCACCTACCTGCTGAGCGGTAGCCTCCTCGGTTGCTCTGTTACCGACAGTGTGCGGCTTAACGTACGGCCCCGCGCCGAAGTAACAACCGAAGAAGACCAGGCTATCTGTCCGGGTGCTTCAGTTGCGCTTACCGCTACCGGGGATGGCCCTTTCCGCTGGAGCAACGGGAGTCCGACGGATCAAATCATAGTACAGCCCACAGCAACTGAGACCTATTTTGTCATAGCGGGAGAAGGGAATTGCAGCGATACCGCCTTCACGACAGTGACTGTGCTCCCCATCACTACACTCAACCTGGGTCCCGACCAGTCCGTTTGCCAAGGAGATACGGCTACGCTGCGACTTTCCACCAACGGAACCTTCAATTACCTTGATGGCGACTTTGGCACCACCCGGCAAGTTGCTCCGTCAGCCACCACCGTCTACCGCGCTTCGGCAATGCTGAATGGCTGTGTAGCCAATGATTCCGTTACGGTTACGGTCAACGCCCTGCCGGTAATCGAGATATTGAGTACGGATTGTTCGCCCAATAATGAAACCTACGACGTAGCCATCAGCATTACCGGAGGAGCTCCGCCTTACCTGGTTAACAATAATCCGGTTGGCGATAATTTCAGCCTTGAAGGAATACCCAGTGGGTCCAGTTTCGTTGCTGAGGTAACGGACACCAACGGTTGTAACGACTTGAAGGAAGACATGATCGATTGTGGCTGCACCGAGATTGTTTTGGGGGCGGCGGCGCGCGGGTGCAATGAAAGTACAGAAAGCAGGGATTTAAACGAATTACTTCCTCCCGGAGCTCCGGCCGGAACCTGGACCGTAATCAACCCAGACGAAAACGGCCTACCGCAAATCTCCGGCGGCAATTCATTGTCTTTTCAGAACGCCACCGCAGGCGCGTACGTACTCCAATTTGAGCCAACGGGCGCTTCCATTGAATGCCTCCCTGCCTACCAAACTATGGTTTCGGTAAGCGCCCCGCTTGCGGCGGGCCGCCAACCCTTCATAGAAGAACGTTGTACTGAATCTGCAGGACCAATTGACCTTTTCGCTGAACTGGAAGGGGCTACGCCCGGAGGCGAATGGCTGAGCCTTTCCCCCAACTTACAGGATAATGAGGAAGCCAACCTTAGTGCAGGTATTTTCACCGCCGACAACCAGGTTCCAGGAGATTACATTTTCCGCTACCGTGCTCCCGCAAATGCAGAGTGCCCCGGAGGCACCGTTGATGTCGTTATTCGGCTGGTAGCCATTGAAGTCGCCGGACTAACCACCTCCCCAAACTGTGAAGATCCGTGTGCGGGGGGTATTGTTGTTACCAACGCCAATCCCTTATGGCGCTACGGGCTGAACGGAGACATCCCGACAGCGACCACCAGTTTTGGGGGCCTCTGCGGCGGCGACTACGAACTTCTGGCCGAAGATGAACGCGGTTGCCGGGCAAGCCAGGCTTTAACCGTTCCCACCGTTCGACCGATCAGCACAGAAATCAGCGGAGCCTCCTCCCTCCGGCTTGGGGACAGTGCCGTGCTACGGCTAACGATTGATGCGCCAGTAGATAGCATAATCTGGAACCAATCCGTCAACTGCCTCACGGCTGACTGTCGGGAAATATTCGTTCGTCCATTGGAGACAACTGAATACATCGCCCGGGTGGTTTCTACCGCCGGCTGTAACGCGACCGCTGTACAACAAGTAATTGTGGACAAGCGAAGCGGTGTGTATGTACCTAACGCTTTCAGCCCCAACGGCGACGGCACCAACGATCTGCTGACCGTCTACGCCGGTAGCGCCATTGAGCAGGTGACTGATTTCCGGCTCTTCGACCGCTGGGGAGGGCAGTTAGCCAATTTCTCCGAGGTACCTCTCGGAGATGACTCTTTCGGGTGGAACGGCCAAACCGCTAGCGGCGCAATACTTCCGCCTGGAGTATACGTATACCAGCTTTCGTTTACCAGAATTGATGGCAGCGTAAGCATGAAGACCGGAGAGGTAGTCTTGATGCGCTGAGGATGGTAACTCAATCTTCACTCCCTACCTCCCTTCTACCCCACCCTGCATCCTGCGTCCGCGCCAAAAAGTTACTATTCAACAATAAACCCAGAACTACCGCCAACGCCAGGAGCTCACCTCGCCGTCTATCATAAAAACACCTGACATGGTATACCGATTAGCGCTTGCTCTCATCCTACTTACATCCAGTAACCTCAACCTTGCGGCCTGTTCGTGCTTCAGTTTTTACGTCCCACTGGAGGACAAGATGTGCAATGCTGACACTACCGGTGGTTTGGTGCTTGAACTGGTAATGACCAGGCGGACCGGCACCGATCCGGAGGCAAAATTTCGCATAGCGAATGTCCATGTAGGCAACACCAACCTAAGAGAGCTCAATCTGGTAAGCAGAACCTCCTGCGCCTGGTTCATGAAAGATGACGACCGGCCCGGCGATCGCTTTCTATATTTTACCCATCCAGACTTCCTGGACGACAACGAAGGACTTCTTTTCGAATGTGCCCTAAACAGCAACATTTATCGAATGAACCGCCGTGGCACCAGGATAGAGTACCCCGTGGGGGTAAATGGCCAGAACGACCGCCTGGCCTTCCGAAATTTTTCCCCAGCCCCTAATGGTTGCACGCCCTATGGCATTGAAGTTAATCCGTTGCGTAACCATGTGCTCATCGACAACCCCGGATCAGGGATGATTAGATACCTAGTTACAGGGCCTGATCTCCCTATAATCACAAGTGTCGACGTATTCAGCAGTTCCGGTCAGCTCGTCCGCCATTTGGAGGCAGGGGCTCCGGGCTTGGGTTCACCTGGTTCTTTAGATATTCAAGGCATAAACATCCAGAACGAACCAGCAGGCATCTATTTCGTGGTACTCCGGCAAGAAGACAATATAAAGACGCTACGGTACGTGAAGCGATGAAGGAAAGATGAATTCAGCCAGGTCTTAAAGGACGCCGTATCTTAGCCTATAATGTCGTGTCCAACCAACCTAAAAAAATTACTGGCGGGCGGTGCTTTCTTTTTCCTCCTGTTTCAGGTGGCCTACACCCAAAAAATGACCGTTCGCCACTACGGCGTAGCCGACGGGCTGACCAACGAATGGATTTCCGACTTTGCTCAGGATAGTGCAGGCTTCCTCTGGATGACGACCCAGTATGGACTCAATCGTTTCGATGGGCGTGATTTTCGCAGCTATACTTACCGGCCAGACGAGACCTCCGGCCCAGCCGCCAACTTCGCCAAGTGCCTACTCGTAAATGGTCGCAAAAAACTTTGGTTCGGCACACTGGGGCGAGGCCTTAACCGAATGAATACCCGCACCGAGACCTTCGACACCCCCAGCAAGCAACTCGACTGGCCTGAATTTGGTATTGTCGATGCACTATTCCAAACCCAAAGTGGTAGCCGCTATCTGGCAACCGCTAAAGGCATCTATTTCCAGGAAAAAGCGGGGCAACGGCCAGGCCGAGTGCTACCGGATAGAGTTGTATGCTTTAAGTCCTTGCCCGATGGCTCCGTAATCAGCGGTGGGGAAAAGGGTATTCATCTGATTTCTGGTGACCAACCACGCTTACTCAATAGTCTGCCCGTACGCGCCCTGCAGCCTATTGGAACGGACAGTTTACTGGTATTAAGCGGTAATGAGCTGCGCTTATTACTACGCAGCAACAACGTCTGGTCGCCCACTCCCTGGCGCCTTGCCATCTCGACGGCCCAAAGCCCATTTTTCACCCCTCGTTTTGAGCGGGGCCCGGCAAAATTCTGGCTTGCGGCCGGACCTCGTGTCTGGTCTTTCAGTCGTTCGCTTAATGATATTCAGGAACACTATCCAAAAAAAATATTGGGTCAGGATTTCTCCGGGGTGCAAGTCCACGTGATTTTCTTTGATCAGGAGGGTGATATGTGGTGGGGCACCAATCGTGGAGCATTTTTATTGCGCCCTGCTCTCGCTTTTCTGGAACCAATGCAAACCGCGGCACCGGAGCTTCCACAGGCCGTTAGAGAAATCATTCTGGTGAATAAAGACCGTTGGCTCGCTACGGCCAAAGGAATATTCAAGGTGCCGGAAAAAGGGAAAGTTCAGCGTATTTCTCCACACTCCGTAAACGCGCTGCATTACGATCGAAAAGCATATGTATACGCTGTAGAAGAGGGGCTGCTCGTTCGCTTTCTCGCCGCTTCGGGGCGTAAAGACCCCACTTTTAGACTACTGGACCAACAAGACGGTGCCCGGCAGTGCTGGCGCATAACGGAAGACCGTCGCGGTCGCATCTGGATTGGCCGCTGGAACCATCTTGCTTGCTTCGATCCGGTCACGAATGAGCTATCAAAATTCCCCCTTCCGGGGCCAGGCCGGTCCGGAGCCGTTGGTATTATTGACTTGGCGGTGGACCGCGATGATCGTTTGTGGGTATGTACACTCCATCGCGGAGCACTGCGCGTGGAAAACATAAGCTCAATCAAAGGCGGACAAGCGTTGGAGTATCGAGAATTTCGGCACAATGCTGAGGAGGCCAACAGCTTAAGTTCGGACCTTGCCCAACAGGTGCATCAAACGGCAGACGGTACGATTTGGATTGCAACCGACGGTGGCCTCAATCGCTTCCGGCCAACAACCGAAGATTTTCAACGCTTTCTTCGTGGTCCCGAACTCCCCGACGATAAATTCGTGAGCATGAGTAGCGGCCCTGCTTCTGACCTCTGGCTCGGCAGTATCAGTCACGGTATTCTTCACTTTGATCCGGTTTCCGAGCAATTCACCACTTACGACACGGATGATGGACTTAAGGGCAACGCGATGCTCATCAGCTCTGTTTTCCGGCAGGAAGACGGAGGCATGTGGTTTGGGGGGCAAAACGGTTTACAGTTCTTCCGGCCAAAGGTGATCAGGGCGCGGGCGCGGGTGCAAAGTCCGTCGTTGAGCTGGCTAAGTTATCACCGCTACCGAATGGACACCACCCTGGCCGAGCATCTTCCTTTGACCGGACGAACGGAGCATAGTCCGCTAAAGATTGAGCCTGCGGACAATGTCATCAGTTGGGCCTTCGCTGCGCTTTCCTTTCGCTCTCCTGAAACGACTGATTACTACTTTAAACTTGAAGGTTACCACAACGATTGGCTCCCCCCTTCTAAAACGGGAAAACTAACACTGAGTAATATTCCACCGGGCAATTACGTACTCCGGGCAAAGGCCGAGAACGCTGCTGCTGGCTGGGCAACCGAGCATCCACCTCTATACTTCCGTGTGCTTCCTCCCTGGTATCAGAGTGTTTATGCTTATGCTATATACGCCTTACTATTACTTGGCTTCTTATACAGCTTGTACCGAACGTTATTGCTCAGGCGTCTATCCGCAGAACGGCTGGGGTGGTTCGAGCGCATCGCCCACGAGTTCCGTACCCCACTGGCCATCATCGCCGGTGCTGCAGACCGGAGCCAACGAGGCCCAAAACCAGAGCGCGCTGGTCAATTAGAGTTGATTGAGCGACAAACCCACCTCTTGGGCGGGCAAGTAGACCGCATTCTTGAGCTAGCCCGTTTACGAGCTAGCCCAACGCCCCCTAAAAAAACGATTGCGGACTTTACCGCTTTCCACCACTACCTCCTTCAATCTTATGCTCCCCTGGCAGAGGAAGGCAACATAGAGCTTCGGTTTTCAGCTCCGGAAAAGCCGCTGCGGTTCTCCTTTGCGGAGGAAGATTGGCGGGCCATTACGGGTAACCTGCTGAGTAACGCCCTGAAGTACACGCCCTCCGGTGGTCACGTCACGCTCGCTCTGAGTACCGAAGATGGGCGCGGAGACACGAAACGGGTGGTTTTAACCATTACCGATACGGGCAAAGGAATGAGCCAGGCCTTCCTGCGCCACCTGTTTCGCCCTTTCAGCCGGGAAGAGGAGGGTACCACCAACGGCACCGGTCTGGGCTTAGCCCTGGTCAAAGAAACCGCTGACCGGATCGGGGTGAAGCTGAAGGTTATGAGTCAACCGGGCCAGGGTAGTACCTTCATCGTTCGCCTCTCTGAAGTTATGTTACAGGAGCTAACATTGCCTTCAACGGACCTTGCACCTGCGGCCGCGGCAAAAGAGTTGACGCCTCATGCTCTTTCTGAAGTAGCGCCCAGAAACGCACCTGTTCTTACTGATGAGCGGGCTCTCATTCTAGTCGCCGAAGACCATCCTGAACTAACTGCCTACCTACGCTATTGCCTCTCTGATGGGTACCGCCTGCTCACCACTGCGGACGGGCT
>CAYPIM010000103.1:0-3994 GCA_964410795.1 uncultured Lewinella sp. | reverse complement strand
ACAAACGGAGCCTCGCCCAACCCGTTTGTACAGGCAGCTACTCAAATTGTGGAAGCGCGCCTGGCCAATGAGGACTTCTCCGTTGCCGATCTCGCCGCTGCCGTTTTCCTCGAACGAACCCAACTATTCCGAAAACTTAAAGCACTTACTGGCCTTACCCCGACACTGTTCATCCGGCGGATTCGGTTACAGCGTGCGCGGACGGCGCTCCGGGAGCCCGGCATCACTGTAGCCCAGGTGGCCTACGCTCATGGGTTTCGGGATCCGGCTTATTTCGCCCGGGTGTTTCGGGAAGAGTTTGGGCTCAGTCCATCGGGAAGTCGGAAATAATTATTCTCCAAATTTGGATTGCTTTTGTAGCAATACATCCGTCATAAAAGGCCGCTCGTAACGGAACCATTCAGGGCCACACTACTGGATATTTCGCTTTGCGGCTTCTTCGAGCATTGGTTTTCTGCCTCTCCCCCCGCCCTTTTCCACAGGTCTCGCCGGAGACTCGACGGACCGCCTCAGTCAGCCGCGAAGTGAAAGGAGCCAAAAAAGTCTAGTAGTTTCGTTCAGAGCAAGTAATTTGCTCTAAATGCAACCTCAGCACCAGATTCAGCAACCTCACCACAAGTCAATAAGACGCTCCTAGTCAGACATTTGCGAACAAACCCGTTCAACATGACTCTGGCCTATAGTTCAAGATTATTCTACGTTCAAGTCTATTTATTCGTCCTGTCTTTGGCCTTCGCCCCCGCACTCGGAGCTCAGGTAGACCGTCAACTTATTTCAACGGGAGGAGGTTCGGAAAACGTCCCGGGCTATTATGTTGGGTACTCAATCGGAGAGCCAATTTCTGGCCGACGCAATGCAGACAACGCTTCCGTATTCCAGGGCTTTGAACAACCGGACCAACTAGAGGTGGCCCTCCCCGTCAGCTGGCTACGCTTCACCGCAGAAGCTATTGGCAAAAATAATCTTCTCAGCTGGCAAGTAGGGCTAACCGGCCGGGAAGCGAGCTTTACGATTGAACGCAGCAGCGATGGTTTAACCTTCCTGGAACTTGCTACCCTACCCTTCCTCAACAACAATACAGGCCAAGCTGAATACGACTGGACGGATACCGATTTCCCTCCAGATTTACTGTATTACCGGATACTTCAAACAGACCAGAATGGCACGGAGACCATCAGCCCGCTAAGAGCCATTGACCGGCGAGGCGAAGCAGAGGCCAGGCTTTTGCTTTACCCCAACCCTGCTCACGGCTCCGTCACCTGGAGCCTCCGCAGTGGGCAGGACGAAGCCTCTTCAGAACTCCAGCTCTTTGATTCTGCGGGTCGGGAAGTCCGGGCCTTTAGGCTTAGAGGTAACAGTGGTATGCTTCCGTTGGGCAACCTTCCACCTGGCGCATACAACTATCTCTTTATCCCATCCCGAAATCATTCGGGCATACCAAACCATACCAACGAACCAACACAAACCCGAGGACGATTGATCGTCCGCTAAATCCATAAAACATGAAACATCTTTTCTACCTCCTCCTGATGGTTTTCACCCTGCCTTTACAATCTCAATCCGTAGGTGTTAATTATCAAGCTTTGATCCGAGATGCCGCTGGCGAACCGTTCGCAAACCGAACCGTAAACGTGTTTGTCGATATCTCTACCGATGGCGATGTTGTCTACGCCGAAGAATTTACCGGCCTTACAACCGATGAGTACGGCCTGCTCCAGCTCGTGATCGGTAAAGGCGCAAACCAGGGTATTCCTTTTTTCCTGATCGACTGGAGCCAGGGGTTGTATTTCTTAGACTTGAGCATTCGCTCTGGCGACGTGGGGATTACCCTCCCCCGAACCCAGTTTCGGTCGGTGCCTTATTCACTGATGGCCGAAACCATACGCGACCCGCTCTGGGAACGTGGCGGTGGGAATTCAGCGGCCCTGTTGGGCAACCGGGTTGGCATCGGAACTACCATTCCGAGTGAGCAACTCACCATCCGGGATGAAGACAATGCGGGTCTACGCATCCGTGCCGACGAAATTGGTAATGCGCACATCGACCTGGTGACGGGCCGGTCGGAAAATCGGGATTTAACCTTCCGGCTGGAATCCGAAGAAAGCCTCTTCCGTATTCGGGCAAGTGCCAGCCTGCCGATTGATAATATGCCTACAGCACTAACGCTAGATGGCCTGGGCCGCCTTGGCCTCGGTGGAGTACGCCCCCAGCGCAGTCTGGACATCTGGGCATCTGGCCCAGCTTCCGGCCGTCTTCGCGGAACATCCGCTCGGCTGGAGTTCGAGGCCGACAATACGACCTATGAGTTTCTCAACAACGACGGCTTCTTAACCCTAACCCGTAATCCTACCGGCTCCTCCACGGACACACCTATTTTCCGGATCGAGGAAAGCGGCCGTTTCCGCCTACAACAAGAGTTGAATATGGACGATCAGCGGATCGTCAATGTAGGAGACCCGGAGGGGCCACAGCAGGTTGTTAACCGTCGGTACCTGGAAGATTTTGTTGAAGAACAACTGGAAAGCCAAAGTCTATTTCCTGAAGGGCTCAGTAGTGAAGCCAATAATTTAACCTTTGACGGATGCGCAAATCGCTGCCGGACCCTAGTAGAAGGAGGCTTCAGCAACTGGGGAATACCCAGCCTCGACCAAATCAGTCAGTTTGCCGGAGGAAGTGTAGGAGATCCAACTTTTATCTGGACGACAACAGGAACAAACACCCAACATGCATGGGGCTTCGACAAAAGCCAGCCTGGTTTTGACGATCCACCAACCGTCGAGATCAGAGATTTCATCGGAAGGTATACGATGCAGTTAAATACAGGTGGCATCAGAAGGGCGGTACGTAGCGAACGGCGAGGATGCCGGTGTGTGCGGTAAGTGGGTGATCTCAAGGCCAGAACATATGTTGCCAACATCAATCCTTCCGTAGCAAGACTGAATAGCCCAGCGACCTAGTTTTGCCTTATGATTAGCCCATACACCTCCAAGGAACTTCTACGCAGCCTTCTGTTTTTACTAACTCTCTGCCTTTCCTCTTTTGTTGAAGGACAGGACTGGGCCAACTTACCCATCCCCGTCAAGCCTGGCCCTGGCCGAAGCTGGAAACTGCAAAAAGAGCTCTCCGACGACTTCAATTACAGAGGCAAAAAGAAGCGGTTCCGCAAGCGCTGGAACGACCACTACTTCAACAAATGGTCAGGGCCGGGGCTAACCGAATGGCAAAAAGACCATACTTCCGTAACGGACGGTAAGCTCGTCATCCACGCTTCCCGCAGAGCGGGGACCGATCGGGTAAACTGTGGCATCGTTACCGGGAAGGCCGACCTGATGTACCCCGTGTACACGGAAGCACGCATCAAGGTCAGCAATCTCGAACTCAGCTCCAATTTCTGGCTATTGAGCCGAGACAGCCGCCGGGAGATTGATATTTTGGAAATCTACGGCGGTGCAGCAAAAGGTACATTTTCCCAGCACGCCTCTACGAATTTCCACGTTTTTATCCGAAGTAAAGCGGAGGGCATCACCAGTAATTTTGCCGATGCTAACCCCGTCTTTCTGCCAGACTCCTCGCTTTGGCGTGAAGACTTCCACACCTTCGGTATGTTCTGGAAAAGCCCTACCGAAGTCTATTTCTACTTCGACGGAAAACAACTTCCTACAGGATCTTGGGAACAGGCCAAAATGTTCGATAAAGGCTACACCAATACCGCAATGGACAAAGCCAAATACACAATGGATAGGCCGCTGGTGATGATTCTGGATACTGAAGACCACGACTGGCGCTCCCGACAAGGCATCGTAGCGAAAGACGAAGATTTGATAGATCCTACTAAAAATCGGATGCTCATAGACTGGGTACGGACCTATCGGTTGGTGGAAGGCAGGTAATCAACATGAAACATCCCGAACTTTAGCTACGACTTTTAGTTCATCTAACAGATGCTTCATCTCTTCTGATTTCCCTGCCGGGGGCCTACTTTTTAGGCAAAAAG
>CAYPIM010000102.1:11856-20315 GCA_964410795.1 uncultured Lewinella sp. | reverse complement strand
TCGGGATGCCTATTGTTTAAGCAGTTCAATAGACTTGTGTAGGGAGCGTAGCTCCAAGGGAGAGGGGAGCAAAATCATAGTTGGAGGCAAGGCCAAAAATTGTTCCGTGCTATTACCAGCAAACGGATCATCCTAGGTATAAAAGTAGTAGCCTATCACCTCGAAGAAGCCGCGAAGCGAATCTACCACACTATCACCTCTATCAATCTATTAAAGTCATCTCTTCAACGAGGTGCGGAGCACCGCCGAGCTTATCAATAAGGAAAAGCACGTAGCGGATATCTACCATGATGTTCCGGCAAATGCTGGGGTCGTAGTTGACGTCGCTCATCGTGCTTTGCCAGGTACGGTCAAAATTGAGACCTACGAGGCGACCTTTGGCGTCTAGGGCAGGGCTACCAGAATTTCCACCAGTGGTGTGGTTGGAGCCCAGAAAGCAGACGGGGAGTTTACCGTTTTTCATCGCGTATTTGCCGTAATCCTTTTTCTTGTGCAGCTCCACTAAGCCAAGGGGTAGGTCAAATTCATAATCTCCAGGCTGGTACTTAGCAATTACACCATCGAGATCGGTAACGTGATCAAATTTCTTACCCTCCAGGCCCGTAAAGCCTTCTACTTTTCCGTAACTGACGCGCATGGTTCCGTTCGCGTCTGGGTAAAGACGTTTCTTAGGGAAAAAGAGCAACAGGCCTTTCATGTACTGTCGTTGTAATGGTTCGGCCCGCTGCCGGATTTCATTGTAGACGTTAGTTACCCGCTTTTCATTATGCTGGTTAAGCTGAGCGACATAAACATAGCCCCGGTCGCCCCGGATAATATCAAGAGCCGTTTCCGGATCTCCCTTTAGCAGAGCGATCAGGCGATCTCCCTTAGTCAGGTAGCTGCCTTGGAACATGTCGTCTACCATGTCTTCCATACTGCCCGCAAAATTAGCCTGGTCCTGAACGTAAAAACTGAGGTGTTCTTCTGGTACATTATTTTGGTAAACGGGGAGTAAAGCTTTAGCTACTTCCATATCGATATTAGGATTGTAGCCTTTGTAAAAGCTTTCGAGGTAGCCAATCAGGCTGGGAAGCCTTTGCTTGAAGGCATTGATGCCGTTGTTGTCCGCAATCTTAACCTGACGGCGCAGGATATTGGCGATGCGAAACATATCGATGTTATAGTTGATTTCGCTGGCGTAAGCGTTCGTCTTGGCGACTTCTTTCTGGTTTCTTACCAGGTCGTTGATCCGGCCGAGTAAGGGACGGTAGGTTTTAGCTTCGCCTGGTTTTGCTTCCAGGCGGTTCATAAACTCTCGCTCCATAGCCAGGCGTTTCTTGAGGCCGCCAACTGCGGCTACACCTTCACTTTCTCCGCGCCATTTTTTCCAGGAGTTAGCAATCCGAGCTTGTTTACTGGCATAGTCGATCTTTACCTGCGGATTGGCCCGCATAGCGGAATCGATAACGGCCAGGCTTAAGTCCCGCATTCCAATACGGATGGGGTTAATGACCTCGGTACGCTGTTGCATCGCGTCGGCCGAGAGGTATTGGTCCGTCCGGCCGGGAAAACCGAAGATCATGGAGAAATCGCCGGGCTTTACACCGCCAAGGCTCACCTCCAGGTGTTTCTTGGGTTTCATTGGAATGTTCTCCGTGCTGTAATCTGCCGGACTGCCATCGGGGGCAGTGTAGATGCGGAAGAGGCTGAAATCGCCAGTATGGCGAGGCCATTCCCAGTTGTCGGTATCGGCACCAAATTTACCGATGGAAGAAGGGGGAGTTCCGACGAGGCGAACATCGGTGTACTTCTTTGTCACAAAGGCATAGTACTTATTACCGTTGTAAAACGGCTTTACGATCAACTCTTCATGCGCTTTGAGGGTGAACGCTTTTTTTGTCGTTTTTAAATTGGCTGCAATCATTTTTGTACGCTCCTCCTCGTCCATGTCGTCGTAGACCTTGTTGAGTACCTTATTGGTTACGTCCTCGATGCGCTCGATGAAGGTTACAAAAAGGCCAGGGTTGTTTTTTTCATCGGCTTTTGTCTTTGCGTAGAAGCCATTTTCGAGTACGTTGTCTTCCAGTGTGGAGTGGCTCTGGATGGCCCCAAACCCGCAGTGGTGGTTGGTAAGTACCAGGCCCTGGTCCGAGATTACTTCTCCGGTGCAGAAACCTCCGAAATGGACAATAGCGTCTTTCAGGCTACCCTGGTTAATGCTGTAAATGTCTTCGGCGGTGATCTTCATTCCCATGCCTTTCATTTCTTTCTCGTTTAGGTTTTCGAGAAGAAGAGGAAGCCACATGCCCCCTCCTGCGGAGAGGATAAGCGGGAAGAGTAAAGTGGTGATGGAGAGAAGGAACTTATTCATTGTGTTGTATTTAAAGCAGTGCATGACCTGTATGTGCATTATTCAAGAGTTGAGACAAGTTACGCCTTGTCTGTACGGGGCTAAGTAAAAAGAACGACAAGTCGATTTTCTAAAGCCCAGCGTATTCCTTGAGGTATTGAAAATCTGGCCCCAGTTTTCCGTCTATGGTTACGCTGGCACGGCGGAGAATGTTCGAGCCTTCTTTTTCGAATTCGGGTAAAATTTTCTCGATGAAGGTTGTCCCGAAAGCAGTACTGGCATCCCGTGGCAGTTCGCTGGGAAGGTTATCGATTGACATAACGTCTACGGCGTGATCACTGTGGGGGGCTACGATGTCTCCTGTTTCCGGATCGTAACCGAAAACAGGGTCGGCTATTGTAGAAGCGAAAAGGGTAGAGGGGACACTAGCAGCAGGGGCAATGTCGCAGGTTACGTCGCCAATTACCTTGATGTTGAAATCATCAGATTGCATGTCTTGCGTGGTGAAGAAAGCGGGCGCTTTCCCGTCCCAGAAGATGCCGTTTACGAAGACGTCGGCGACTTCTGTAAACGGACCGAAGGCAGATTGGTACTCTTCACTATGTTGGTAGAAGTGTTGTTTGTCAATTGGTTTTCCGTTGGGGTGCTTAGCGTAATCATGAACGTGTAACTGGGTGAAAACAGCTTCCCCCTCGCCGTTCAGGAATTCTTCGGGACTTACTTTTTTAAGCCCAATATCTTCGAGTACCCGTGCGGCTCCTTTGCCTACGCGGCCGGTTCCGGTGAGCACAACGCGCAGCGGTGGGAGGTCAAGTTTTGCGTAGACTTCCTTTGCCGCAGCGTAATCATGTAGTGTGTTCAGGCGGGGCAGATTAAAGGCACCGGTACGCTGCGCGTAGGTCCAAACAGCATTGTGCGCGCCAACCATGCCTGCCCAGTAGCCAAAGGCGATCAGGCGCTTGCCGCTATCCCCGGTCAGGTATTCGTAATCGATGTGGGTGATGCCTTTTTCGAGGAAGGCCCGCATTAATTTCTGATTGTAAGGTTGCTCTTTAGCAACATGGGCGAAAAAGCAGTAGGTCTTGTTCGAGATCAATTTGTCTACCGGGACTTCTTTCACGCCCAGCAATAACTTGCGATCAGTAATATCCTCAATAATCGGGACGCCTAAATCTGCATACTCCTGGTCTTTGAACGTCCTACCCTGACTGGGCTGTACTACGATGTCAATACCTTTTGCACGAAGTTCAGCGACTTGTATTGGAGTTAGTGGAACGCGTGCGTCGGGTGGGTTTTTCTCTTCGCGGATTACGGCTATGGTAGGAAAGGACATTGGGATGCTCGATATGTTATTTACTTCGCGGTACTTTTTGCACTCATTGCTTGATTGTTGATTTGCTCTGTGGTCAAGAGAGGCTTTCTGTACTTTGATAAAGATGGTTGGTCAGGGCGTAGCTTTTTTGGCGCGGCCGCAGGATGCAAGGTAAGTTAGATGCATGGTTTTCCGGCGGAATATTGTGAGCTTTTAGCGTAAGTACCTAGTTCTTACCTCGCCACCAACCCTGGTCTAGCCAACGGCTGTTTTTTAAGGAAGCTTTTTGGAGGTAGTACACCAGGGCTCCGATGCAGAGCCCGAGTCCGGCACCTACGGTTACATCCCGCAAAAAGTGGTAGAGCAAATACATTCTGCTGAGAGCGACCATGCCGGCCAGCAAAAAACAGAGGGTACTTACGGAGAGTTTGCCTTTGCGGGCGTTAAAAGCCAAAAAGCTGTAAAGCGCAAATGCCGAAGTTGTATGACCGCTTGGGAAGCTACTTGCGGCATCCCAACTGCGCCACTCTTCTTCGAACAGACTAAGGGAGTGCCATATTTCCTGATGATTGTCAAAGAACCAGCGCATTGGCCTGGCCTGGCTGAAAATGGCTTTTAGAATACCCGCAATGATGCCCGCTGACGATCCGGCAACAACTACAAAAAGACCTTTTCGGTAACTGAAAGCGGTGACGATCAGAATGATGGTTATATAGGCTATCGGCTCGGCAAAATGGGTGCCAATCTTGAAAAACGCATCCCAAAAAGGGGTGCGCAATTTATTAATAGCAATCAGCATGTCTCCCTGCTCCCTGCTCATTAACAGCATCGTACTGCAAGCCAATAGTAACAAGGTACTACTGATGAATAGCCAGTTGTTTTGGAAAAAGCGAACGATGCTCCGTTCGGCCTTGGGGTCGGGGGGGCGTATCGACATAACTGCAAGGTAGAAATTTTGGGATTAGGGGGATTGGCTTCCGGAGGAAGCGTGTGAAAAACAAATTTGGATAATTCCTCTTGGTACCATTACCTTGCGGCCATGCAAATAACAACCCGCAACAACTGGTGGTGGCTTCAAGATACTCTCCGAGCATCCTGAACGGCCTTGTTTGTATAAAACAAAGAAAATTTAAGCCCGTCGGATTTGCTCCGTCGGGCTTTTTCTTTGCCCTTTAGGGACGCCGCGAGAATAACTTACTGGTTTTTGACCTGGCGTTTTTGTTCCCACTAAGCTTAAAAATCCTTTGCATAGCCTTAGCTACGGAAATGATTTTTAAGCTTGGTGGGGGCAAAATAAGACGGTCAAAAGGCGTAAGTTATTTTCTCGGCGTCCCTTTAACGACGTTTGTGCTTTAAAAAAGACGAACCTCAAATCAATACTCAAGCTTTAAACCTCTCCCTGCATCCTGCGGACGCGCCCAAAAAATATTATGTCTACAATAACTGACACTTCGCTGAAAACCCAAATTAACGTCCGTACCAAACGGATGAATGCTGATCATCTGACGCCGGTGATGTTGTACCTGTCGGTTCGGGACGAGTTCACCGACCCTGTACTGCTGGAATCGAACGAAGCACGCGATAATGAACACTACTACTCCATTGTCGGTCTTGAAACCCTTGCGTCTTTTGTGGTGAACGAAGGCACCATCACGACCCGAAAATACGGGCAGTGGGCGCACGAGGAAACGGTCGAAAACCCCGATACTGTTTCCCTCCGCCTTCATGACTTCCTGGGGAATTTTGATCTCGATTATTCGGATACCGATCCCATTGTTAAACAGTTTAACGGCTTGATCGGACACACGAACTTTGAGGGCGTACAGTACTTCGATACCCTTAAGTTTGACAACGAAAAAGTATTGCGGGCGCCGGATATTCGCTACCACTTGTACCGCTACATCCTCATCTTCCATCATTACCGGGATGAGCTGATCATTATCGAAAACCAGCCTGAAGGAGAAGAAAGCGGTATGGCGCGGGTAGAAGCCGCCATCAAGCGAGGTGGGGGAGTACACCCTTTCAAGCGGTATGGTGAAGACAGCAGCAATATGACCGATGAGGAGTATATGGAAATGGTCGGCCTGGGGAAACACCACTGCCGCATTGGTGATGTTTTTCAAATTGTTTTAAGTCGTCAGTTTCAGCAATCCTTCCGTGGAGATGAGTTTCAGGTCTACCGGGCACTACGGAGCATCAATCCGTCTCCCTACCTGTTTTATTTTGATTACGGTGACTACCGCATCATGGGATCAAGCCCGGAAAGCCAGATGGTGATCGGGGGAGGTATTGCTCGCCTGAACCCAATCGCAGGGACATACCGACGTACCGGAGACAAGGCCAAAGACGAAGCGGCAACGCAAGAATTACTGGCTGACCCTAAAGAAAACGCCGAACACGTTATGCTGGTAGACCTGGCCCGCAATGACCTAAGCCGGCATACAAAACGGGTGAAGGTGAAAAGCCTGCGCGAAGTGCATTATTACAGTCATGTGATTCACCTTGTTTCTGCCGTAGAAGGCGAGCTGGAACGGACAGATCAAACCGTGAGAATATTTGGTGATACTTTCCCCGCCGGAACGCTTTCTGGCGCACCAAAATACAAGGCCATTGAGCTGATTAATAAATACGAAAACCAGCAGCGTGGCTTCTACGGCGGCGCCATCGGTTTGATTGACTTTGCTGGAGGAATGAACCAGGCGATCCTGATTCGCTCCTTCTTTAGCCAAGATAACACCCTTTACTATCAGGCTGGCGCTGGAGTGGTGGCAGCCAGTAACGAACACTCCGAAATGCGGGAGGTTTACCACAAACTCGGCGCACTAACCAAGGCCCTCGACAAAGCTGAAAACCTTTAACTCGTCCGCCGAGTTCCAATACTTGCCCAATGAAAATACTAATCTTAGACAACTACGACTCCTTTACTTACAACCTCGTTCAGTACATCGAGGAAGAAACGGGTAGTGAGGTAGACGTATTTCGCAACGACAAAATCTCCCTTGAGGCCGTAGGTGCTTACGATCTGATCGTGCTTAGTCCTGGGCCCGGGGTCCCGGAAGAAGCGGGCATTATGCCCGCCCTTATCAAACGCTATGCTGGTGAAAAGGTGATCTTTGGCGTATGCCTGGGCCACCAAGCGATCGGCGAAGCTTTTGGTGGTAAACTCATCAACCTCGACGAAGTCCACCATGGTATTGAGACCGAAATGACCCGGACAAGGACGGATGATGTACTCTTCAAAGATGTGCCCAAAGCTTTCCGCGCTGGCCGCTACCATAGTTGGGTAATCGATCCGGCGACTATGCCGGAGGAATTAACCACTACGGCTACCGGTGAATACGGCGGTGTGATGGCCCTGCAGCACAAAACTTTGCCAATTTTCGGCGTGCAGTTTCATCCTGAATCAATAATGACAGAACACGGGAGGCTGATGATTCGGAATCTTTTGGATTTTGCGAAGACACTATCCCTGAAAACGCGGGCTTCAAGTTGAAGTAAACCGGTAATGTAAAAAGCGACTGCTTCCTGCTAGTACTGACGTACCATGTTTCGTGTCAACAGTAGCTGAGACAAATTTCTATTCAATTTTAATCCTTCCCCAATGTCAAAAAATATTCACACCCAAATAGACAAGCGTGGCTACTATGGTCGCTTCGGTGGAGCCTATATCCCGGAAATGCTTCATCCCAACGTTGAAGAACTTCGAACGAAGTACATCAGTATGACCGCAGAACCTGAGTTCAAGAAAGAGTTTGATGCGCTGCTGAAAGACTATGTCGGCCGCCCCAGTCCACTTTACTTCGCTAAGCGAATGAGTGAACATTATGGTACCAATATTTACCTGAAAAGGGAAGACCTGAACCATACCGGTGCGCACAAAATCAACAATACTATCGGGCAAATATTGGTGGCGCAACGACTTGGTAAAAAGCGAATCATTGCAGAAACGGGGGCTGGCCAGCATGGTGTTGCTACAGCTACGGTTTGTGCACTCGTTGGGCTGAAGTGTATCGTGTATATGGGGGAGGTTGACATCGCCCGCCAGGCGCCCAACGTAGCGCGAATGCGGATGCTGGGCGCCGAAGTGCGGCCCGCTCTCTCCGGCTCCAGAACATTAAAAGATGCGACGAACGAAGCCATTCGTGACTGGATCAATAACCCTGAGGATACGCACTACATCATTGGCTCAGTTGTAGGGCCACATCCTTATCCGGATATGGTGGCGCGTTTCCAAAGTGTAATTTCTGAAGAGATGAAATGGCAGTTGCAGGAGCACATCGGCCGAGATTACCCGGATGCCATCGTGGCTTGTGTTGGCGGTGGAAGTAATGCCGCTGGTGCTTTTTACCACTACCTGAATGATGAGCGAGTTCGCCTCATTGCGGTCGAGGCCGCTGGGCTTGGCGTAAATACCGGAGAGTCTGCCGCTACCTCTGTGCTCGGCACGGAAGGCATCATCCATGGCTCCCGAACCTTGCTTATGCAAACAGACGACGGGCAGGTAATTGAGCCCTACAGCATCTCCGCTGGGCTGGATTACCCGGGCATCGGACCACTACACGCATTCCTGATTGATTCTAAACGCGCTGAAGCTATTGCCGTTACGGATGAAGATGCCCTGGCTGCTGCACTCTTTACCGCTCGAACCGAAGGTATCATTCCTGCCCTGGAAACCGCCCACGCTTTCTCTGCGCTCGACCAAATGGAGTATGGCCCGGATGACGTGGTGGTGGTATGTCTTTCTGGCCGCGGAGATAAAGACCTCGCTGCCTTTACTACTTATCTGGATGGATTAAAGGGATAAGGGATTAAAGG
>CAYPIM010000102.1:0-11756 GCA_964410795.1 uncultured Lewinella sp. | reverse complement strand
CCTTTCTCCCCCTTCCTCCCCTTACTTATGAATCGCTTAACCAACCTCTTTACTACTAAAACCCGAGACCTCCTAAACGTATACTTTACTGCTGGCTATCCACAGTTAGACAGTACGGAGACCATCATTCGTAGTCTCGCTGATGCCGGCGCCGACCTGATTGAGGTCGGTGTACCGTACTCTGACCCGATGGCCGACGGTGAAACTATCCAGAATTCCAGCATGCAGGCCCTTAAGAATGGAATGACGCTGGATACGCTCTTTGGCCAACTAAGGTCGGCCCGTAAGCATACCCAGGTACCTATGGTGCTGATGGGCTACTTCAACCAGGTGATGCAGTACGGACCTGATCGTTTCTGCAAAGCTGCCCATGAAGCTGGTGCAGATGGTCTCATTCTACCTGATTTACCTGTTTTTGAATACGAGCAAGAATTCAAGGCTATTGCTGAACGGTATGATCTTCAGGTTACTTTCCTGATCACCCCTCAAACTTCAAATGAACGAATTCGGAAAATCGGAGCACTGAGTACAGGTTTCATTTACGTTGTCTCCAGCAGTAGTATTACCGGAAAGAGTGGTGAAATCACCGATGAGCAAAAAGCTTATTTCGCCCGTATTGCCGAACTCGATCTTCCACAGGCCCGTTTGATTGGCTTTGGGATTAGCGACTCGAAAAGCTTTAGAACGGCTTGTAAATACGCCAACGGAGCTATTATTGGAAGTGCTTTCATCCGGGCGCTGGCCGGGAAAGACGACGTTGCTGCTGCTACTTCTACCTTCGTAGAAAGTGTTTTAGCTAAGTAAGTAGGTCTACCTCAGTTGGCTCCTTTCACTAATTGCTTACAAGCCATTTGAAAAAAAACTTGGACGCAAAATGAGCCGTATAAATGAAGCCTGTTGTATTATAATGGTAGGAAGTAATGTTTAATTGACTGATTGTCATCTCTTTCAGCAAAAAAATGACATAACCTCCTTAAAGAGAAATTCCATATTTTTTCTTCATTTCATTTGTGAGCACGGCGGCTGTGTCATAATTTTACGATTGTAAGGAGTAGAAATCATTGTTTCCTCCTGAAAGATTTAGCAGTTTGAAAAACCGCATAAGATTTATTTGGTATCAGTAAGTTGGAACGAGCCCCGCCGGATGTACTGGTGGGGTTCTTTGTTTTTTGATACCTGTTTAGGTATCCTGCCTGGCCGAGGAGCTCTCCGAGCGAGAGTGGTCCGAGCACTCTCCGAGTGCGAGAAGGTACGGACAATCGGAGGCTGCGGCTTCAGACTTATACTAACGATGAAACATAATCATCCCAGGCTTCCATCAAACGCCTTGTAACCGGACCAACTTTACCGTTGGCAACGGGCTCTCCGTCAATCTGGGTAATGGCCATCGCACCTTTGGTGGAGCTGCAAATAATGGCTTCGTCTGCCTGCTTTAGTTCATTTACGGAGACGGTACGCTCGTCAGTATAAATACCGAGTTGGCGGGCAAGGCGGAGGAGGTGCAGACGGGTAATGCCGTGCAGAATATTCTCTACTGGCGTGATGAGAACACCGTCACGGACAATCATGAAGTTGGAGCGGTCTGATTCACGGACGTTGTGGTCACGATCTACGTAAAGGGCATAATCAGCACCCTTTGCCTTTAGCATCGGTTGGATACGAATACCTTCCAGGTAGTCTATGGATTTTACCTCGGGCAGTTGTCGCTCGTAGTGGTGAAATAGGACCGCAACGCCTCGTTCGTACTGTTCGTTTGAAGGGCCTTTAAAGGGATAGCCCATTGCGATAAGGTTAGGCGTTGTTGGGGTGTAACCATCTGGCGAGTAGCCACCGGTTAGGACAAAACGGATGCCACCTTCAGGCTGCTCGTTCCGCTGAATCAGTTCATACACTGTCGCACGAAGTTGGTCGCGGGAGACCGGCATTTCAAGTTCCAGCAATTTCGCACTTCTGAAAAAGCGATCGAGGTGGTCTTCAATGAACCGGGGCTTGCCGTCGGCATACCGAAAATAGTCGAAGATGCCGAAACCGCGTAGGATGGCAAGATCCGCCACATTGAGGGCCGCTTCTTCCTTGGGGAGGTACTGTCCGTTTAGGTAAACTGTTGGGTACATAAGCAAAGTGTTTGGCCACACTACTGGATATTTTTGATTTTTAACCTCACCCCCCGCCCTCTCCACCACGTTTCGCCTGAGGCTCAACGGAGGGGGAGCCAAAATGTCCAGTAGTGTGGTGTTTGGCTTTTAACCATTGAAAGTTTGGCGCAAGATAGCCTAACCAAACTCTGATTTCGCCCGGGCTGATTGCTTTTAGCCAGGTTATCAGTCAAGCTAGGTCGTTCGATCTTAACTGTTAAATTTACATGCTATTTATAGGTGTTTCTACCTATAAACGGCACTTTTTACTCGCTTTGTTGAGTAATTAGGCTTTGAATACGCTATTTTGTGGATCAATCGAATTATCGTTAGGTAGTTTATGCGTTAGATTGCTCATGAAAACTTCTCACGATCCTAAAAAAAATCATATGAAAAACATTTTACAATCTTTCTTTTCACTACTCATCGTCGTGTTTTGCTTCGTGAATGTGAATGCACAGGCGACTATAACTCTTACTGATACTGGTGGGTGCTTAGGCGGCTTTACTGTGACTGAAGCAGGTACGTTCAATGGCAAGATATTTTATAATAACCCTGGGCGTGCCCTCTCTTTGTTTTGGACAGGTTCTGAATGGTTATTGGATGGGGCAAGTTCAACTCCTGGAGTAAATGCATTTCCTGCCTGGTCGAACACTACGGATTCACCTACTCCCCCAGAGGTCGGTCTTGGAACTTGGGTAGATGTGTCAGGGTTCTGTGGAACGCTAACACAAATTGACGGAGACGTTACCCTCCCCGTAGAATTCCTCTCCTTCACCGGCCGCCCATCCGATAAGAACGTCGTACTCAACTGGCAGACGGCTACCGAAACCGGTAGTGAAAAGTTTGAAGTAGAAACCAGCCGCGATGGCCAGCGCTTCCAGAAGATTGGTGAAGTAGCTGCCGCTGGCACCACTTCTCTACAGCAGGATTACTCTTTCCTGGTAAACGAGCCCGGTGTCGGAACGACCTACTACCGCCTGAAGCAGATGGACCTCGACGGAGCGTTCAGCTACAGCGGAATCATTGACATCAACTTCAACGGTTCCGGCGAAAGCATTGGTAACTTTTACCCTAACCCAACCAGCTCTGGTTTGGTGAACATCTCTCTCAGCTCTGAAGTCACGGAAGAACTTCAGGTTGCTGTGTTTGACGTTACGGGTAAGCGCGTAGCCAACCAGAAGCGCCTCGTTTCAGAAGGAGGCAATGCACTAGACTTTAACTTCTCTAGCCTGAACGCTGGTATTTACCTTGTGAAGCTTGGTAACGGTGCCACTTCGGTTACCCGTAAGTTGATCATTAAGTAATAAATCACTGACTTAAGAACCCGCTGGGGTTCTTTAATCGTAATGGGTTGAACGCGTGCCGGTTGGCACCGTTCAGCCCATTGCTTTTTTGTGAATTATTTAAGAAAATAGTTTAAAGATGATCTCTAACTTCAGACCGTTAAAATCCTATTGAAATTATGATACGTTTTGCTTTATTTGCCCTCTTGCATTTATTGGTGGTTTCTGCGCTCGATGCACAGCAGTTGCCCCGAAACCCCGACCCAAATAAATGTTACGTCCGGTCCGTAACCCCTGACGTATACGAGTCGGAAACCAGGGATTACTTAACCTACACCCGTGAAGAAGCTAATAAGTTTGCCCACGTTTTGCGCGAGATAGAAATTTCTCCCGAAACGAGCCAGTGGGAAACGACTACCTATGAAGGCTGTGAGAGTGATAACCCAAATGATTGTCAGGTACTTTGCTACCGGACTTATCCTGCGGTGTATGATACGATTTATGAGCCCTTACTTGACGATGTTGGAAGCCCGTCCTACCGTGAAATAGAATGGAAAACGCTGGTAAAAAAAGGAGGCCTTAGCAGTTATAGTGAAATAGATTGTGCATTTACTTCTTACCAAAGCCTTCCGTCATATTCTTTTGCTGAAGAAGGATTTATGAGCCCCGATGGTGAGCGAGTAATCAGGGAGACAATTCTTAAGGTTCTCGATGATAACGAAGGCTTGCGGCTTCAATTTCTATATCGTTTCGGTGGCGATGTCCCCGAAACAAACGCGGAAATGCTGGAAAATTACCTGGTGGATAAAGGAGTAAACCCTAACAGTCTGGTTTTTCAGCATCAGCCAGATGAGCGGTACGCCGAGGGGACGTTTGAAGTTTTCTGGCGGGTGCTGAATATTGACTATTAGGTTATTTATAATTCTGCTAGTTCCGCCATCACCTGCTCGCGCTCCGCGTCTACCATCCGCTCTACTTTTCGTTGTCGGTACCAGAGCCGTAAATCCTCCAACTGCCGCACGCAAGTCTTTACGCTGATAAGAGCTACAATAAGCCAAATTTTCAGTGGCCAGGGCAGAAAGACTAATAGTATTGGATACAGAAGGAGTGTCCCGCCAGTTACCACGGCGAAGCGAACCGGGCTGTAGAACTCAATATGCTTGGGCTGGGTGCTGCCAATAAATTCGGCGATTAGCCATAAGGGTATTTGTGGAACCTGTATCAGCAGCGCAAGCAAAGAGCGTAGCCAGATCCAACGATACCGCACAAGTTTTTTTGCACCTGCGACCGCGCCCACATGAATGCCCTGTCGGTTGAGGCGATTGAAGAATCGGGTTATGTTTGGCGCTTCCGCTGGTGTTGTCGTAGCAATTTTTAACTCTCGATTTAGCTGTTCTCCAGAATTGGTCGTCTCGTAAATCTGGTGCGTATTGTGCCGCGCACGGTCTAGTTCCAACCTTGCTTCCCCGATGGCGGCGCGCTGCCGGTCCGGGAACTGCACAACGAGGGGGCTCAGGCGCGAACGCAGGTGCGAGGTGAGGTTTTTAATGGCTTTGGCCTTGTTGTCGCGAAATTCGTCCATAAACGCTGAAGTCAGGATGGGTTCCCCAAACCGAATCATTACCTGGTCTCGTACCCGGTCTGCGTGCGTGAAGTTGCAGCCCACCGGCACGATGTAGACCTCCTTCAGCGTCGAGTCGCGCTGCATCGCCCCGAGGGCGAGCCGGGCGGTTCCCTTCCGCAGCGGCCGCAGTGCTTTTTCGTGAATACACCTCCCCTCCGCTAAATTCATGATCACTTTTCCCTGGCTGAGCGCCCGGAAGCACGCTTCGAAGGTGCCGAAATTGTCCTTTAGCCGGCCGTAGCCACCGTCTTCAATTCGGAATACAGGCAAGATATGTACTGCGGCCAGTACACTTTTGTAAAAGGCGTTTTTGAAGAGATTACCCCGGGCCAAAAACCACAAGGTCCGCGGCTGGAAACAAGCCAGAATGCAGGGCTCGATGAAGGCCGTCGGGTGGTTAGCCGCCAATACCACAGCTGCATCCTTGGGGATATTCTCCAGACCGGTTAGGTCGATGTTGCGGTAGTAATATTTTAACACGTAGCGGGCTACGGGGCGGACTAGGTGGTAGATCATTAAAATAAATTAGTTTGTAATGGTCGAGGAGCTGTGCTCCGAGCAGCGCCGTAAAGCTATACTTTTCTGCTCGGAGCACAGCTCCTCGACCAAGGCTAAAATACACCCCTAATCCCAGCATTTTTATCTTAAAGTCGACTATTTAACCTCCGCATGCGTTAAACCCAAAAGACCACCACCCACACCACTATGATCCGTTCCTTGATTTTTACCCTTGCTTTAATATTATCAGCGAGTTGCTACGCTCAGTTTCGTGTAGATGCGTTCTCCGGTAACTGCTACGTCAGAACTGGTGAAGGCTCCGTTCGCCTGGTTGATAAAACCAAACTGGTGCACTTGCCAGTCTACAAAAACGACGGCAGCCTCCACCGGAAGCAACTGAAAAAGCGTAAGATCCGGCAGGGCTTCTCACGGCCTGCTGTCTACGGGCAAGACCCGAATGATCCCAAACAGCTAATAGTGACAAGGCCCGCTCAGGAAACTGAAATCCTGGAGTATTACATCGTAATCGATACCGGTAAGACCGACTCTTACCACTGGGAATACATCCAGGAAAGCTGGACCGAGTACGAAGGCTATACCTTTAATGATGCGTGGCAACGTTGCAACTGCGCGGTTAATGACGCCAGCCTTCAAACCGTCGCCAACGTCCTCATCAAGGAGGGGGACCTGCCGGAAGACTTCGTCGTGAACCAGGGCGAAAAGGAAAATCGAGTACTGTTCGTCGCTGCGCTGAACGACTACGCCAAGGGGTACGAACTCAAACCTGTGCTGGACAAAGCTCCGGATAAAATCTACATTCCGTATCCTGTTCTCAAATCTATGTACCTCGGCTACAGCCCGAAGCAAAAGCTCATTGTGAGCCTTGCGCGGCGGTAAGTAAGTCTGCGCCGTAATGATGTATTACCATACTATCTTGACAGAGATTCCAGGCGTATTGTTTTACGACGTCGCCTTCCTGTAGCCCCGGCAAACTGAGGCTAAAGCTAAGGTTGTCCCGCTCCGGTGTATCCATGGTGGGCGGAATCTTGACCTGGACCCACTTTAAGGTTTCGGAACCCCGACGGTACTCCGTTACTACGCTAGGGAACTTCCATTTATCGTAAGTTTCTCCGAAATAAGAGAAGTCTAATGTTGTAGATATCCAGGTGCCAGATCTGGCTTCTTTGGCGGTAATCTTATGTTCCAGCAGATTGGTGAACTCGCTAGTCGACTTAGCTGGGACTGCGACGACGGTATCGATCCGATGAAGTGCTCTTGCGGTGGAACCCCGATAAGATAGCTTTTCATCCGTATCCAGGTAAACGCGGTCTTTTTTATCGAGTGAGGTTTTGCCGAAGACGTGCCAGTAGTAGGTACCGTTGGTAAAGTCCAGCGGAATAATTCGTTGGTTGTATTGCCAGTGCTGGAAAAGGTTGAGGAAGAGAAAGGGGAGAAGGAGCAAGGGCGTAAAGGTGCGCAAAGACCATTTCTCAAAAACCTTCTTTGCACCTGCGTCCGCGCCCAAAATCCATGCTAGAAAAGCCGCTAACGGCAGCGCCAGCAAAGCATAACTTTGTGTCACCGGTCGGCTACCGAAAGTGTTTCCGTACCACCAGATGTGCCAGCTGAACAGTAAATAAACATTCCCCAAGGTGAAGACGACGACCGGTAAAACCCAGCGCTTCGGTAAACGGAATATCCCGATTAGCGCAAACAACATAATTGGTGTATACACCAGCCAGCCACGCCGGTAGCTGAAAAAACCGTCGAATAAGTGAGGTTCGAGCCAATCAAAACCAAGCCCTGCATAGCCGTTTTGCCACCAACTGCCCGTGCCAACTTTGTAGTAGATCAGTTGGATAGAGAAAACGGTGAGAGCGGTAAGGAAGATCGGGAGCGTTCGCAAGAAATTTTCCTTGAGCGAAGCAAAACTCCTTAAGCCGTAAAAGGCCGGAATGGCAAACAATACAATCTCTGAACTGCGGATCAGGCACATTAGCCCCGCTAATAGGCCCAGTCTAAGCAATTCAACACGGCTGAATTTATGCTGAACTCCCCGCGCAAAGTAGTACAGAAACACGGCGTACAGGGCGAATAAATACCCATGCGTCATGTCCGGTTTTTCTACAATATAGTAGAAGATATTCGTACCCAAACCAACAGCCAGTAGGGTAATGCCCACCACTAAGTCAGAAAAATACAAGGCCAGAAAACGCCGTAAGTAGAGCAAGCCGAGAAAGGCAAACAAAAGCCCCATCAGCACAATCATGAGCTGGTAGGGGTAACTCATCCCGTCCGCCGGAGCGATGCCCGTAGCAGCAACTAACCCGTGCGTAATCAAAAAAGCCGGCGCCCAAATGATGGATAATCCGATGTTGTAAATAGGGAAACGTCCGCCGGCTTCGGTGGGGTTCAGTTGGTAAATGTTGCTGCTGACTTCGTAGTCTTCGAAGTGCTGCTCGGCGAAAGCATAGTTTTCGATGTCTCCGTAGATAAAGGCTCCCGGAAGGTATGCATAGTACCCGTAGCCATCCCAGTTGATGACGTTGGTGGTACCCGGGAAAACCTCGTTGCGCACCAGAGAGGTGATCGCGATCACAAGAAAGACGAACAGGAATACTGCACGGGAAAATTGATTTGAAGTTTCTGGCACAAGTTAAAGGTAGTGCATTGTGTAAACTATGGTCAGATCTTTTGACCTATGATTACCGTCCTACGTGCGGCAGCTAAATCAAGAATCGAGCATCACCCTCCTTTCCGTCGGGCCGCCAGTAAATACAGTACGGCCATCCTTACGGCCACCCCGTTTTCCACCTGGTCCAAAATGATGGAATGTTCAGAATCTGCAACGGCTGTATCAATTTCTACACCACGGTTGATGGGGCCGGGGTGCATAATCACTACGGGCTTATCTAGCTTGTCTACCCGTTCACGAGTGACGCCAAATTGGCGATTGTATTCGCGTAGACTGGGGATGAATTTGGTGTCTTGCCGTTCCAATTGGATGCGCAAAACATTGGCAACGTCGCACCAGGCAAGGCACTCGTCCACGTTGTAGCTTACCTCAACGCCGAGGCTCCGGATGTGCTTGGGAATCAGGGTTGGCGGGCCACAAACGCGGACATTTGCTCCTAGTTTCCGGAGGCAGAAAATGTTAGAAAGTGCCACCCGAGAGTGGGTGATGTCTCCGAATATGCAAATATTTTTACCACGTATTTCTCCGCCAACGGCATCGCGCATAGAGAAGGCATCGAGCAGTGCCTGGGTGGGGTGTTCGTGGGTACCGTCTCCGGCATTGACGATGCTCGCGTCAATTTTGGAGGCAAGGAAGTGGTGGGCGCCCGGAGCGGGATGGCGCATCACGACCATATCTACCTTCATCGCCAGGATGTTGTTGACCGTGTCGAGGAGCGTCTCCCCTTTTTTGACCGAGGAACTGGCTGCGCTGAAGTTTACGGTATCCGCGCTAAGACGTTTTTCGGCGAGTTCGAAGCTGATGCGGGTTCGGGTACTGTTTTCAAAGAAGAGGTTCGCAATCGTCACGTCCCGCAGGCTGGGGACCTTCTTGATTGGTCGGTTGATGACTTCCTTGAATTCACGGGCGGTATCCAGGATAAGCTCAACGTCTGCGGCGGTCAGGTACTTGATGCCGAGAACGTGCTTAGTGGAAAGTTGCTGGTCGGAGGGCATCGGATTGATTAGGAGGTGGTTAGGATAATTTGGTCTTCGCCGTGGGTTTCAGCCCATTGCACTTCAACGTACTCATTGTGCAGGGTGTCTACAGCAAGGCCACGATAATTTGCGCGTACTGGCAGGGTGCGCCGGAAACGGCGGTCTACCATTACCAGCAACTCCACCTGGGCGGGGCGGCCGTAATGGTTTAGGGCAGTGAGGGCGCTCACGGTGGTTCGGCCGCTGAAGAGCACATCGTCCACCAGCACCACACGTTTTTCTTCTACGAGGAAGTCTATTTCGGTAGGGTGGGGCGTTAGACCACCCTTTGCTGTCCGGAAATCATCGCGGTAGAAAGTAGTATCTAGCTTGCCGTAATCGTAGTTGGTTACGCCCATTTCCAATAAGCGTTCACGTAGGCGTTCGGCTAACTCTACGCCTCCGGTCTGAATCCCGATTAGACAGGTATTGGAAAAATCACCGTGCTCCTCGATTAGGTGGCGACAGAGGCGCGTGATTGTGAGGGCGAAACGTTCGCGGTTGTGTATGATGCGCTGGGTGGGCATAGGGCAAAAGTAGTTAAATAGTCAGATAGTCAAATAGTCAAATAGTCAGATAGTCGGATAGTATGGCCAGCAAATAGTCTAGCGGTACTGTTTGGCTACCAGACTACCAGACTACTTGACTATCTTGCGAATCATGAACTTCTGCTCCAACTGTGGCTCCAACTCCATTTCTCTTTCTATCCCGGAAGGCGATAATCGTGAGCGCTTTGTTTGTGGTAACTGTGGCACTATTCATTACCAAAACCCGAACATAGTAGCAGGTTGCTTACCGGTTTGGGAAGACAAGGTGCTGCTTTGCCGCCGTGCTATTGAACCGCGCCATGGTTATTGGAACATCCCTAGTGGTTACCTGGAAAACGGAGAGTCGGTAGAAGAGGGGGCCCTGCGTGAAGTTTGGGAAGAGGCCGCTGCTAAAGTTGAAATTGGTTACCTGATTACCCTGTATAATTTACCCAAGATCAACCAGATTTACCTCCAATTCGTAGGTGAGCTGATTGACGGCAAATTTGGAGTAGGGGAAGAAAGCCTGGAGTGCGCACTCTTCACAGAAAAGAGTATCCCCTGGGAGGAGATGGCCTTTACCTCCTCTACCTTTACGCTCCGGAGATACTTTGAAGACCTGCGGGCGGATCGGAAAATCTTACACCGAGGATGTTATCCGGATTTGTAGAGGTTAAGAACTAATATTTCTATTTCAAGAGTGATAACGACCGTGCCAAATCTTCCGGTGTGTCTATTCCAATTGCTGGTAGGTCTGTGAGTCCAACATGAATAGTAAAGCCTGCAGCCAACCAGCGAAGCTGTTCCAAGGCTTCGTCTCCTTCGAGCTGGCTCTTGGGCAAGGTCGTAATTCTTGGCAGGACCTCTGCCCGGTATGCGTAAATACCAAGGTGTTGGAGGTGTTTCTTCTGGTCAATCCATTTTCCGACCGGGACGTCCCGTAGATACGGAATTGCATGACGGCTGAAGTAGAGCCCCCGCCCATCTTGCCCACGCACCACTTTAACTACGTTGGGCGAAAGGAGCTCCCGCTCCTCCGTAATTGGCCGTGCCAGTGTAGTGATGGCTACCTCAGGGTTTGAAAAGGGCTTTACCACCGCAGCAATTTGCCTAGGATCAATAAAAGGCTCGTCTCCCTGAACATTAACGATCACTGTCGCCGTAGTAATCTGAACGGCAACCTCAGCTACCCGATCTGTTCCACTAGGGTGGTCTGCTCTTGTCATCATTACCCGGCCTCCAAAACTGAGGACATGGTCAAAGATTCGATCATCGTCAGTGGCTACTACAACCTCATCAATCTCATCGGTTCCCGCAACACGCTCATAGACACGTTGAATCATTGTCTTGCCAGCCATGTCGGCCAAGGGCTTACCGGGGAAACGGGAGCTGTTGTAGCGAGCAGGGATTACGGCTAAGATCATTTTTTAGCGTTTAGGATTTAGCAATTAGCTTTTAGCGAGCAAGATTGCTAGCGCGAAAGTTAGGGTAAAAAACTGGAGTAAATAGCTTTACTTTGGATGCTGATCTTTGTTTGCGAATTTTCCCCTGAATTTGTCCAGATTACTTAGCATGTAGCCTAATAATTTCTCAACTTCTAGTGCTGCTTCGTGATGCTTATTGAATTCATCGTTGTCAATATATTTGCACAAGCGAGCATGCCGAAGCCATCCCATTGTCTCGTAATTCTCACCTCTGGAATCGGTGATTTTAGCGTAGAAGTGCTTTTTATAGCACCGTTTAGCATATGATTCAGCAAGGTTAATAGTTACAGATCGGGAAGATCGACGAATCTGATCGGTTAGGCTATAGGTCTCTTCTTTTGGGAACTTGATGCTCAGCCTAAAAATAGCAGTCGCTAATACTTCTCCTTTTGTGTGCACTAACCAGTTGAAAAAGTGAGGTCCAGACATCCTATTTGTTTGGGTGTAAATGTCTGGTCTCAAGGGGGATTTAGTCGTTTATTAAACGAATA
>CAYPIM010000101.1:0-20362 GCA_964410795.1 uncultured Lewinella sp. | reverse complement strand
CGGGCTTTTTTGCGCGGTTTTTTCCCGGGAGGTGGCGCTGGGGGCGTGGCTGCCGGCACGCCCGGGCCCTGCGCCCCGCGAGGGGTGCCCTTTAAGGCTTGGAAATAGTATTTTGCTTTCACGTTCCAGAGGAGACTTGGCTGGTCTTCGCCTTGCTGTTACCTGCGGTGCTGCTTCGCGGTCAACTCTCATTGCACCTGCGAGCGCGCCAGAAAATCCTGAAATCCTATTTTAGCGCTAAACCCCATAGAGATGAGCCCAAAAGCAGTAATCGAGCAATGGATTGCCCTTTTCAATAACGGTGATGCTGACAGTTTAGCGGACATGTATCACTCCGATGCAATTAACCATCAAGTAGCTAATCAGCCAGTTGAGGGGAAGGCTGCTATAAGAGAGATGTTTCGTCATGAATTTCAGGAAGCGGATATGGTATGCATCCCCGAAAACCTGTTCGAAGATGGGGAATGGGCGATCCTGGAATGGAAAGACCCTATGGGCCTACGGGGATGTGGATTCTTTCATGTCGTCGATGAAAAAATCAAGTTTCAACGCGGGTACTGGGATAAATTATCCTTTCTAAAAGCTCATGGGCTGCCCATTCCTCCATCGGTTTAGCTTTATTTATGAGGTTCTTATAAATGCATTTAATGGGCCGCACCAAAAGACGGCCGTAGGCGGTCTTGGGGTGGTGGGTGGGCTGCGGCCTATTTGGTCTGCCACTGTTGGCGGGGCGGCTTGCTTAGGGGATAGGCTCCCTTTCTCAGGTCGAGACAAAGTAGAGCAGCCCGGTTTATGGGCGTCGGCCGGGGAGTGCGCAGCCCCCGACCGACGCCCGTAAACCATGCTGCGGATAGCCAAGACAAATGCATACCAAAAAGAGAGCCGCGCCGCCAAGTGTGGCATGCCGCTTTTTCGAAGAACGACGTTTATGGCTTGGAGACTTGATAGCGCGGTGGACCGTCGCAGCTGGACGGAACAGCTGTAAGTATGGAAGCTGGGCCTGGCCAGCTGCGGCGGGCGACGGCGCAGTGAATCCAAAGGAGACGATGTTTTGGGTTTAGATAGGCAGGGTTCTGATCTTCATCGCCCAACTTAGTTAAAGGGTAATACTGAGCCCTCCGGGCGCTTTAATAATGGTCTGCCGCTCTTTGCCCACTGGTTTTGCCTCTAGTATGGGATAAGGCTTTCATCAAAGAACGATGTAAGCGGCGCGGTGGACGGCTGGGGTGGCCGCGCGAGCCTTAGCGAAGTAGTGGCCACAACTGGCGTCCGCCGTGACGCGGAAGATGAGGGTTAAGTTGTCAGAAGAGGAGAACCAGCGGGCAAAGTGGGGCAAGCCGCTTTGGTTTCGAAGAGCGGTGATTAGGGTTAGGTCACCATGCAGCACGGTTCGACGCCGGCGGGCGGCCAGCTGGAGGTCTCCGGAAGCTGGCTGGACGGCGGGGGCGGATGGTGTGGGGAGTTTAGTAACAATGAAGAGGGTGTAAATCCCCTACCCTGCTCGTCCAATTTGCTTTGCATCCTGCGTCCGCGCCCTAACTGCCTCCCAGCTTAGCTCATTGCTCATTCAAGTTGTCAGAGACGAGAGGAACGAAGGACTTAAATCCTGGTATTTCCAGGTGGGTGAGCATAAGGGAATAAATGAATGCACGAGTTAAGGTGCAAACTACTTACTAGCTCACCCCTTCAACAACTCCTGCATGAACGGTTGCCGGTACCGCCGCTCCCCCGTCGCTTTATAGATGGCGTTAGCCACTGCCCCGAAGACAGGAGGGAAAGGTGGCTCCCCGAGGCCCGTTGGGTCTACTTCGCTCGGTACAAAGTGAACGTCAATTTCCTTGGGCGCTTCGCTCATCCGAATCATCCGGTAGCTATCGAAGTTGGTTTTATCGGGTTGTCCGTCGGTGAAGGTCATTTCCCCGAAAAAGGCATTCCCAACACCATCGACGATGCCTCCCTCGGCCATGTTAGCCGCAGCGTCTGGGTTTACCACAATGCCACAATCAATAGCGCAGGTTACTTTTTGCACCACCGGGCGGTTGTTTTCAAAGGTCAGGTCCAGCACGTGGGCGGCGTAGGAGTTGTGGCAAAAATAAGCGGAAACGCCCCGGTGGGCACCCTCGTCGCCTTTGCCCCAGCCAGACTTATCCCGCACCAGCTTCAGTACGCCGGCGTAGCGTTCGGCATCGTAGTCGTTGCGCTCGCCCACGGGATTATCTTTAGCTCGCTGAAGCAGTTCCAAGCGAAACTCAATGGGGTCTTTGCCCAGTTCTTCAGCCAGCTCGTCCAGGAAAGCCTGCTCGGCCCCGGCCATGAAGTTGGAGCGCGGGGCGCGGAAAGCCCCGATGGTGATATTGGAGTCGATGGACCACTCTTCGGCCAGGTAGTTGTCTACCGAACCGGCGGGGAAACGGTTGGCGAACAGCGGGCTCTCTGGTATGCCACCAGCTTTTACGTGAAGGGCCGTCAACTGACCGTCCCCATCGATAGCGGCGCGGTAAGTGGCGTGGTAGGTGGGGCGGTAAATACCGTTGGTCATATCGTCCTCGCGGGTGTAGACCAGCTTGACGGGTGCCTTCATTTCCTGACTGATCAACGCCACCTCCAGCATATAGTGGGAATAGGCCCGCCGGCCGAAGCCGCCACCCATCCGCGTCATTTCGATGTCGATGTTTTCTACCGGTAGGTCCATGCGCGCGGCGATGGTCGGCTCGATCATTCCGGGAGCCTGCAGCGGTCCGGCGATCCAGACTTTGTCCCCCTCCACATGGGCGAAGGCGTTCATCGGCTCCATGCAGTTATGGGCGAGAAACGGGGCGGAGTAGCTGCGCTCCAGCACTTTGGCAGCCGTCCGGAAGGCACGTTCCGGGTTACCGTCTTTGCGTACTTCACGGCCGGGCGCGGCGGCCATTTCTTCCATCCGCTTGGCGTGGTCCACCGAGTTTTCCAATCCGGCCGGGACCTTACGGGTTGTCTTACCCCGGAAGCCGTTGATGGTTTCTTCGAAGGCCTCCTGGTCCTGCCAGTCGACTAATAGCGCCTTTTTTGCTTTCATCACCCGCCAGGTCGAATCGCCGACAACGGCCACCAATTCGGGAAAGGCATTGGTGTCGAAACCGCCTTTTTCCTGACCGTCTTTGTAGGTCTTGATGGGGAATACGTCCCTTATTCCAGGCATCGCTTTGATCTCGTCCAGGTTGCGGATGCGCTCAAAGCGTTGGCCGAAGGAAGGCGGATGCACGATCATTGCCGTCAGCATGCCTTCCTTCTGGTAATCGATCCCAAATAATGGTTTTCCCGTCACGATCTGACGGCCCTGCACATTCTTTTTGGATTGGCCGATGATGCTGAAATCCTTCAGGTCTTTAAGTGGGGCCTCCTCTGGCATGGGGAGTTCGGCAGCGATGGTCGCCACGTCTCCGTAACCCGTTGCCCGGTCGCTGGAGGCGTGATAGAGGCGGCCGGCTTTGGTGGTAATTTCTTCTGCCGGCACTTCCCATTCTTGAGCGGCGGCAGCAATGAGCATCTGACGGGCGGTGGCTCCGGCCTGCCGCAGTCCGGCCCAGCGCGACATGATGCCCCGGCTGCCACCGGTGAACTGGAACCCGAATTTTTCGGCGTTGAAAGGGGCTTGTTCCGAGATTACGTCTTTCCAGTCCACGTCCAGCTCTTCGGCCAAAATCATGGGCATAGCGGTCATCACGCCCTGACCGAACTCGGGGTTCGGGGTGTAGATCGTCACCGTACCGTTGTTCCCGATTTTCAGGTAAGCGTTAATGTCGTGCCACGACTCGGGAAGTTCCGGACCGAGGTCTACGGTTACAGTGTCCGAGGCGTTCTGCTTACAGCCCGTCAGCCAGTTGAAGCCAAGGATTAAGCCTCCACCGCCGAGGGCAGTGGTTTTGAGGAAGTTTCGGCGATTTTGGGAAATGGTAGGGGTAGACATCAGTCTATATTTTGTTGCCATGCCTTTCCAGTCAAAGACGGTAAGGGCGCGGCCGCGGGTGCAAAGAAAAGATTAAGGAGCAGGGAGGGACAAAAACTTAGCCCATTGCGTTCACCGACTTAATGGCGGCTTTGATGCGGGTATAGGTTCCGCAACGGCAAACGTTGCCATTCATCGCCGCGTCGATCTCGGCGTCGCTCGGGTTCGGAGAGTTTTCCAGCAGGGAAGCGGCGGTCATGATCTGTCCGGCCTGGCAGTAACCGCACTGAGGCACGTCGTGCGCCAACCACGCCCGCTGTACGGGGTGGTCGCCGTGCTCGGAAAGTCCTTCGATAGTCGTTACTGGCTGGTCGCCAATTTGCTCAACCGTCATTTGGCAGGAGCGCATCGCGATGCCGTCCACATGAACAGTACAGGCACCACAAGAACCGATGCCGCAGCCGTATTTGGTACCGACAAGTTGGAGTTGATCGCGTAGCACCCAGAGCAAAGGTGTATCCGCATCAGCTTCGACACTTTTCGGCTTGCCGTTTACTTTAAGATTGAAAGTAGCCATACAAAAATTACTTTGAGTCAAGTTACCGAAAAAGACATAGACCTGCTAACCTGAATTACGGTTTATCCTACCCTTTTTACGGATTACATTTTAATTCCCCATATTATTTCTCAATCCCATGCGTGTCCCGAACGCTACTGAAGGTGAAGGCCAGCATTTTCCAGTCGGATCCTTGCCGTTGGTATACTTCCGTGACGGTGAACTCATTGGATACGGTATTACCGCGCACAAACGCTTCGAGTGTGATGCGATTCCAGAGTACGGCAGTATTACCTGAAACCTCTACGGCCACATCGTGTACGTCGGCTTTTTTGTACCAGATGCTGCCGGTCTTGATGATCTCGAGTTCCCGGTCCTTCTTCCAGCTTCCACTCATGTGGACGAACTTAGCGGAGTCGTCGAAAAGTTCGGCGAGCTTATCGACCTCTTTATCGGCCATCCATTGCCACTTGTCGGCAGAGAGCTGGCGGATTTGTTGTTCAATTTGGGCAACCTCCTCCGGACCCTGATTCGTGGCGACGGCGGACGTCTGGCAGGAGGAAAGGCCAATGAGGAGCCACAGGCAGCAGGAGCTGAAAAGAAAACGCGATAGCATAATGGTTGAATTTTTGATATGCAAACCGGGCGCTTCCAGACGCTTCTGGTGCTGGAAGACCCTCTTTAATTGTTTATTGACGGGGCATTACCCGATCCGGGCACTCGGCTATTTAGTTAGCCCGCCTTTCGGTAATCCCCCGGTGTCATCCCCACTACCTTCTTAAACAGGCGCGTAAAGTGTTGTGGATACTTAAAGCCCAAACTATAGGCAACTTCGGAAATGCTCCTATTTGGGTCGTGCAGTTGTTCTTTTGCCACTCCGATCAGTTTCAGGTGCAGGTGATCCTGGGGAGATTTTCCTGTTTCTTTCTTAACTAGATCGCCGAAGTAATTCGGCGAAAGGTGGAGGCAATCGGCAAAATAGCTGACCGAGGGCAGCCCCTCGTCTTCCGCCCTGCCGGAACGGAAGTACTCGCCGAGCAGCACCTCGAATTTTGTCAGTACGCTCTGGTTTACGTTGGTCCGGGTGATGAACTGCCGGTCGTAGAAGCGGATACAGTAATTTAGGAATAATTGCAAGTGGCTGATGAGTAGCCGCTTGGTGTGCTTATCGACCCCCTGGTTGAGTTCGTGTCCTACTTTGGTGAAGCAATCTTCGATCAGTCTTCGCTCCCGTTCTGCCAAGTGCAACGCCTCGTTAGCTTCGTAACTAAAGAAGGAGTATTCCTCCATATTTCCGGCCAGGGCGGTCCCGAGCAAGAAATCTGGGTGGAACGCCAGTGCCCGACCGATCGGCTGGTAGACCTCATCGCCCGCCTGCCCGATTACTTGCCCCGGTGCCAGAAATACTAAGGTTCCCTCGTCGTAATCGTAGGTGTTACAACCGTAGCGCAGGTCGCCGCACTTGATCTCCTTGAGGAAGACGAGGTAAAAATTAAATTGCATCCGTTGCAGTTTGCGTGGGTCGGCCCGGGAGAGGTCGACCAAAGCGATCTGCGGGTGCAAAACGGTTTCGTTGTTGAAGGCACAGTATTGTTTGATGGTGTCGAAGGTGGTAATCGGGTCCATAATGAATAATGCGATGATTAATGTAGTTCTTGTGTTTCAACTGCGCGCCGGATCAGGTCCAATCGGGCGGAGGTGGTATCTGTTTTGCCCTCCGCAATGCCCGCGCGGTTAACTTCGAGAATCTCCCCTCTGCTGGATTCGTACCTGGGCCAGGCGGGAAGCCCGGGGCCATTGGGGTCTCCGGCTTTGGCAAAATTCACCCAGTAGGTATTCATAGCTTCTCCTACCCTTTCGTCCTCGACGGTAATGGTATCTATTCCCCAGCGAGCACCCAAATTGCCAAAAACATACGGAATTTCGGAGGCGTGCGGTGCACCGTAGGTGAGGCGTTCACTGAGCACTTCCGGTACGTAGCCGAAACGGTATACGTAGGCCGGTTGGTTCTTTGTTGACCAGGCCGCAGCGGTAAAGCGGGCTGGCTCCGCCCACACTTTATCCGTATTCACCCGGGTCAGGATCTCCGCGAGGGCTTTATCTCCCGTCGGATCATAGACGGACTTTGCCGCATCGCTTTCCCCGCCAAAAAGACTCCAGAGCTCTTCTTTAGAGGCAGCATTTACAAAGCCCGCCGGTACTTCGGCGCTATTGGAGCCAATGATCAGGGGAACCCGGGCCTGACGTCCGGCCTTGTAGGCACTTTCGGCAGTTTCTACCACAAATTCACCATCCAGGATAGGTCCGGAATAGATTGGCGTATTCTCCTCCCCGTAGGTCTCTTGGCCCCCATCGACGACTTCTACCGCGCTCAGCTCCCGCAGTTTTTGCAATGCACCCGCGTTCGCGCCCATAATGCCGTGCTTACGGGCAAAATTTAATCCGATGGTTTCCGCCGATATTGGGTAATAACGGTCCTTTTCAGCTTCCCGCAGCGGCCGTCCGGTGAGCACTCCGTCGCGACCACCGCCTGATTGGCTTATGGCTCTATGGAAAAGCCCCCGTGCCTTAGGAATTGATAACAACGAATGCACCGATACCCCTCCGGCCGACTCCCCGAAGATGGTGACGTTGTCGGGGTCACCGCCAAAAGCAGTGATATTTTCCTTAATCCACTCCAGGGCCGCGATTTGGTCCATATAGGCGTAACTGCCCGTACCTTCCTCCCCGGCTTCCTCGCTGAGGGCGGGAAAGGCAAAATGACCCAGCCGTCCCAGCCGGTAGTTAAAGGTCACCAAAATCACTCCCTGACGCGCAAATTGCTCTCCGAAAGTTGCTGGGCTTGAGCCACTCCCAAAAACGAAAGCCCCTCCGTGGATCCAGACCATCACCGGCAGTTTAGCCTTTTGTTCGGTCCTGGCGGGCACCCATAAATTGAGATAGAGGCAGTCTTCCGAGGAGCCATCCGCCAGCGCCTCCGGATTCCGCCGATTGGCTTGCGCGCAGTTGGCCGCGAATTCCAGCGCTTGATAGTCTTCCGACCAGGCGGTAACCGGTTGGGGGGCTCGCCAGCGTAACGGACCGACCGGCGGAGCGGCATAAGGAATACCTTTATAGGTTAAAACACTTTCAGATAGCGCACCACGAACGGGGCCAGCTACCGTTTGTACCCTTTCGGAGACAGGGACACTGGATACCGCGCTCTTACGGGGCGTAGACGAACACGCGCTCAACGCCGCCGCCAGGAAAACAACCAGTAATAATCTATTCATGATATTTCGTTTTATGGGCTTATAGGAAGGGCAAAGATCGTAGCCCGCAGGCTAAGGTTACCTACCACGATTACGGATAGAAGTACCCAGATTACTGGAAGGTATTACCTCGACGGCTTTGCCCGCAGGGTAATCGCCCCGGATTCCGTAATCCTGGTAAGTATGTCAGTAATCAGGGTTAATGGAAAACAGGGGCTGGACCTGACCTTTGCCCACATCGAAACCTACTGGGTACGGGAGTATGTAGATCAAGCGGTAGAAAAGCTCAGTATCTTTTATCAAAACGGGCTCCAGTAACGAGACTATTCACTAGGTTTTCTGGCTTCGCTTCCTAAGTAATTTCACCAAGGTTTATGTCCACTTCCTACTTTTCTTTTTCTGATAATCAAGCATCCGCCTTTGGAAGATATGTCAGTAGTAGCCGTACCTGGATAGAAGGCACGTTACTGGTTTTTTTCGGACTGATCAGTTGTTATCTTTCAGCACAAAGTGAGGTGCCGCGAGGGGACGCCGGTAGTAAATCCCTCTCGGTAAATTTCACCACCGCGCCCATCGTCCTTGACGGTATCCTCGACGACCCCGCATGGCAAACGGCCGACCAAACCGATTTCTACTGGCAGTTTTTCCCCACCGACTCCGCCCGCGCCAGCCACGCCACGGTGACCCGGGTACTCTATGATGCCACGACGCTTTACGTAGCTATTCGGGCAGACTCTCCAAACGGGGACTACGTAGTTGCCTCCCTCAAGCGCGATTTCGGAGGCACCACCAATGACAACGTCTCTTTACTCTTTGATACCTATTCTGATGGGGCGAACGCCTACTTTTTCGGCGTAACCCCCTACGGCGTGCAGCGAGAAGGCCTGGTCTCTAACGGCGGATCGGTGTTCAATAACACCTGGGACGTGAAGTGGCGCGCCGAAAGCAAAATGTACGACGACCATTACATCGTTGAGATCGCCATCCCGTTCACTTCCTTGAAATTCCCTGAAGCGGCTGACCGGTGGCGCTTCCGCAGCTACCGCTGGAACTTACAAACCAATGAGCAGAGCAGCTGGGTCCGCGTTCCCCAGGAACAACCGCTTTCCAGTCTGGCTTTTATGGGAGACTTGGTCTTCGAAAAACCGCTGGGTAAATCCCGGACTCCAGTAGCCATCATTCCCTACGTGAACGTCCTTGGTAGTAAGGACCGCCGCAACGACCAGAACAATACCGACTTAGGTATCGGTGGCGACGCCAAGATCGCCCTTGGTAATTCCCTTAACCTCGACGTGACGCTTAACCCTGATTTCTCCAACGTCGAGGTCGATGCCCTCTTCACTAATCTCACCCGTTTTGAAGTGCTGCTACCCGAGCGCCGGCAGTTTTTCATCGACAATAACGACCTGTTTGATAATTTTGGTAGCATCTATCGCGACGCTAGTCCTTTCTTCAGTCGTCGTATCGGCCTGGCGCGGGATACCAGCGGGGCGCTGATTGAAAACCGCATCATTGGCGGTGCCCGCCTAAGCGGGAAACTGAATGAGAACTGGCGGCTTGGAGTGCTCAATATCCAGACCGCCGCCGACGAGCCCAACGAGATACCTTCTAACAACAATTCCATGCTCGCGCTACAGCGCAAGGTCTTTAAGCGCTCTACCGTCGGCGCGTTTTTGGTTAACCGCCAAACCTTCGGCGATTACGAATTTTTGGAAGAAAATGACCGTTATAACCGCGTAGCAGGCATCGACTACAACCTAGCCAGCGCCGACAATACCTGGACCGGAAAATTCTACGCCCACAAATCCTTTTCCCCCGACGACAGCCGGGGCAACATCTCCTCCCAGGCCACAACAACCTACAATACTCGCCACTGGAACATCCTGGCGGACTTCGTTTACGTTGACCAGGAGTTTCAGGCCGATTTGGGCTTCGTCCCCCGTAAAGGAATCTTCAAGAACGGAGTGGGAGTTGCGTACACTTTTTATCCCAAAAGAGGCATACTGAACACCCACCGCCCACGTGTAACCAGTTTGGTCTTCTGGCGGCCGGAACAGGACTGGCAACGCACCGATCACACCTTACGCTACGCCCACCTGTTCAACTTCCGCGGCGGAGCTGTCGCTGAAGGCCGCTACACCAATCAGTACATCTACCTCACCAATCCCTTTGATCCTACCCGTACACCAGGCGCGGAGCCGCTACCCGGCGACCAGGACTACCGCTTCGGTCAGTTCGAGGCAACTTACACCTCCAACAATACAAAACTTATTACCTACGGGCTGGAAACAACCGTCGGAAATTTCTTCAACGGCCAACTCTATTCCATCGGTGTAGAAGCCGCGCTGCGCTTTCAGCCCTGGGGGCAGCTCTCCCTGGCCGTCAATTACGACGGCATCCGGCTACCGCTCCCCTACCCAAGTGCCAACCTCTGGCTACTCAGTCCGCGTTTAGACGTTACCTTCAGTAAATCGCTATTTTGGTCCACCGTTTTTCAGTATAGCAACCAACGCGAAAACTTGGGCATCAACTCCCGCCTGCAGTGGCGATTTGCGCCCTTGTCTGACCTCTACCTAGTGTACAACGACAATTACGGCACTTCACCTTTCATGCCTACTTTCCGGTCCCTGAACATTAAAGCCACTTACTGGCTCAATCTTTAATACCCTAACCATGCGTTTACTTCCTACCCTGCTTCTTGTCCTTTCCATTGCACCTGCGTCCGCGCAAAAAGTACCAGATAGCCTTAACTTCATTTTCGGTCCCGGCCAGCACATCGAAAGCCCTAATTTCACCGGCCCGGTATGGGTGGAGCGCATGGTCGTGATCGAGGACGAGGAACAACCGGTCCCCATCGGCAACGTCACCTTCCCACCAAAATCGCGGAGCAACTGGCACCACCACTCCGCCGGGCAGACGCTACTCGTATTAGACGGTATTGGCTATTACCAACAGAAAGGAGAGGCCGTACAAGTCCTGCGCAAGGGCGACAAGGTGCAGTGCCCACCCAACATTGAGCACTGGCACGGCGCGGCCAACGACAGCTGGTTTGTGCAGTTGGCCCTCACCAAGGAACACCCCGATGGCCGCGTCATTTGGGGTAAGCCGGTAACCGACGAGCAATATCTGGCCGGGCTCGCCGCCGAGGGTAAGTCGTTGCGGTACTATCATCTGGCCCGCGTCGCGGCCCTGGCTACTTCCGGTAATTTAGCGCAACTCGAGATAGCTTTCGCCGGAGCGATTGACGCCGGTCTGACCGTGGCGGAACTGCGGGAGGCAATGGTGCATCTTTACGCCTACGTAGGGTTTCCGCGTAGCATTCAGGGATTGAAGTCGCTGATGGCAGTTGTAGAGCAACGGGATATGGGCGCGGACGCAGGTGCAGAGAAAGGTAATAAAGAGCAAAGCGGGGACCGCTATACCCAGGGCCTGGCCACCCTCGAACAACTCACCGGCCGTTCCTGGTCCGAGCCCTCTGACTACGGAAAATTCGCCCCCCGCATCGACGTCTTTCTCAAGGAACACCTCTTCGCCGATGTCTTTGCTGACACTACCCTGAGCTACGCCGACCGCGAGGTGGTCACCGTGGCCGTACTCGCTACGCTGGGTAAGGGAGTAGAGCCTATGCTACAGGGCCATTCCAACATTGCTCGCCATCAAGGGGTTAGCGCGGCGGATTTACGGATGATCCGCGCTGCACATAAGCAATAAGGGACGCCAATAACGATGGTGGTGGTGCCAGAGATACCAGCATAGCGGATGCGGGTGTCATCCAGTGGAATTTTCCAACAAGCAGATCAAAGCAGCGGTGGTTGAACCAGATTTATTGGTTTGAGGCTGTAGGGAAAGAAAATGGTTTGAATTAATGCAAAGGTAGAGTAGCAACTTTACTTTTTACGCCTTTGTTAGTTAGTGTGTTCCACCTAACCCATCAGTATGACCGATTTACAACGAGAATTTAACCAACGATTTAAGGAAGAACAAAGAAAAAAATGGTGGGAGCAAAGGACCAAATTGCGGCATTCGAATATTTCCTTGAATCTATAGAAGTACCTTATACCGGAATCCATTACAACTACCATCATCCTGCCACGGGCATAACCGCTAAAAGGTATAATCTACTAGAAACGATTGCTCCAGATATTGAGTATTGCAAAGATGGGTTGGTTGATGTTGAAGCAGTCTTGGCACAGTTCAAAATGTATCCTTTCTCCCCTGGTAACTTTAGGAATGAGAATTTCATATGCTTCGCCAATCGATTATTTCGAAGATCCTACAGTCATCACAACAATTATGCCCCTCATTTTTTAGGGCATTTTCTAAACTACGCCCGGAATTCCGTCAATAGTTCTAGACTTGCATTGGATAGAGACCGAGTCAGGATTGACCTAAATGGAGGAACTTATGAAGAACGTGACACGTGGTACGGAGCTCCTTTCAATCAACAGATAAACGATATCCCCGACGGTAATATCAAACTTGTCACACCCCCCGAGTTTAATGAACATTACTTGAATATGTTCTGCGCTTCAGTTGTTAGCTTATTTATTCGCTGGTCCACAAAGGGCAATACAAAGACCTTTTACGCTGAAGCATTTAAAACTGCAGATGTTCTCGTAGAGTTTGGAGAAGATATTCTCCATCCCGCCAGATACATTCATGCCGAGTTCGATCTAGAAAGAGGCCTTTTTACTCATATGGATGGCGCTATCCATCTATACGATGATGCAGAATACGAAGCACGTCTTTACTCTGACATCAACCACAATGACAAGAGTGAATTTCAGATCAAAGGGCGAAGCAAAAAGCTGTTCCGGATAGACGGCATCATCGAGCAGAAAGATTGGAGTAACCTTTGTTGCCACTTCATGACTAAAAACCCACTGATGATTGAGTATTTTTCAGGGTCGTTGCCTGAGCATGTGGTTATGGTTCGTACTAGGTTACAAAGCGAGTCCAACTAAGAAAGATAAGTGGCTGGGAGTTAAAGTTCGAGTGCAAATTATAACTGGTCTTTAGATTAATTGAGTAATGAGTGTTTCGTTTCTGAAAATGTAAGGATATACAGTCCTACCCTGCTATTAACTCTTATTAGGGTAATGAAAAATTTGCACCTCTAACTGAACGTGCAGGTTCTCATCTTCAGGTAAATGCATGATGAAGGCGAAGCGGGAGGCGGATCTTTTCCCGTCGGTTGATAAAAAATATGGGTGGTCACAAACGACAGTGTCTACTGATTCCAAGACTTCCGAAATGGTCTTGTTATCTACAAACATCAGGATAGCAACCTTAGAGTCGCGCCAAGTAAGGTAACGGTCAAATAGTTGATCTATGGTTTTTGACAAAGATTTTGGACCCCGCCAGAATTTACACTCGGCGACGAAGAGGTTGGACCCGTCTGAATGCCGTAGAAGAATATCGGTTTTCCCCCCTTTATTGAAAGTTTCTCCAGTAGCAGTTACGCTTTCGTACCTGGTTTCGAGGAGGAACAGGAACTGGTCGCGCAGAGCTTCCTCTCCTTTGTTTTCATAAAGAGAAGGTTTATTCTCCATACTTTTTCCCGTTGCGTCACAGAGGTTGAGAATGTCTTCATACATCTCTTCTGAGACAGCCGGGGTTGACTTGAAGGTCTTACCTGCGGCAACTTGGGGGCGGGGAACTACGACCTTCTTCACGGTAGGAGGGACGAAGATGTTTTTTGCCTTTGGGTCAACCTTAAGGTTGATTTGTTCAAAGAAAGTATTCTCCTTTTGAAACTTCTCCTTTCGGGCTTCGAACAAGTTATTAATGCTGACCATCAATCCCCTGTTCCAAGTAGGTATATCCCTGTTAAGAAATTCGAGGTTGAGGAACGCCGCTTTAAAATCTTCACTCTTTTGCTTCTTGAATTTTTCAGCGTCCATTCTATCCAGTCGAAGCGGAATAGAAATAGTCTTAGCATTTTGATCAACATAAACACTAGTCGACCTCATATAGCGTTGTGATGGAATTACCCTAAGTAACTCATCAGAACCATTGTAGGAGTAAGTTATCAGAAATTTATACACCTCGACTTGATACGTTCTACGGTACATATTCACACCGCTTTCCATTTCTTTCTCTGGCTCATCAAATGTTGCTGATTCTTCGAAAACCTCGACAGGTTCAAGCTCATATTTCGATTGTAAATAGTTGCAAAATTCCGTCTGATCAAGACCGAGAACCTCATTCTTGGGTAACTCTTCAATTTCATCTTTGATGGCAGCTAGCCGCTCCTCAGCAAAGTTACGCCAAGGCTTTTCCGCAAAGAGATCAATGGTTCCGTACGCTCCTATCATTTCTTTATTTTAAAAAGAGAAGTTATTTTCTCAAGGGTTCTACTATCAGGACTTCTAATTGAATAACTTTTTATTTTAATTTTCATAGAGGTGCCTTAATGGCTACTGTTCCATCAGCGGTGATAATTTACCACTGGTTTCCAATAAAAACATCTCTTTTTCTGCGTTCCTCACTTCGTTTGGCCCAATTTAACCGGTTACGAATTAGTTGCTTCACCTCAAAGAGATTGGCGTCGCCAGGGTAATCCATTAACATTCGTTGAAGCGCCTGCCAAACGTTTTTGTCGGCTGCGAAATCTTCGTCATCATCATCACCATAATTTCTGATTAGACTGCCCCAGTCGATCCGTACAAAATCCTCCGCTTCTTGGGTATTATCGAGAAAACGAAATAATGCCTTCCTACCAATTGAGCGTAGGTTTTTACCGATACAATCCATCATAGAGCGGCACTTCTTCACGTCTTTGCAATTGCGGGCTATATAGTCCAGAGCGAATGCTTCCGCTTGCTCTCTGCCCTTGCCAATTTTTTTGAAGAAAGGATCGAAATGAGAGTCTAACCAAGAGGTCGAATAAGTTGCTAGGGAGACGTAGCGGTCACGAAGAACGGATTCCAGACAGACCGGCATCATTTCGGTCGCTTCGGGGAATGCCCAGATGAAGCCTAATTCCTCATCCCTCGGGGTACGTTGTCCTAAAGCTGGTTGACTAACTATTCTGTCCACATAATCCATAAAGAAGGAAACATCACGGTGAAGAATTCTCATTAGGAGTTTTTGCTTCATATCGAAAATGTCATCTCTTCCGAAGACAAGGTAAAGTTGCTTAACTGCATAGAAGTGGTCGCTTAATTCCTTTTCGGTCAGTTCCCCCAAATCAGAGTAGCGAGGTTGTACGTTGTCTTGAGCGACGGCCTTATGCCAAAGTTTAAGGTGTTGCCCGAGTTCGTCTGTATTCCGGCTAAACTTTCGAAGTGTCTCTAATCTTAACTCTTCTCCTTTTTGAAACGAGCTGACAAAACGGTGAAAACTCCCCCTAAGGTTTTCGTTCAAATACGAAGGATTAATCCAGTGAAAGGCGTAGGCTCTCCAATAGATAGCCTGATCTAGTTTTAGTTTATCAAGCATTTCCATAAAACTCAATGCTTGCTCGTAAGTCTGCGTAACCGCTTCTAGGGTCGTATTGAGTGCTACGGCCGCTCGTGGGCCAATTTTCTCAATGTATTGCCTGACACAAGCGACTCCTAAATTATGGTCTTTGGCACGTATGTTGGCCAGAATAAAGTCAACGGAAGACTTGATCTGGTTTGATTCTGCCTCAGGAAGAGAGTAAATGTTTCGTAGGACGTTTAAGAAGCGTTCAAAAGCTTCCACGGAAGAGAATGAGTAATTTTTCGCTAAATCCCGGCGCTTTTGCTTACCATAACCGTTAAAGTCTTTTCCTTTTACTCGTGTCAAGAATTCTCCTTCGCGCCAGCTCAGGTTATCAAACAGTTGAATTTCGGAGGTATAGTGTTCTTGTTTTACTTTCGTCAGTTCTTCACTACCCACACCTTTCGTGTTCAACCACTGTGCGATCTCCTGAACGATCAGACTCTCTTCTACTCGGTCCGAAGAGAATTTTGTGGAGAAAAGATCGATGAGATATTTGCGATCGAGTTCCAGCAGTTGCCGATATGACTTGACCCTTCGATTCGGGGTGAGTTTTACAATATTCGCTACTTCCCGGGGAAACTCATCATAAAGCCGAGTCAGGGCTTTCCAAAGCTGCGCCCTGAATGGTTCGTAGACTAGCGATTTTTCGGTTTCAATCCTTTTATTGTACTCCCGATAATAGTCAAGGAAGGATCGGACACCGGAGACACTCCGTAGATAACCATCAATCATTTCAAGAAACACCCTTTTGCTGAGCGCATCGTTGGCCTCCACTCTCACGAGCAAATAACTAAAAAATGATTGTTGCCGAGCAGCATTCTCGGCATCGCTTCGGTATTCATTATAAGAGATAGAGCCAAGTTGCGTAACCAGGTCTTCTATCAGTTCCGGCTTTCTCCTGACATATTCAAATGAAAGTTCTAGTCCCTGCCGGAATTCGGTGTCTCCCTGATGAAAACTTACGGCAACTAGCCGGAGTAGACGGTCTTCAATATAGGAACGATGAACGTTGTTCTTCTCAATTCGTGAAAAGACTGGATTTTCTACTTTAGGGGTACGCATGACTACCGACCCGGCAAGATCAAGAGATCTTTCCGGCCATAAATCACCAAAGTTCTCATAGAAGGCAACTAAATCATCTCCGCTCAAGGATTCGCTATAACTTGTCAAAGCCAATCCAAGGGTGGTGCGAACTTCTTGTTTACCAAAATTTTCGCTGGTACTGTAGACGACGTTGCGAAACCGATTATCATTAGGGTTGTAAAACTGGGACAGTAGGTCACCAAAGTCAAGGAGCCCATCTTCCATGAAGGCACGGTAGAAATAGTAGGCCCGAAGGTGTTGATCGTCCATTTTCACCACTTCGTACTCTCTCTCCACCAGCTCTCTTTTTTCTAGTCCGGCCACGCAATCCAAAAATTTAGTTTTAGATAAACCGACAAACGATAGAAGCGACGCGAAGGTAGCTTCAGCCTCCTTGTCTGTTCGAACCACCCGAAATATAGCCAGCAAGCCTAGCACACGTACGTACGGTGGGGAATCTAATTCTTCAACGTTGCGGATGTATCGTTGGTAGTAAGCCCGGTAAATGTCTCCGATTCTGCCGGTCCGCAACGCAGTGGAGTCATCCTGTGCCAACCGGGCGGCCATCATGGCAAACCTGGCGTTGCTATGGGAGACCTGTACTATCCGCCGAACAAGTTGTTCATCGGAGATACAATACGGATGGCCGCTGACCATGGCCCTGATCGATAGCTCGGTAGGGCCGGCAAGGCGAATCTCTCGCCAACTTATTTTTTGCAAAACCTCTTCCAAGTCGCGCTTTGCGATACTTCTTACCGTGAGTAATAGTTGAATATTGTCCCGGTCCGTACTACCTTTTATCAGGGTTAGAACTTGTTCTACTAGCGGGAGTTGACGATCTGCATCATCAATCAAGAGGATAAATTTTCTACTTCTTCGCTTAAGTCGCTGTACATCCGCCCAGACACTTTGATGATTGTCTCTGATTACAAATACTGGTACGCCTTCCCGGTCCTTTTTTAGGCGTAAGAACTCGATAGCGAACTTTGTCTTACCTACTCCAGGAGCTCCTCCCAGAACGACTGCTTTATGTTCTACCAGGGATTTGTCGACCTCTCCATTTTCGTCATCCCGCCCAATCAAAGGATTATTAATTGGCGTGACCCATTCTCCCGCATGTTTGTGGTGAAAGCGAATAAAATTATCCACAGTCATAACCTGCCCGGTGTCATATGGAATTCCCAAATGCTCTTCGGCTATTTCGGGGTATACGAGACTGATATCAATTGCCAGCGTATCCAGGTCAATGAATTTAAGTGTAATTTCCAATTCGTCACCGTATTTCCGAAGGGCGATTTCTTCATTTGCTTCAAACCGGTCGTTATAACATAGCACAACCTCGAATTCATTACGATCCAGCCCTAATTCTTGCGCTTTTTCGGCGCACTTGTCTAAGTCTTTTCTAAATTTTGGAACAATACCCTCTGCTCTAGTTGAATGTTCCGCCATAACGACAGCACCAGTATCGAGCCAATAAATACTATCTGGAGTTCCTATTTTAGTCTTGCGCTTGGTTTTATGGGAACCTTCAGAAGTAACATTAGCGAGGTCAGGAAAATGTAGTCGAGCGTACGCGTCCATCATCCGCTGAAAACTGCCTCCCGATAAGCGGGTAATTTGGTCAGCTACTTGTTCATATCTTCCGGTCATTTTAAGAAAAATTATTTGGGTTAGGTGTTAATTTTTTTTTGATTTGTCTAATGTGAATCGCCATCATCGAAAGGAAGAATTCCCATAAAAGAGTTTGGCAAGATGCGCTGGTATTGACGTACGAGGTTGAGGTATAACTGTCGGTGAGGAGACTTGCCATTTTCGATTTCTGCTTCGAGCCTTTTTAGCTGCTTGACTACGAAGTCTTGGTTTGTCTCATCACTAATACGTATCAGCCGTAGGTAAATGAATTTGATTAGATTGAGAAGATGGGCGGATGGTACACGCTCTGGGTTGCAATGGCTCTGGTAGAGTACGAATCGTGTAGCAGTGTAGATGATGTCATGAATGATAGGGGTGTAATTTAGCTTTGAAATAATCACTTTATCAAAGCGCAGGAATTCAGTGATTCGCAAATAAATTCTATGGCTTCTTGACTCCATCGTGCTGATGGGCTTAGACTCTTCGTCACTGAGTAAAATTTCACAAATTTTGTAAACTTCAGAGACGATTCTTAGAGAATTGATATAGCTGAAAAGCGAAAGTTTATTAAGCAGCAGATCAGTTTCTCTTTGATCATTCCAGTTAACATTTTGCTTGTAAATTCGAATTTTCATGATCGCTAAAGCCTCACTAATCTGATCGAAGTTATCAGACTCCTCAGTCGGGCTTTTGAACTCTGGAGTAAGGTTCTTTATATGACCACCGTCAGCTTTGGCTTCAGCGGCAGCTCTCCAATTTATGAGGATTGAAACGGGATAGCGTTCATGATCTTTGTCGATTAATTTGGCATGAGTTTCGCAGAGCCAGATTCCGTTGCTAGCGTCCTTGCGTTCTTCTTGGGTTAAATCTGGATCATAACGTGGCCCCTTGGGTGAAGCGGCGGTAATGTGAGCTGCTACACCAACCGATAGAAACTTACTATTCTCAGTATGAGGTCCTTCTGTAGACTTTCCACACTCTGGTTTTGAACAGCAATAACCAACTCTTCTTGCTATGGCCCATTTTGTGGTTTCCTTGAAGTCGTCTCTACTTTTAGCCATACTCTATTAATTCTAAAGATTTAATTGCAAGTCTTCTGCAATACAGTGGTTCGGGGATCTAGGTTCTCGGATCAATTTCTTCCTGATTTAAGCCTCGCCCGCCAACCACCTTATTCGCTCCTTAAAAAGCTAATCAGGTGGTTGGCGGGCGCTTGTTCTTCGTAGCTCGGCCTCAAGTATACCAGTAACCGGGTGACACAGGTTCCTTGCTCCTCGGCTCTTTCTTAGTACCAGCCCCGATAGTTATCGGGCCGCCCACTTCTAAGCTAATATGATCAGTGACCGCAAAAAACTTAAAAGCTTATTCCAATCCACACTCTCCTACCCTACTACTTCAACCGGCTAACAGCACTCCGCACCTTAGACACCTCCTTCTTCAAATCCGCCACTCCGGCAAACTGCTTCGGGTAACGCTCCTGGACGATCATCTTAAAGATGGCCCGGAAAGCGGGATTCGCCATGTTCTCGGCATTGGTGAGGTCAGCCTTGTAGCCGGAGCCTCGACGCTTCTTGGCCGTCTCGAAGGCGTTTTCCTTAGCGTCCGGATACTTTTCAAAAACGGCGCGGCAGGCCTCGTCGGTTTTTTCGCGGAGCTGTTCGTTAAGCTGGGCTTCCAATGTTCTCATTTCTTCTCGCTTGGCGGCCCGCGCTTTAGCTTTCTCCTTTTGTAGGTTCTCCTGCTTCAGCTTCTTTCCGGCCAGCTCAACTAAGTCGGTAGTAGATACCATCTTTTGGAGGTAGCCACCTACGTTCTTGATCTTATCGCCGGTCTTCAGCTTGTTGATAGTGTAGGTGATGCCTTGCTGGATTTGCTCGGCCGGATACTGCTGTACCCACTTGCGGACGGTGGAAGCGACCACCCACTCCCCTACTTGCTGTAGGAAGCGGTTAACGAGTCGGTCCTCGTCGTTGGGATCGATGAACGGAAGTTCGGGGGTTACGTCCTCCAGCTCGATCACCTCATTCTTGAATACGGTGAAGGTGATGGCAGTGATCTTACGACCGGTCTTAACGGGATCAAACTCGAAGCGAATATCCGTATTGTTGTTGATGTGCTTCTGGGCTTTGTTGAGGATCTTCTGCTTGAAGCTCCCGAACAATGGATAGAGGTCTTTCACCTGCTTTACCCCATCCTTATCAAAGGAGATTTCGGCGGCACCAATCATCTCTTTCAGCTCCTGGAACTCAATGGTTTTCTTTTTACGAAACTCGAAGCTTTTGAGAATCTCATACATCCGGAAGGCGTAAGAGTTGGGAAGGCGGAGGATGTACTTAAGGTCATAAGAGGTGTACTCCTTCAGCTCAAGTAGGTAAGGTTTTAGTTCTGCGGCGAACTTAACCTTGATGAAGGCGTCCGGCTTACCTTTGATCTTCTTCTTGGTGA
>CAYPIM010000100.1:15364-20426 GCA_964410795.1 uncultured Lewinella sp. | reverse complement strand
ATCAATCTAGTAAGCCTTGCGGTAGCACTATCAATCTACCTGCTATCAATCCATCAATCTAGTAAGTCCTCCACATAGAATTCCCGCAGCAACGGCAGCGTTCAGGCTTTCGGCTTTGCGGCCGGGCGCGCGTGGGATGGTCAACCATCTTTGCACCTGCGTCCGCGCCGCCTGACTTACGCCCGGCCCTTCTGCCCCGATGACCAGAATTCCCGCCGTGGGCGGCTCGATGCGGTATATGTTTTCCCCTTTGAGGTCAGCACCAAATACGGTTAAGTTGGGGAATTCTTCGGTGGCCTTGGCCAGATCGCCCTTACGAAAGTCGATGCGAAGAAAGGAACCCATTGTGGCTTGAATGCTCTTGCTGTTGTACAAATCAGCTGTGCCAGCACCCGCAATGACATGGTGAAAACCAAACCAATCCGCAATTCGTAACAGGGCCCCAAGATTGCTGGGTGATTGTACACCATCGAGGTACAACGACCACCCTTCGGCCATCCCGGAGGGGAGGCCGGGATCCTGATCAGGAAGGTTAACTACCGCGAGTACCTGATTGGCCGTGCGAAGTTGGGAGATTCTACCCAATTCTTTGGGGGTGACCACCGTTAAAGGAACGGATGGAAATTCGGACTGGCTAACGACCCATTCTTCAAGAGCGTAGACGTGATCGACCACATAACGCGTTTGAGAAAGAAGTTCACCAACGATTCTACCGCCCTCTGCGGTGAATTTGTGGTAATTTTGCCGAAACTTCCGCTGACGAAGGCTGCTTATGAATTTTATGGTACCGGAGCTTAGGGGCATATTGGCGCGGGTTTTTTGCCCGGTGGGGCTGGTCATGTTGTTGACCATCGCTTTCCTGACATCCTGCAATACTACCAAATATCTTGCGGACAACGATGAGCTGCTCGTAAAGAATACCGTTCGCCTGGTTGACCCCAAGTCCATTGATAACCGGGTAGATGTGGCCTACCAGCTTTCCACCCTGTCCCGTCAGCAACCAAACGATAACTTTCTTTTCCTTTTTCCTCGGGAGTCTTTTTACCTGAAGAACAGTAAACCAAAAGATACAACCCGCATTGATCGGTTCCTGCGCAATACGCTCGGTCAGCCACCAGCTGTATACAAAGACAGCCTGAGCCGGGTATCGGCCGAAGACATGGCCTCCTACCTGCAGCGACTCGGTTACTTCAAGGCTTCCGTCTACCATGAAGCAGACCGTAACCGCCGCCGACAGGTAAAACTGATCTATCACGTTGAAGCCAACCGCCGTTTCCTAATCGATTCGGTACGCTTCTCTAGCCCGGAGCCGCTATTAGATAGCTTACTACAACTAACCCTGGCAGACAGTGAGTTGAAAACTGGTACACCGCTGGACCTAAATAAATTTGATCGTGAAAAATCCCGCATCAGTCGTTTTCTCAGGAACCAGGGCTTCGCTTATTTCAGCGGGGCTTATTTTGACGAACTGGAGATAGATACTTTCCGTCGCAGTGGGTATGCTGATGTTTACCTCAATGTGCTTCCGCCACAGCGGGAGAATGCTTACCAACAGTTTCGGGTAGGGAAGGTTACGGTGTATACAGATTTCGCGCCTATTGCTCCGGGCGGCGGCTACTTATTGGATACAGTTATAAACGATATCCGCTTCCTTTCTAATGAGCCCCGCTTCCGCGTCCGGCCGGCATTGTTGCGGAAGAGTATTTATATGGAACAGGGGAAGCTTCATAATCGGGATGACTTGGAAAAGACCAACCTTTCCCTCAACGGTCTGGGGATTTACCGCTTTGTTCGAATAAACCAACAAATAGACGAGGCAGAGTCGGATGTGATCAACTATCAAATTCAACTCACTCCGAACGATAAAATGTCTTTAGGGGCTGACCTGGACTTCAACTATACCAACCGTAACGGCGGTATTGGGGCGGCGAACTTGCTTGGTCTTAGTGTAACGCCGAGTTTCCGAAACCGAAATGTTTTTGGCGGGGCAGAACTTTTGGTGACCAGCCTCCGGGCGGGTGCGGAGATTAATCCCGTCCCGGATGCTAATGCCCCTTTCCTCAATACAGTAGACCTTTCAGCAAATGTGAGTCTTTACCTCCCCCGTTTCCGGGATTTTGGAATGTATAACTTCCTGAACAAAATACCATCTCCTTTCGGAAAGCGGATCGTGTCTGACAATTTTCTGGATCAACTTCGCGAACGGGCCAGTACCCGGTACAGTATCGGTTATGAGTACCTGCTGATTCAGAATTTCTATGCCTACACCCTCTTCAACGCCCGCCTCGGCTACGACTTCAAACGATCGCAAATAACCAACTACCGGATCAATCACTTTGCCATTGATGTGCTCGACCCTATCATCGAACCAGCTTTCGATACCATTCTGATGGACAGCGAATTCTTAGCCAACAGCATTGGAGAACAATATTTTTTCTCCTTGCTGTTTCGCAATCTGGAGTATACGCGTACTGGCCGGCCGGACGTCCGTGGCCGCTCAATTTCAATTTACGGAAACTTTGAATTGGCCGGCGCAGAGCTGAGTTTGATCAATGACGTATTTAACGCGTTTAGTGAAATAGACGAGACTTTTATCCCGAAGCAAGGTGCCACCTTTGCTAAATATGCACTGTTAACGGCTGACGTTCATTACTTGAAGAAGTATACACCGCTGAATTCTTTTGCTGCTCGTTTTTTGGTGGCCGCAGGCAGGCCTTTTGGCGGCTCGGAGGCGGTACCTTACGTGAAACAGTTTTTTTCTGGAGGAGCCAATTCTATGCGAGCGTGGCAGCCGCGAGCCCTCGGTCCTGGAGGCTACGTTGACCCACTGAGTCTGGATACTGAAAACAACTTACGACTCTTCCAGACCGGAGACCTCCGGATGGAACTCAATCTGGAGTACCGTTTTCCCATCGCAGGTTTTTTTAAAGGAGCCATCTTTGCCGATATCGGTAACATCTGGACCCTTGATTCGCTTGCGGACCGGCCGGGGTCTCAGTTCCTGTTTTCAAAGCGGGCTGCGCCGGATGGCTCGTTTGTTCATCAGCCCTTTTATCGTCAGCTTGCCGTCGGAGCAGGTAGTGGTTTGCGGGTTGATCTGAGCTATTTCATCTTCCGGCTCGACGTGGCCTTACCCCTTCGCTACAATTACCCTCAGGATGGCGGCGGCTTACCACTCATACGAGACGGAAGCGATATTCCTGAAAGCGCCTACTGGCGAAACTTCAATGGCTTTGGGCTTAGGGACTTGACTTTTCAGCTGGGCTTGGGGTATCCGTTTTGACGTTTTTTTGGCGCGGTCGCAGGTGCAAGGTTGGTTGCCCGGTCTTCAGACCGTGATGGTCCGTTGGCCTTAAGGCCAACGTTTGTTGCGGCGAAGCGATTGATGGGCAAATTGCCCGTCGTAAAGGTAGCGGTGGCTTTAGCCGCCATGCTTGAAGACTTAAAAAGAATTAGTGAACCAAGCCCAAGTGAAAATTATTAGCCAAGTCAGGTTTAATATGGTTGCTGCTCGTCTAATTCCATTCTTAGGGCCACCAAGCACATATAGCTGTCGCTAGCCAGGGCTTTTCTTTCTCCTCAAAATCTATTACGCCCTTCATAATGGTTCACTTATGGGTGTAGATGCAGATTATATTTAGATTGGTGGATACGATTTATCTTCTGCGGCCTGGCAAAAAACAAGCCAGCGGCTGAAGCCGTGACTACCGGAATGTCAGCCTGAAGGCTGATGAACCCGCACGGCCTGAAGGCCGGGCAACCGGCCTACTTATCAAAATGATTCCACCCCTGAGCCGTGATCTCGTGAATATTGCCACCGGTAGTATGCAGTTTTACGCCGTCTTCCGCCGCGACAATTTCGCCGGAGATGTAGAGGTCTGGCAGAAAGCGGATTTTCTCAACGTCTTCGGGAGAGATGGTGAAGAGTAATTCGTAGTCTTCGCCACCGGAGAGGGCGCAGGTGATGGGGTCCAGTCCAAAATCTATAGCCTGAACCTGGGCCTCCTGTTTAATCGGAACGTTACCCTCTTCAATGATGGCTCCTACTCCACTGGCTTTACAGATGTGGATGATCTCACTGGCCAGGCCGTCGGAGATGTCGATCATGGAGGTAGGGACGATGTTGTTTTTGGCGAAGAGATCTACCATGTCCGTCCGGGCTTCAGGGCGGAGGATGGCGGCGTATAGATCTTTGTGCTCAGGTTTCATCTCCGGCTGCATCTCTGGGTTGGCGAGGTAGACCTGCTTTTCTCGCTCCAGGAGCTGAAGGCCGAGGTAGGCGCTGCCGAGGTGGCCGGTGATGCAAACCAGATCGCCCACTTTGGCACCGCTGCGCCGCGTGATGCGCCCCTTCGGCGCGCGGCCAATGGCGGTGACGGAAATGTAAAGGCCTTTATTGGAACTGGTTGTGTCTCCACCAACGAGGTCAACGCCGTAGGTCTCGCAAGCGGCATAGATGCCAGCATAAAACTCGTCGAGTGCCTCCACGCTGAAGCGATTACTGATGGCAATGCTAACGGTGATCTGTTGCGGGCGGGCGTTCATTGCACAGATGTCCGAAACATTAACGGCTACAGCCTTGTAGCCAAGATGCTTAAGTGGGGTATAAGCGAAATCGAAGTGAATACCTTCTACCAGCATATCGGTACTGACTACGAGTTGCTCGTCGCCGCCGGTTTCGATAATTGCGGCATCGTCTCCTACGCCGAGCACAGTAGTGGGCTGCCGCGTTTTGAAGGTGCGGGTAAGGTGTTCAATCAGGCCAAACTCGCCTAGGGTATTTACGTCTGTTCGGGACATGGTTGTTGTTTTGAAGCTTTCGTTCGTCCACTAAGGGTGGGCGGATGATGGAGACGAGCCCATTTATAGTTTGAGGTGGAAACCCGTTTGGGGCCACTAGGTTGTATTACCCTTCTGTTTCAGCCTTAGTTATATATTCAACCACTATGGCTGGCACGAGTTCTCCCGTCAGGCTGTGTCCCCTCCCTTTGGTGGTTTTTAATTCCGCCCCGGGCCAGTTGGCGTGCATTTTGCGTGCGCCGTCAATGGGGGCAACGTCATC
>CAYPIM010000100.1:0-15264 GCA_964410795.1 uncultured Lewinella sp. | reverse complement strand
GAAGCCAAGGGTTTTGAAGTAGGCATCCAGCACCTGGCAGTACATAAAGACGTTAAACTTCTTGCCTTCGCTACGGCCGTGGGCGGGGGCATCGATGGCGTAGATGTTGAAACCTGCCTTACGCATCGGTTCGTACATGGCAAACCAACGAGCGGAGGAACTCTCCCAGCCGTGCAGTAGCAGTACGGAAGGTCCATCTCCTGGCCAGTGGTAGCAGTGGATGTTCTGATCTCCGAAGGCGAAATCTGAGTGATCTGCTTCCGTCAAAAATTCGTCCGTACCGGGGTCGTCGGCCAGACGACGTGGATTGGTGAGGAAGTAGTAGGCCATCTTGCCAGCACCACGGCGGTAAACCCGTGCTGTGCCGTTGAGCAGGCGACGGAGACCGCCAAGCATCAATTTTTCCTTGTTTACCGCCATAGGGGGTCCATTACAAATAAGAGTGCAAACTTACGCCGAATGGCGGAACTTCCCGCGGAAGTTAGGGGTTATGTGCACCCCAACATAATGGAATGAAGACATCAATACAAGCGTCGTTATTTAAAATCTTCGATCTCTACAAGAAATCCTTTGCTGGTTTGCCGCGCAAGGTATGGTTGTTGGCACTTGTTTTGCTGGTCAATCGAAGTGGAGCAATGGTAGTGGCCTTCCTTTCTGTCTACCTTATCGATAAGCAGGGCTTTGAGCCCATAAAGGCGAGCTACGTTATGGCGGCCTTTGGTTTTGGGGGGGTATTGGGTAATTACATTGGCGGCCTGCTCAATGATCGCTTCGGCTCCTGGCACATACAGTTGTACAGTATGGTTGGGGCGGGAGTATTGAATATTCTACTGGGGCAGGTAACGGAGTTTTGGGCCTTATGCCTGCTGGCTTTTAGTATCTCCCTCTGGGCGGATGCCTTCCGGCCAGCCAACCGGGCCGCTATAGCAATTTACGCTCCTCCCGGAAAACTCACGCAGGCTTACGGCTTACAGCGGCTTGCCGTAAACCTTGGTTTTAGCATCGGCCCGGCACTCGGTGGCTACCTCATCTATAATTACGGTTTTGAGTTGATGTTCTGGGGAGATGGACTCACCTTCCTGTTGGCTGCGCTGGTTTTCTTCGTGGCGCTTCCGGCGGATGAGACGGCGAAGCCGCTGGTGGCCCGGCCCGATCCTAAGTTAAAAGATGTACTCGATGCTCCTTTAACTTCCCCTGCACCTGCGGCCGCGCCTGCTCATAAACAACTCTGGCTACTAGCCTTTGTGGTCGCGAATATGGGCATCATGATGTGTTTCTTTCAGCTCTTTTCCACCTTCCCTGTGTACCTAAAAGAGTCTGGCCTGGACGAACGGGCCATTGGCTGGCTTTTCACCATAAGCGGTGTTGTGATCGTGGCCCTCGAGATGCCAACACTCTATGTGGTGGAGCGGCGACTGAAACCAATTCCGGTAATGCTGACGGGCTCAGGGCTAATCATCCTGTCTTACTTTATTCTGCCGGGAATCTTGACGTTTGGGTTCCTGGCGGTGCTTGGGATGGTTATGATCCTGACGGTTGGTGAAATCTTATACATGCCTTTTACGAATACCTACGTTTCAACGCATTCGCCTCCGGCTCGACGGGGAGAATACCTGGGGTTGCTTTCGGCCAGTTATTCGGCTGCTTTCGTCCTCACTCCGCTGATAGGTTTCCGCGTAGCGGAATGGTATGGCTACGGTGCTGCGACTTTTACCTGCTGTGCCTTTGCGGGCTTGGGGTGGCTAATCCTTTCACGGGTGAACCTAATGCGGGAGGCGGAAAGTGCTAAGGCAAAACTTCTTGCAGGACAATCAAGCATTTAATTTTATAAAATTTAGCGTTCTCTATTGCGAGATATAAGAACCCATCGTACATTTGCACCCGCAACGAAAATATGCCTCAGTAGCTCAGTTGGTTAGAGCGGCGGACTGTTAATCCGTAGGTCAAAGGTTCGAGCCCTTTCTGAGGCGCATTAAAAAGTCGAGTACGAGTCATCGTGCCCGGCTTTTTGTTTATTACAGGTTGCAGGTTACAAGTTGCAGGTTGCCGTGTGGCATGCGTGACGGGCCAACCTGCAACCTGCAACCTGCAACTTGAATAATATGTCTCTTCTAGCCATTGGAACCATCGCCTACGACGACGTTTACACGCCTTTCGGCGAAGTAAAAATGATTGAAGCAGGTAGCTGTACTTACATCGCTATGGCCGCCACACAACTGGTGAAGCCCGTTCAACTTGTCTCCATTATTGGTGGAGATTATAATCAGGATTTTCTTAACGACCTGAAGCGCCGTGGTGCAGACCTGGAGGGAGTGGAGGTTGTGCCCGACGGTAAGTCTTTTTACTGGGCCGGCCGTTACCACGACGACATGATGGGACGCGACACGCTTGATACCCAGCTCAATGTACTGGCCGATTTTAATCCCAAAGTACCAGCTAACTACCGAAATGCGGACTACGTAATGCTCGGTAACCTGAGCCCACAGGTACAGGCCACGGTGATTGACCAGATGGAGAGTAAGCCAAAACTCATCGCCCTGGATACGATGAATTTCTGGATGGACATCGCGATGGAGCCGCTTAAGGAAGTACTCAAGCGTATTGACGTACTGGTCATCAACGACGAAGAGGCGCGTCAGCTCTCCGGCGAACTCAGCCTGCTTAAAGCAGCCGCCAAAATTGTGGAGATGGGGCCGCGCATCCTCATCATCAAGAAAGGCGAGCATGGTGCTTTGTTGTTCGACGGCGATAAGCTGTTCAGCGCTCCCGCACTCCTTTTACCCACCGTTGTGGACCCCACCGGCGCGGGAGACACCTTTGCTGGCGGCTTCATGGGCTACCTGGCAGCTACCGACGATACGAGCTTTGCGAACCTGAAACGTGCCATCATTTACGGATCGGCCATGGCCAGTTTCGTAGTGGAAGATTTCGGTACCCGCCGGATGCAGGGCCTTACCAAGGAGATGATTGATGGGCGCATCCAGCAGTTTATTGATTTGATCAACGTGGAGTTTTAGGGCGCGGCCGCAGGATGCAGTGAAAGTTTTTCAGAGTTGGTTGTAATCAGCTAACTTTGGCTCCCGACCATGCAAGCTTTCCTTACCGGTATTCTCCGTTCTTTTTCGGTTCAGCTGTTATTACTGCACTTGCGGTCTAACGCCTTGTTGCTACTGCTGTGGGTTTTGCTTGCGTTGATGATGAGTGGCGTATTGGGATCGCGACTTGGTATTCAGTATCTTTTCCTTGATCCAGAATACCTTGAAGCCGACGGTTTTTGGCCGTTTCTGATCATAGGCCTGGCTTTCGGTTTTTTTGTGATGAGTTGGAACCTGAGTACTTATTTGCTCATTGGTGGTTATTTTAATTTTCTGGCCAGCCTTTCCCGCCCGTTTTTTAAGTACTGTATCAATAATGCGATTCTACCGCTGTTTTTTTTCTTCCTGTACTGTAGCCAGGTCGTGCGCTTTATGCTTCCTTCTGGGAACTTTCAGCCGTCCTGGTGGGAAACGGCAGAAAGCCTGAGTGGATTGATTCTGGGCTTGGTGATCAGTCTTTTTCTTTACGCCCTTTATTTTAACCTGACCAATCGGGACATCAGTTACTACCGGCCGAAATTCAGGCAGCCACCGCCCAATATGGCACCGGGTGAGACCCCAAGGGGGCGGGGGTATCGTCGAAAAAAAACCCAGCCACTGGCGCCTAAACTGATGAGCCTGTACGATAATCCGTACTTGGTGAAAACGTATTTGAACGAAAAACTGAGTAGTAAGGCGGTCCGTTCCGTTGCTCACTACGACTCTTCGATGCTGATGAGCATATTTCGGCAGAACCACCTCAATGCGATCTTATTGCAGGTTGGGACGATAATAGTGCTTGCGGTTTTAGGTTTCCTGATCGATGTGCCCTTGTTTCAGGTTCCAGCAGGGGCAAGCTTTTTAATCCTCTTCAGTCTCTTTGTCGCCATCATCGGAGCAATCAGTTACTGGTTCTCGGAGTGGCGCTTTACGTTGCTTATTATTTTTTTGATTGGCTTCAATCTCATTACCAGCACACGATGGTACCAGCATGGTAACCAAGCCTACGGGCTCGACTATAGTTCCGAAGCCTTGTATAACGATGATCGCCTGATGGCCCAGTATGAGAGTTTGGTACTGGACCGGGACCTGGGAGCGACCATCGCTATTCTTGAGAACTGGAAAAAGAAACAGCCCGAAGAGAAACCGCCTTTCTTCGTGATCTGTGCCAGCGGAGGCGGGCTGGCGGCTGCGTTGTGGGCTGTTCATGTTGCGCAAACCATTGAGACCTGTTCCGATGGCAAGCTGCTTCAACATACTGGCTTGATGACGGGGGCCAGTGGGGGAGAACTTGGCCTTGCTTACCTGCGGGAAGCTTACTTAAGTGATACTGCTTTTGTACAAAACGGACTTAGTCGACTGGACCGGATCGGGCGTGATCTCCTTAATCCAATCGCTTTTTCACTGGTCAGTAATGATATCTTCCTACCGTTCACGGAGGTTAAAGTTGGTGGCGTAAAATATCGACGAGATCGGGCGTACGGCTTCGAGCACGAATTCAATCTGAATACCCAAGGCTGGATGGATAAGCCTCTGGTTGACTATCTGGAACCCGAGCGAGCAGCAGAAATCCCACTCCTGTTCGTTACCCCGAGCATCGTTGAGGATGGGCGCCGAATGGTGATTTCTCCCCAAGGAGTGAGTTATATGACGGCACCTGCGGCAGCTCAGCAGGGTAACCTGGATTTACGGCCGGATATGGTTGATTTCCGACGCTTATTAGCCGAGCAATCTGCGGATAGTCTGCGCTTTTCTACCGCCCTGCGGATGAACGCTACCTACCCCTATGTGCTCCCACTTGTAGTTTTGCCTACCCGCCCGGCCATCCGGCTTATGGACGCAGGTTATCGAGATAATTATGGCGTTGCATCGGCAGCCCGCTTTCTTTCTGTTTTTCGGGACTGGTTACGAGATAATACTTCGGGGGTTCATCTTATTCAGATCAGTGCCTTCCGCGACTCGGAAAAAATAGACCCAGACGACCGCCGGGGCGTAATAGAGAACCTGTTCAGCCCGGTGGGTGTAGCCGGTAATATTCTTGGCACTCAAATTCTTGATCAGGAAGTATTACTGGGTCAGCTTTCCGATTTGCTCGGGCCAGAAAACTTCAACCTCTACCGCTTTAACTATGAACCCCAGGCTGATGACCCTTTGCAAACTTCCGTTTCCCTTCACCTAACGGAAAGAGAGCAGCGGCAGATTTTGCTCGAAGTAGATTCCCGTAAGGTGCAGTTGGAGATTGATAAGGTGCTCAGCGTCCTGAAATAGCTGTGTATTCAATATCTTTTCATCTTATTTTTTCGACAAGCTACCTAATCCCCCCACAGACCAATATATTTGCTAGTCCTGAATGACGAAGCCGCTATCTCGCATACAAAACCTCGAAAGAGAACTCCACCTGCGCCAACTGCAGGTACAACGCCTGCTGCAAATTACGCAGGCGATCAATAACAACGTTGCGGCCGAAGACCTTTTCGGGATGTACCGGGTTTTCCTGCGGAAGGAATTAAAGCTTACCCGGATGGCCCTAATGGTGCGGAGCAGCGCGAACGATAACGCTTGGCTAATTGCCGCATCCATTGGTTTGGATGAAATTGAAGTTCCGACAATTGACCTCGGCACGGAGCTCCAGCAATTCACCCGCCCTGCCGTTTTGGAAGAGGAAGATGAATCTTTCTTTTCGTTTTTTGAGTATATCGTTCCCGTCCTCCACAAGGAACGCCCGATTGCTTACATTTTGATTGGTCAGTTTGAAGACCAGGAGGATATGTACGAGCGTGTTCAAATCATCACTACCATCACAAACGTGATAGCAGTGGCCATTGAAAATAAGCGTTTGTTCCGCCGTCAGATAGAGCAAGAACGACTCGAAGCTGATATGGACCTGGGGGCCAAGGTGCAAAAAATGTTAATTCCTGATCGGTTTCCAATGCAGGAAGAGTACGAGATCAGCACCATCTATCAGCCGAAGTTAGGCGTTGGTGGCGATTACATTGATTTTAGAGAGTTTGATGACGGTAAGTTGGTCTTCTGTATTGGAGACGTTACGGGGAAAGGCGTTAGTGCGGCGTTGCTGATGGCTAATTTTCAAGCCAACTTCCATACCCTGATTCAGAAGCGATCAAGTCTTTATGATTTCGTTTGTGAGATAAATAATGCCGTATACAAGATTACAAACGGCGAACGTTTCATCACCTTCTTTGTCGCAGAATACGATATTGAGACCAACGAGCTTAGCTATGTAAACGCCGGCCATCCGCCGCCCGTGCTGGTCCATGAAAACGGGATAAAACTACTGACCGAAGGGACGCTGGTGCTCGGCTCAATAGACGAGCTGCCCATGCTTGAAGTCGGTAAACTTGAAGTTCCTGACCAGGCCCTGATTCTTACGTATACCGATGGGCTAACGGACTTACAGAACATGGCCGGAGAAACCTACGAAGAGGAAATTCTTTACCGTTTCATGCGCCGACAGCACGGCCGCTCGGCCAAAGCGGTGAACAACGCACTAGTGCGAGAGCTGAACGACTTCCGTCAGAACAACGAATTTCCGGACGACCTGACGGTGCTTACTTGCCGGGTATTTGGAAAGTTTGACGAGGAAGATATTCAGTAGAGGCTTCCCTAAAATGCGTCACTTCAAATCCAGAATATTCCCCATTCCGTAACACCGACGGCAGCGTGCCTCGTACAGGTCGGTCTCGCCTAACACTACGGTATCCTGGCTTTGGGTTTTACGGTAGGAATGAGTGGCGAGTGCGCCACAGTGCGAGCAGATGGCGTGCACCTTGGTGATGTATTCCGCCACTGCCAGTAGCTGGCAGATGGGGCCGAAGGGCTTCCCCCGGAAGTCCATATCCAGGCCAGCGATGACAACCCGCTTACCACGGTTGGCCAGTTCGATGACGTGGTCAACTACGGCTTCTTCGAAGAACTGTGCTTCGTCCAGCCCAATGACGGTTACTTCATCGGAGACATTGAGCAGCTTGCTCGTGTCGGAGATTGGGGTGGCCAGCAGGGAATTACGGTCATGGGACACTACCTCAGATTCGCCGTAGCGTGTGTCAATCTTAGGCTTAAATACTTCTACGGGCTGCCCGGCAATGCGGGCCCGCTTTAGCCGACGAATTAATTCTTCCGTTTTGCCAGAAAACATACTGCCACAGATAACTTCTATCCATCCGCTGCGTTGACCGCTGAAGTGAGGCTCCAGAAACATAGTTTATTAGTCTTTTTGTTCGTTAATCCTTTAGATTGATGGCTGTTTCGCAGAAATAGCAGATGTTACTGCTTATGCGATGACCAAACCGGATGGATAAATTATCTTCGCGTAAAAGTACCGCATCCGAAACTGGTATGCCAACGATCTTACCTACTAAAGAACCAATAGTCCAACTTTATGTCCCAGTCTTCCGCCGACCGCCTCATCAGCCGCATCACCGCCCTGCACAAAAGCTTTCATTTGGATGAAGGAGGCAAGCTCTCCGCTATGGAACGGGACCTTATGCTCGGGTACCTGCGGGAACTGTACGAACTGTACGCCGAAGGGGGAATGGTTCGGGTGAAGCACGTGACGCCTCCCACTGCTCCTTCACCGGCCCCTGCACCTGCGCCCGCGCCTCCTCCTTATGTGCCGCCTGCACCCGTAACGCCCGTTGCGGAAGTGAAACCGCCAGCGCCTACACCAGCACCCAAGCCTGCGCCGCCTAAGCCAGCACCCGTTGTGGAAGTGCCCAAGCCTACGCCACCACCACCTGCGCCTAAGCCAGCTCCTGCTCCTCCGCCTCCACCGGTGAAGACCGCTGTTTCCGGTGCCGTAAAAGCACTGTTCGTGGAAGACCCGCACGGAAACCCATTTGGCCGCCAGCCGCTTAAAGACCTGACCAAATCGTTGACCATCAACAACCGGGCACTTTTTACCCGTGACCTTTTTGGCGGCGATAACGAATTGCTGAACACCACCCTGCGCACCCTAAACACTTCGGGTTCGGAAGCGGCCGCCCAGCCCGTGCTGGAAAGCCTGGCCCGACGCTTTGAGTGGACGGAAGAAGACAAGAAAGAAACCGCTCGTGAATTCATCGAATTAGTCCGCCGCCGCTATGCTTAAGACCAGCCTGAAAATTATTGTTGCCCTTGCCTTTGCCTTCATCGCTTTCCTTTTTTGGCAAGCTGAAGTATCCGAGTCGGTACAACCGGCAGTGCTGCAAATGGAAGCGGGCCCAACGGATACTGAGGTGACGACCATCGCCTTCGGGAGCTGTAACCGCCAGAATAAACCGCAGAATTTTTGGCCAATGATTGGTGCCCACAAGCCCGACGTCTGGCTCTGGTTGGGTGATATTATCTACGCGGATCGTTATGGTATTGAGGGGCTCGCCGAACAATATGATATTCAGAAGAAGGTGACGGGCTACGCAGAATTTGTTGAAAACGTAGACGAACTCTACGGTATCTACGACGACCACGACTACGGCCTGAACGACGGCGGGAAGGAGTATGAGCATAAAGCTACCGCTAAAGAATACCTCCTGGAATTTCTGGATGTGCCCGCTGATGCCGCCGTGCGCAGCCGCGAAGGCAGCTACCAAAGCTACCTTATCGATGAAGGCGAAAGAGCGGTGAAAGTAATCTTGCTGGACAGCCGCTACTTCCGTGATGCAGTAGTGGAGCCTACCAAAGAAGGCCATCGCTACGGCCAGAACGAAACCGGAGACATCTTGGGCGAGGCCCAGTGGGCCTGGCTGGAAGTTGAATTGCAAAAGAATGAAGCTGCGGCTCACGTGATTGCCAGCAGCATCCAGGTACTGCCCGAAGAGCATGGCTATGAAAAATGGGCCAACTTCCCCAACGCCCGCAAACGCATACTCGCGCTGCTGAACACTACCCGGCCAAACCTCCCGCTACTCATTAGTGGAGACCGGCACATTGCAGAAATCAGCCAGGTAAATGTTGGAGATTACCCCGTTTACGAGATGACCTCCAGCGGCCTTACTCATTCTTACGAAGCCGCTGATGAAGAAAACGCCTACCGGATTAGTCCGCTGATTGGGGTGAAGAACTACGGCCTACTGCATTACGTCTGGAAGCCTACCGGCCCCGAATTGCTCGCCGAAGTACGTGGCATCGACGACGATAAATTGCTGGCCAGCCTGAGCCTGAATCAGGCCCTCACTGCTGCCGACAAAGAAGCCCTCTCCAAAACAATTTACGCCAACTCAAGTATGCCCACCGAACTCAAGCCCTGCCCCCAAAGCCCCAACTGCGTCAGTACTCAAACTGATCAGGAGGCCAAGAAACGTGACCCCATTGCCTACACCGGCTCCATGGCCGACGCAAAGGCCCGTCTCATGACAGCTATTGACGGAATGCCTCGCACCCGCCTGAAAACGGAAGCCGACAATTACCTCCACTATACCTTCAAAACCCGCATCATCCCGTTCATCGATGATGTAGAATTTCTTTTCGATGAAGAAGCGAAGCTCATCCACTACCGCAGCGCCAGCCGGGTAGGACATAGCGATATGGGCGCTAATGCGCGGCGGATGAAGAAGGTGGTTGCCGCCTTTGAGGCTGCGGGGGAGTAGTATAGCTCGGTAGTAGGGCGCTATTACTTGTTGGCGTGTGGATGCTTGCTTAGTTCGTAACCTCACCCCCAGCCCCTCTCCATGGGAGAGGGAAGGTTTGGATGCTCACTTCGTCCGTGCGGCAGCTATTACACTACTACAAAATTACCGTACTACATTACCACAAAACCACCTTGCCACATCACCAACAAATTCCACAACCAGGAGCGCTTAAAATCTCGTAAGGAGATCGGGCGGCTATTCGGAAAGGCTGGTAAATCAGCCAATTCCTATCCTATCCGGTTGGCCTACGCCAAAACGGAGGAACAGCGTGGACCATTCCCTTTTCAGGCGGCTTTCGTAGTGCCTAAGCGGCGTTTCAAAAAAGCGGTTGACCGTAATCGGATTAAACGGTTAATGCGCGAAGCCTACCGCCTGAACAAGCACTTGATTGGCGCGCACACTGAGCCGGGCGTAGTGCCGGAGCGGCAGATTGCCCTGATGTTTATTTATACGGGCAAGGAGGAAATGTCTTATAAGTACGTGGAGAAGAAGATGATTAAGGTACTGAGGCAGTTACTTGATAAAGAACTGGCGTAGCGTCTAATGAATCCTTCCGGAGGGCATTACTCCATTTTCTTTTCTGCCTTCTTCAGGTTGTCCTCGAAGAGTTGTAAGTTAGGTGCGTTGCCTGCTCGGGCAAGTTCAACGGCTTTCTTATAGTTTTCTAGCGAGGTTTCCATCTTTCCGTTGGCGGCAAGGGCTTCACCATAACTGTCATAAGCGTTGGCAGATGCTGGGAATAAAAGTGTGTTGGCCCGCAAAATGCTTTCGGCCATCTTTGGATCGTTGAGGCTGTTCAAATATTCATAGCCCATGAAATTAATTTGCCATTCCTGAAGTAGACCTGCCTTGGTGCAGGCTTTCAGGTTTTGGAAAATCATTTCTTCTCCGGATGGGCCTTCAGATGGCTCAATGGATTCGAGAAGGCGGGCAAAGAGCGCTTCCGTTTTTTTGTCTTCTTGCTCACGGTATGCGCTGGCGGCAGTCTTGGCGAGGCCGTAGGCTGTTTCAAAGGCGTCTTCCGATTTGGTCTTTATCTCAGGTATTACGCCAACGCCTTCCCAGTTGGTTTTGGTTATTGGGTTGATCGCCATGCCGGTTGGGATGAACGCCGCGAGCTTTTCGTTCAGCGGCATCATTGTGCCCGGGTTGGCGCCACCACGGGTGGTCTGGCCTACCAGTGTTGCGCGCTTTTGGGTTTGCATATTGTAGGAAAACTCTTCGGCGCCGGAAAAAGTACGTTCGCCGGTGAGAACGAATAAGGGGATGTCGGACAGTTTCTGCCCGTTGACAGAATCTAGTGTCCAAAACTCGTCCGTACGGTCGCCTTCCCTGAAATAGAGGCTATTGAGATGCGTCTTCTCGTCGAAGAAGTAACTACATAGATACTGAACCATTGCGGGGTCTCCTCCTCCGTTGAACCGGAGGTCAATGATCATAGCATCCGAGGACGCGAGGAGCTTCATGAAGCTGTCGGCAAAGGGCTGGCCAACGGGCAGTGGGGCAAAACTTCGTAAGTCAATATAACCAACATTATCCTCCAGCATTTTTGCCTCCCGGAAGCCTCCGTTATCTTTTCGGTGGTACGCCATGCGGTACATATGGTCTTTGAGTAGCTTGGCCATGGGTTTTTCTTTTTTTCCCTGTGGCCGCTCTTTTCGGACCAGTATGTGTTTATCCTTACTGACGGACCGGGCTTCGGTCGTCAGGGCTTTAGCAAAGGCCTCCAGGTCGTCAAACTCATCAAAATAGCCTGCCTTTAATCGGGATTTTAGGTGGTCGCTAGTCTTTTGGGCTACCTCAGGAAGAACGTAGTGGTCGTTCATTTGCTGGGCTAAGCGGTCAATGGTTTCTTGCTTAAAGGCTGGAGTGAGAGCCGTTTCCTGAACTTGTCCGTTAAGACCAAGGCTAATCGTCAGCAATAAGCAGCAGACAATGTTTCGACAGGTATTCATATGATGGAGGATTAAAAGCTGAAAGCAGAAAGGTTTTTCTGTAAATGTATTAGAATCGCTATAACCTCCATAGCTGCATATGTAAACGATTGTAAAAGAAGTTAACTTGAGTGTGTGGCCGTTGAATAGTTACTCCTAAGAGAAGTTGATTCCTTGTTTCAATTACCTTAACCTGATTGACACCTTCTTTAGAATTGTATTTTACAATTGTTCCATATTTGTCTGGAGAGCTGAGAGTGATTTCGTTAATGTCATTTTTTAATTCAACTTCATTCTTTTCATATTTTATATGATGGTTGAATCGTTCCGCAAGGATCCTGATGTGTTTCTTAATTTGATGATTCATGGGGTGTAATTTCAATCTGTCCACGTCATTTCGCTGGGTTAGCCAAGTTTCTGATGACCGTATTCCAGCGTCCAGACAGCATGGCACATCGTAGGAAGTATAGTTTCTCCAGGTTTTCTGCCAGCCAAAAGGTCGATGCATTCTTGAAACGAAGATTGATAACTCGGCGGATCGTCGATTCTACAATACTACTCCCTTTACTGGGTTTAGCTGATTCAAAATCAGCGTATTGCATACGCTCGTGGTGCTTGACGAAGTAGTTGATCCAACAACGTACCAATTGACTTGGCCGCTTAAAAACCGATTGGCAAGTCAAGTAAATTGCATCGGTATCGCCTGCTTTGAGCGCACCCTTCATCTCATCAAGATATTGCTTTCGCTTTTTCTTACCTATTCGCTTAGGCATATGATTTCTTTGGCAGCGTACGGTAAAATATGGTCCATCACGTTGTTGAAAATAGTGCAGCAAGTCTCGGAAAGCTGCTGCTCAACATGCTGTAAATCCCCCTCAATCAAAGCCTCTACCCAAGTGGAAAGACCATCTATTATGGAGTTATACAAAAAGTCTGACACCTTAGCGCCGACGGTGGAGAGAGTCATCTTATCTGGATTTTAGCACCCTAAAGATGCTAATCTCTACCGTTATCTTTTCTACTACTAGCTACGGCCAGATCGCAATCGCACCCTAAGTTCAAACAAATTATTTATATTTTTTATAAAAAAAATGATTAATTACAAATTATGTGGTACATTTATTTTTGATCAAGAATTCAATGTGCTTTGAACATAAATTTATATTGAATTTCAAAACCTTGATGGTACTCTTTGCCATTTAAGATAAGCTTTATTTTTAACTTGAAAAACCAAAATGATGAACAAAACATCTATCTTATTTTTGTTACTACTTTTTATGTCTACTTCTGTTGTCTTTGGTCAGGCGGGGACAACCGTAATTTATCAGGATAATCTTTCTGGAGGGAATCTTACACTCACTTACGATGGACTTGTTAATGGTAAACATAGTTATTCTGAATCGGGATCTGGTGACAATATTACTATATCTTGGTCTGGAACTCGATGGGAGGTTATTTGTTGTAGCGGGCTCTTACTTTCACATAGTGATGCAGTTACGACACTAAATCCTCCAAATTCTGCTGTCGGTGCTTATGTAATAGATGACCCCGCATCTGGTACTCCGATTATCACCGGAAGTGGAACTACTGGTGTTATACTACCAGTAGAGTTGATTAATTTCATAGTAGTTGAGAAGGATAAAAGTCTTGAATTGCAATGGCAAACTGCCTCAGAATTAAACAATGAAAAATTTGAGATTGAAATGAGTGAAGATGGTGAAACCTTTCAAAAGTTAGGGGAGGTCAAAGGCAATGGTAGCTTCACAATACAAAACGATTATTCATTTGCAATTATGGAACCTTATATTGGCCTAAGTTACTATCGATTAAAGCAAATAGATTTTGATGGTCAATTTGAATATAGCGATATCGTAAGTGCCCGTTTTGAAAGGATAGACGCATCTAGTGGAATGATTTACCCGAATCCAAGCCGATTGGGACTAGTTAATATGGATTTATCTTCTGAAGCATCAAAGCTTATCCTTATTTCAGTCTTTGATGTATCAGGTAATTTAGTCACAGATCAAATTCGATCATTAGAAAAAGGGATAAATCATTTGAATTTTGATTTTTCATCTTTAGAAAAAGGAATTTATATACTTAAATTAGGAGATGATGAGAGCTCGAATTACAGCAAATTGATTCTTAACTAATCCTGTTAGTAACTAATTCCAGTGTCATTTTAAACAAAATCGATAACGTAAATTACGTTATCGATTTTGTAATTTAAGTGGTTTCTTGCTGGTGGATAATAAGCAACTACCCGCAGGCCGTTCGAGCTTGCCGGGTAGCGACAGTTGGGTCTTTAGCGAGAGTTAGTGGGCGAATTATTTAGCCTTAGCCGCAGCTTCCACCGCTCGCCAAACGCGGAGGACATTCCCGGAGCAGATTTTCTCGATGTCTTCCTCCGTATAGCCGCGCTTCAGGAGGGTATAAATTAGGTTGGGAAAGTCGGATACGTCTTTGAGGCCGGTGGGCAGAGAGTCGCCTACGCCGTCGAAGTCGGAGCCAAAGCCTACGTGATCGATGCCGGCCAGCTCCACTACGCGGTCAATGTGATCGGCAACCATGTTCAGGTCGGAGAAGAGTTTTGGGTGTTCATTTTCAAATTTTTCGCCCATTTCTCTGGTTCCCTCGTCGCCGTACTTGAGGCCTTTTTCCGCTAGCATTTCGAGGAATACACCCCGGATGCTATCCTGGTAGCTGCGCAGCGCACCGTCGAGAAAGGTGGAGCCGAAGTTGATCTGGATCACGCCACCTTCTTCTCCGAGGCGGGTGATCATCTCGTCGTTCATGTTCCGCTCGAAGCCGGGTGTGAAGTGCCGGACGCTACTGTGGCTGGCGATCATCGGCACGTCGGTCATTTCCACAACTTGCCAGAAGGTGCTGTCGGATACGTGGCTGATGTCTACCATGATGCCAACGCGGTTCATCTCCTGTACTACCTCGCGGCCGAAGTCGCTCAGCCCACCGTGGGTGGCGGTGGTGTCGTAGCTGGAATCACAGATCAGGTTGTCCTTGGCGTGGGTGAGGGTGATGTAGCTGATGCCCTTGTCTTTGTATTCCTGTACACGCTCAATCTTGTCTTCAATCGGGGAGCCGTTTTCCATGCCCATCGGCAGGCTGATGACGCCTTCTTTGAAGTTGGCCATCATTTCTTCCGGGCCGTAGGTGATGCGGAATTTATCCGGGTGAGCGTCAGCGATGCCTTTCACCATCGTGATGAGGCTGTCGGCGAGGGCGGGGCTCTCACCGGGCTCTTTTTGCAGTCCACTGGGGATGTAGATGGACATGAAAGGCGCGTCCAGGCCGCCCTCCACGGCGCGTACGTAGTCGAAATCTCCCGCGTCGGTTTCAATGGGAATGCCGAGGTACTCCTTGTCGAGTTTGAAGTTTTTCACCTTCAGGCGGTAGGGCAGGTCTACGTGACCATCGGTGATCAGGTATTTTTTTGCCAGTTCCTTGGCGTGGGTACGCATTTCTGCGTCGGTCATTTCTTCGGGGGCAGCACTTTGGGCGGGGCCGCAGGTGCAAAGAAGGAATCCCAGGAGAGCAAGGAGGGGTAAGTGGATTGTTTTCATCTGGTAAGTATGTGATTTTTAAAGAAAGTACTAAGGTACGCGACGAGAA